>CAZTIR010000005.1:15300-46942 GCA_964613695.1 uncultured Desulfurococcales archaeon | reverse complement strand
CTAGGCTAGCATTGATCACGCCAATGCACTGCTATGTCACCGGCGGGGGAGAGATATCGAACCAGATACTCGTCAAACACCTCGCAGATAAAGCCGACATCCTGCTCGTAACTCTCGTCGACAATAACCTCGGCTGCCTCCCTAAGGGCGTGAGGGGCGTGACACTGAACCCGGGCGTAGACCCGGATAGGATGCTGACGAGCATCGCTAGGAGGCTACGCTTCGGCCTCCTGCCACCCGGCTTGGGTGTGATAACGCAGCTATTAACCGTCTATAAGCCGGACGCGATACTATCGCTCAGCCACTATACTGCCGGGGTAGCGTCCGAGGCTGCTAGGAGACTAGGCGTCGCGTATGGCGTGGTTGTGCGAGCCAGCCTCCACCCCAAGGCCCTGATCCGCGAGCTCGGGTTGCTTAAGGGGCTTGTACGTGTGGGGGAGGTGAAGAGGGTATGCGGGTACCTTGCTGGCGCTAGGAGAGTCTTCACTGTAAGCAGGTACCTGTATAGAGAGCTTGCCGAGGTCTGCGGTCTCGACGCCAGCTCTATCATCGTCGACGCCTACGACCCGATAAGCGAGGACGAGATTAAAGCGGCGGCCGATGCCGCGGAGAGGCTCGATGCGATAGTCTATATTGGACGCCTTGAGCCGTATAAGGGCGTGGACACCCTCCTCAAAGCCTACGCGAGGGTTGCGAGAGGGGGGTGTAGCGCTAGCCTCATTGTAGCGGGGTTCGGGTCTCTCGAGAGTCTTGTAGAGAGGGTCTCGAGGCTCTACCCGCGCGTAAGATACCTGGGTAGAGTCTCGCACGCCGAGGCGCTGAGACTCATGGCTTCAAGCCTTGCCGTGGTATACCCGGTTAGACACCCGGAGCCCTTCGGCAGGACTGGGATGGAAGCTGTGGCTCTCGGCAAGCCCCTGATAGTCTCGGCTAGGGGTGGTCTCATCGAGGCTATCGCGGAGGCTAGGAGGCTGGGAGTGCCGCACTACGTGCTCCGGGGGAGGGGGGACGTGGAGGAGCTCGTCGAGGCGCTTGAATGGGCGTGTAGCCTAGACTGGGTGAAGCCGAGGCCTAGGCGGGTGTGGAGCATGGATGTTGAGCGCGCGGCGAGGAGGGTTGTGGAGGAGCTTCTAGACTAGGAGCCCCTTCTCCTCCAGCTCTCGTATAGCCTGCTCCACCCTATCCTCCGCCTCCCAGCGGTTCGCCCTAGCCCACTCTACAACCTCCCTCAGCCCCTCCTCGAGGCTCACCCGGGGCTCCCAGCCAAGCACCTCCCTAGCCCTAGTGATGTCCGCGTAGATGTGCCTCACATCACCAACCCTAAACCTGTTCAACACCAGTGGCTCGACCTCAACGCCTAGTATCTTGGCGAGCATCCTCGCCACATCTATCACTCTAGTCGGCCTCCCAGTGCCGATGTTGAACACTCCGTCGGCCCTCCTCTCGAGGGCCGCTACGTTGGCTCTGGCAACGTCCCGGACGTGTATGAAGTCGCGTATCTGCATACCATCCTCGAATATCACGGGTGGCTTGCCGTTGAGCAGGCGCGCCGTGAATATCGCTATGACGCCGGTGTAGGGGTTGCGGAGGCTCTGCCTCGGGCCATAAACGTTGAAGTACCTTAGCGCCGCGAGGCGGAAGCCATAAGCCCTGGCAGCCAGGCGCAAAACCTGCTCCTGCGCCAGCTTCGTCCACGCGTATATGCTCTGGGGATCCGGCCTCTTATCCTCGGGCGTTGGGATGGGCTCAAGCTTGCACCCGCAGTGGGGGCAGCGGTGCTCCCATTCCCGCCTCTTAGCCTGCTCTATGCTCCTCAACCCGGGCTCGACTATCCTACCGCAGCAGGGGCACTTGTAACGCCCCTCGCCGTACACGGACATCGAGGACGCGAGGACTATTGTGTCTACGCGATCCCCACAGTCTATCAGGGCTTGTAGGAGCGTACCGGTGCCGCCGACATTAACGTCTATGTAGCGGCGCGGCTGGTACATGCTCTGCCCTACGCCCACGAGGGCCGCGAGGTGCATAACCGCGTCAACGCTCCTCAGAAGCTTACAGAGGGTCTCATAGTCGCGTATATCGCGGAATATATACCGTGCCTTGGGGTTAAGCCACGGGGGCAGCCTCCCCCCGTGAACCTCCGGCTCCAGGTTGTCGACTACGGTTACCTCATACCCCCTCTCTACGAGGAGGTCGACCGTATGACTGCCTATGAAACCCGCGCCGCCGGTGACGAGCACGTGCAACGCCCTAAACCCGGGCCATGCGGCCCGCGTAGGGTATTTACCCGCTTACACGGGAGACCCCCAGCTGCAAGAGGAGCAGCCCCTCTCGCTCGAACGCACTCCTATCGTAGACGCGCCAGGGGTCTAGCACCACACTACCCTTCATCAGCTCGCGGAAACGCCTAGGATGCAGCGCGACATACTCCCGCCAGGGAGTCGCCACGACGGCCGCGTCAGCGCCCCTCAGGGCATCCTCGAGCGATTCTACAACAGCGAGGCCTAGCCTGGCTGCATCCCTCCTAGCACCCTCCATAGGATCGTGGAGCACTACGCTAGCGCCCCTCTCGCGCAGCAACAGGGCCAGCTTCAACGATTTCGACTCCCTTGTGTCGTCGGTGCCAGGCTTGAATGCTATCCCGAGGATGGCAATCCTCTTGCCCGCCAGGCCGCCAAGCGCTTCGGCTTGTAGGTTAGCGGCGTGGACGTGCATATACTCGTTAAGCTTCTGAACGGCTTCGAACAGAGACGCTACAACCTCCAACCCTAGGCTAGACGCGTAAGCTCTAAGCGCGTCCACGTCCTTCGGAAGACAGCTGCCCCCATAGCCTAGACCCGCTCGTAGATACGCTGAGCCTATCCTGGGGTCTAGGCCGAGGATGTGAGCGACAGTGTCTATGTCAGCGTTTGGAGTCTTCTCCGCTATGAGGGCGAGCGCGTTCACGATACTAAGCCTGGCGGCGAGCATGAGGTTGTTAGCGTACTTAGCCAGCTCCGCGTTCTCGATGCTAGTCACCACGACGGGCGGCAGCCTCCCCCTCGAGAGCACGCGGTAGATCGAGAGCAGCTTCTCGGCGCTCCTCTCGTCAAGAGCCCCTATCACTATCCTGGAAGGCCTCCTAGAGTCTTCCACAGCAGTACCCTCGCTCACAAACTCGGGGTTCATGGCGAGGCCTAGCTCCTCACCCAGCCGTAGACCCGATTCACTCTCAACAATCCTGCCTACAACCCTCCTCGTGGTGCCCGGGGGGACCGTGCTCCGGACAACCACGAGCCTGTAGCCCCTAGCACCCCTCCAAACCCTGCCAAGCCTCCTTGCAGCATCCTCGACGTAGCGCAAGTCGGCTGCGCCGCCGGGGCCTGGAGGGGTACCGACCATGATGAAGACCGTATCCGCCTCTCGTAGCTTCTCATAGCTGGTCGTCGCCTCGAGCAAGCCCTCGCCGACAACCCTGGAGACGAACTCGTCCAACCCCGGCTCGTGGAAGGGGGCTTTGCCGGACGATACTAGCCTGACCTTGGCCTCGTCGAGATCCACGCCTATAACGTGGAACCCCGCCTCGGCGAGGACTGCAGCCCAGACTAGACCAACCCTACCCAAGCCTATTACTCCGAGGCGATTACCCCCCACAACCCTTCCCGGAGCGTTGTCGAGGAACGTCAAGAGGCTTTAACACACTCCCTCTCGGCGACCTCCCTGTTAGGCGGCCTGGGCTCGCACCTCCACCCCGCGTCGCGCAGTATCTGGCAGACGCGGTGGTCTATGGTGTGCTTCTCCCAGACTAGCCTACAACCCCTCCTAGCTATCCTCAACGCCTTCTCGGTATCATTCAACATCTCCTCTATAATGTCGGCGAGCTCCTCCACACTAGACCATAGCACCAGGTGCTCCCCATCCACGAACATCTCGCGCACCTCGGGAATATCCTCGTTGATGAGTAGGCCGCGAGCCCCCATGACCTCGAAGACCCTCCAGTTGAGCTCACCCCTCCTAGTTATATTCAACCCGAGCAGCTTCTCTGATACAAGCTCCGCGTAATCGTGAAAATACGCGTTAAGTAGGAGCACTTTAGGCAGGCCGCGTTTCTCTAGAATAGTGTTGAGCTCCTTTATGATACGCTCCCTCTTGGGGTCTGGATTTCCTACGAAGAAGGGGCGGGGCTCTGCAACCGGGCGACGCGGGTAGAAGTGGAGCGGGTCGAGCGCGTAGGGTAGGTGCCGCGCGTCAACCCCGTGTTCCTTAAACCTCTTCACTGCTATGGGGTGAGTGGCATAGACCCTATCCGCCATCCCGCTCTGCACGTACGCCAAGTGCATTTTGAAGCCTATCGGTACGTGGGAATCGTGACTCCATAGTATGTGGGGCACGTGTCGAAGCCTAGGATGCCTAGCTATAGGGACCATCATGTCAACATACACTACGAGGTCGACTCGCGGAGGGAGACCGCCTACAAGACGCGTTTTCAATAGTTTAGAGGCTATCCTCCCCGCCCACATCCCAACATACTTTATAGACCAGCGTACGAGTAGGCGCCTAGCCAGCATGCTTCGCGTACCCATGTCCACGGCCACATGGACCACGTTAGCGTAACGCGCGAAAGCAGCCGCAATCCACCAGTGTAGGGGCTTCGTGTATACCAGTACCGTTGGCCACTCATCGCCCGCCACTTCCCTCTCCCTCGTCGCCCACAACCTCTCTCATAACCTCTTTCTCTATTTCCTCGATGCTCCGGACTCTACTGAAACCGAAGAGGTTGTAGGCTAGCCACGCAGCCACCAGGCCGATGGCTATGGCCGCGCCTGCTAGAGTAATCCTCGCCACTAGTAGGAATAGCCTCTCGTCCGCGGTTAGCACGATAACCGCATACACTATCGAGAGTAGGAGCGGTAGGAGCGCGGCAGCCAAGCCGCGAGCCGAGGCCATGCAGAACCACCTCCTCCCCCGCGGTATGAAGGCGGGCGCGAAAATGTGAAACTCGGCTACTTGGCTAGCGAGCAGCCTGGAGCAAGGCGGCTTGAAGGGTTTTGCCCTCGTTGCGCACCACTACTGGAATAGGCCTGGGGGAGTGCAGCTAGTATCCGCTGCTGCCGCCGCTTCTCTAGACGCTCTAGGCTATAGGCCGGTGCTCGCGTCTGTAGCCCGGCTGCGAGTAGAGGGTTACGAGAAGTGGTTTGGCATCCGTCTCGAGGGCTACCCTGGCATAGACCTCGGGCTTAATCTTAACAGTTTCGACCTGTACATGAGGCTGTTGCTCCCCCTAGCCATCCGGAGGGGTTTGAGGCTCTACAGGCCGAGGCTTATCTTCGTTGATGAGCCTACATACTCGCCTATCGTTAAAGAGGCTAGGAGAGCGGGTGTTGCCATCATCGAGTATATTCATTACCCGTTGGAGCTTGTGGCGAGGAGGGAGTTGAGGGGCACGGGGCTCTACTACCTCGAGGACCCGTACCTTGCCGAGAGATACTCCAGGCTACACATGAGACTCTATTTCCGCGTCTATATGCTCCTCTCGAAGCTGGTGACCAGGAGCAACCCGTTCGAGGCTGCCGACCTAGTCCTGGCTAATAGCAGGTGGACCGCTGGCATAGTCTCGAGGTTCTATGGCCGCGAGCCCCTCGTGCTAAACCCGCCGCTCCCGCCAACCACGCGTATCGTAGAGGAGCCCCTTCCCTTCGAGAAGAGGGTGGATGCTATCGTGATGCTTGGGCGGTTTAGCGAGGAGAAGCGCTACCACTGGGTTATACGCGAGGTGTACCCGCGCGTCAAGAGAGAGTACCGGGGGGCGCGGTTATACATCATGGGCTCGACGGGGACGAAATCCTCGCAGAGGTACTATGAGTATTTGCGGAGCCTAGCCGAGTCCCTAGGCTACCGCGTCTCGACAAGCACCAGGAGAGAGGCCGACGTGTACCTCGTTGCTAACGCGCCGCGAGAGCTGATAAACGAGGTGTTATCCCGGGCTAAGCTCCTCCTACACGCGACTATCAACGAGCACTGGGGTATAGTCGTGGCCGAGGCTATGGCAGCGGGGACTCCGGTAGTGGTGCACAGGAGCGGCGGCGCTTGGACCGACTTGGTCGAGGAGGGTAGGAGGGGGCTCGGCTACACGAACGCCGAGGAGGCGGCTAGGGCGGTGCTCAGGTTGATGACTGAACCTGGATTGCTCGAGAAGCTCTCGTGGGCGGGGCTCGAGAAAGCAAGAAGCTTGACACTGGACTCTTTCCGGGCGCGTCTCGGCATGTTCCTCGAGAAGCTTGGCCTCTAGGCTTTGGTTGGAGCGCCGTCCGGTAGATTAACGGCTTCCGGGTCACCAGGGTGGCGAGGGTGGAAGGGTATGTCCTCGTTCGAGGAGAGGGCTAGGCGTATCCACCAGAGGCTGTTGGAGATAGCGGAGAGGGAGATTAGCGACGAGAGGATACGCTCTGTCACCGTCGAGATCCTCAAGGAGCCTAGGATAACGTTTGTGAACGTAGAGCCCAAGATAAGCTTCTACGAGTCGCCGGCAGCGCCCAAGAACCACCACTCCTACCCGGGCGGCCTTCTAGACCATACGCTGGGCGTCACCGAGATAGCATTACAGTTGATAAAGGTGTACCGTGACGTGTACGGGGCCACCGTCAACAAGGATATCGTGGTGGCTGCAGCACTCCTCCACGACCTCTTCAAGTACTACCAGTACGAGAGGGACCCGTTGACCGGAGGCTATAGGCCCCGGAGCGACTGGTACCTAAGCCACGATTTCGCAATGGTCTCCGAGCTCTACCATAGAGGGGCTCCAGACCCCCTGGTCCGCGCCGTAGCAGAGACGCACGGCACCACGCCGTTCACGATGGTCGAGTCGCAGATAGTACACCAGGCTGACACCACCGACTCCCAGTTCGTCTCAAAGCTCCAGGATGTCGTGTGGAGAGCCTGCCTCGACATAGAGCTCGAGGTGGAGGGCGTCAAGGCCATCAAGATATTCCACGAGGCTATGAGGAGGGCGCCTATCTTCGAGTACGCTAAGGTCTACTATAGTAAGGGGCGCGATGGTCTCAGAGAGTACATTAAGAAGGTCCTAGGCCTAACCGCGTAAAGAGCATAAACGGTGAGCCAGACGACCCTAGGTCAACGGCCCTGCCCCCGCAGAGAGGCCCGCGTCCCCGGGCCACGGTGAGCGGGGGTTCCGTCGGGCGGCGAGCACCACACCAACGCTAATAAACGGAGCCTCGCTGTTTACAAACCGGCGCGGCGCCCCGACCGCGGCCCCTAGGCCCGGCTTAGCCGGGTCGATGGGGTCGCGGTGGGCGGGCGGCCCTAATCCAGCTACTCTCGCGCCTCCACTGCACCCCGTGGTGGGGTACATGCTGCTGATAGATTATCGTGCCGTAAGCCGCCTTGCACCAGTATTCTCGCGTCTAGTCGAGAAGGTGAAGCTCGACGACTTTACGGACCCGAGGTTCTACCCTCCTAGGGGCACGGACCCGGAGCTAGTAGCATCCTATTTCCTCGCCATGGTCGCGATAGACCATAGGGTGAGCAGGCCTGGCAAACCCTACGAGGGCGTCGTAGACGGCGTACGCTACCATGGAGCGGATCTCCTCTATGCTCTCGGAGCCCGTAGGTTTAGAGAGGAGCCTGGGTTCTTCGAGGCCCGTAGCCTCGCCAAGCTAACAGCGGACGAGGTTAGGGGGTGGCTGAGGAGCGATGATGGTGTCGAGCCCCCGGATCCGGAGGTTAGGGCTGCGCTCCTCCGCGACATAGGCTCTAAGCTTCTCGCGCTCTACGGTGGCTCGGCGCTGAGGCTCCTTGAGGAGAGTGGGGGGTGGCTACGGAGGCACCCGGAGCCCGGGCGCGGGCTCCTGGATCACCTGAGGGTGTTCATAGCGTACAACGACCCCGTCGAGAAGAAGAGTCATCTCCTGGCCAAGTTCTTGGAGAGGAGGGGTCTTTTCCGGGCTAGGGATGTGTGGCATAAGCACGTGCCTGTAGACAATCATGTTGTCCGTCTCGCTTTACGCATGGGCCTTGTTAAGCCTCTCGAGGGGTTCCAGAGCCTCTTCGAAGCCTGGAGCCAGGGGGTTGTCGGCGACGAGACTGACGTGTATATAAGGATGGTTGTGAGGAGAGCCTGGGACCTTGTAGCTAGGAGGGCTGGCATAGACCCGTATGTGCTGGACGACCTGCTCTGGAGCGGGGGGAGAGCCTGCTGCTCTAGAGAGAGGATGGTCTGCATCAACGGCTGTACCGATAAGTGTAAGGAGCTGGGTTTCTGCGGGGAGACCGGCTGCGTCTTTAACGAGGTGTGCGTGGCGTGGAGGAGGGTGGCCGTGGAACACTTGTTCATAGACACGTGGTGGTATTGACACGGCTGCGACCATCCACAAGCTGATACAATACAAGTACCAATATTACACGTAGTAGGCACAGGTTTTATTCCGAGCTACTGGGCTAAAGAGCCCCCCGAGGGGTTCGAGCTGGTGTCCATGGTAGCCGATAACGAGATACTTGGTCGCGAGAGGGAGCTTGAGGTTATACGCTCCTACATCCATGCACCGCGCGTACTACGCGTGCTCCTGATGTGGGGGCCTGTGGGATCCGGCCGCTCGTTCCTAATACGCCATATACTCCGCACAGAGAGGAACGCTCTACGCGTCTTCCTGGACCTGAGCCCGGCGCCCAAGCACCTCCGTATACCCGGTGTACACGAGATAGAGGAGTGTAGGAGGAGCACCGAGGAGTGTGTAGCCGCGAGCGTCCACGAGGGGCTGGACAAGGCTGACGGACGTGAGGAGCGGGTAATCATAGCCGTTGATGGCGTCATGTGCGAGGAGCCTGGCGAGAAGTGTAAGCTCCCGCTGCTCGTTAGGAGCCTGGCTAGACTAATCGAGGTTCATAGCACGAAGCTCAGGATAATAATGTCGGTTGACGACCTTGAGGCAACACTCCTCCTCGGCACGGTAGCCGAGTATATAAGGCCCTTGGTGGTCGGGGGGCTCGACCCAGACTCGGCCGCAGAGTTTGTGAAACGAGAGGCTGCTAAGGCTGGTTTAAGCCTCAGCAACGAGGAGGTGGCTAACATAGTGGGAGCTACTGGTGGACTACCTTACGCCATGCTCGTCGTGATACACGAGTACAGGGGCGATGTCGAGAAGTGGATGCGCGACATGACCTTCAAGACGCGTTGGAAGCTAACTCTGATCTCAACGCTAACGGGTCGACCCGTGAGAGAGGTTGCAAAGGACATACTCGACATGCATGGGAGGCAGGTTATCACGCTCCCGCGCACCGCCTACGAGGTTCTCCGGGCCGCTCTCAAGACTAACCTGGTGTACGTCGACGAGTATAGTGTTGTGAGGCTCCAGCTCCCGATATACAGGGGGATACTCCATAGCATAGCCTACGGGGGGCCTCTCCCGAGGCTGGGATGAAGCCGTGAACTGCTGAGGAGGGTGATGACTCGAGACGGAGCTGAGCCTATCGCTCCTCCGCCAGCTTGATGCTCTTCAACTTGATATCCAGGCCCTCTAAGACCTCCACGTCCCTGGATCCGCAGCGCGGGCACCGGAGCATCTCATAGACTTTATCCGGGGCGAAGTGGAGGTAGAGCTTGACATCGTCATCGAGGTTCTCGGCCTCTATGCTCCACTCGTAGCCGCAGCTCTTGCACCTGAACCTCGGGGGCTTAACCTCTATGCGGAACCTGGCCCCCTCAAGCCGAGACCCCCTCGAGATAACCTCTAGTGCGAACTTGAGGCTCTCTATGTCTACTAGGGCCAGCGCCCCTATCTCTATAGTGACCTCCTCGACGCGCGTCTCGGGGGGCACGTTATGCTCGCGGAGAGCCTCCTCCGCCGCCTTTACTATGGAGAAGGCTATGCTAGCCTCGTGCAGGGCCCGGAATCACCTCCTCCTCTCCAACCTCCTCGAGGAGCTTATCCATCTCCTCGAGGATACGCCTCCAGGCTTTCAAAGCCTCCTCGGCGGCCTGGGGGTCCATCCTAGCTATCGCAACGCCGGCGTGAACCACTACGTACTCGCCGGGCTTAACGTCGGGTATGAAGCTGACGTCAACCTCCCTCTGGATGCCCCCAAAGTCGACCAGAGCCAGCCCCTCGTCGAGGAGCTTCACCACCTTACCCGGCACGCCTAGACACAAGGCAAACCATCCATCATGTCGTTGGTGGCCGCCGGGGCGTCTAATAGGCTGCGGCCCATCCACACCGGGGCGTTCGGAGGCCGTAGGATAGTGCGAGGGGGCCTCCCGTCATCCGCCCCGGAGGCTGCACAGGTTAGGAAGCCCCCTTATAACCTCGGCTGGGCGCGTGCACGGGGCGGGGTTTTGGAGAAGAGGCCGAGCGTTGTCGTTAAGCTCTCGGGGAAGCTCGTAGAAGATGTTGGCACACTCCACGGCATTGTGAGGGTGTTGCGCGAGGCTCTGGAAGAGTATAGGCTCGCCATCGTGACCGGCGGCGGGAGGCTGGCGAGGAAGTACGTCACCCTCCTCGAGCAGCTTGGGGCCAGTAAGGCGCTGCGGGATGAGGTGGGTATAGAGGTTTCGAGGCTACACGCGCGGATAGTAGCGTTGGCTCTAGGCTCAACCGCCCCGCCTCCCAGAAGCTACGAGGAGGTTCTGGAGCAGCTTGCGCTGGGGGTCAACCCTATTGTGGCCGGGGGCTTCCAGCCGGGCCAGTCGACCACAGCCGTCGCCGCCCTGATAGCCGAGGCTATGAGGGCCGAGAGGCTCGTCATAGCTACCGTGGTTGACGGCGTCTATGATAGGGATCCGGCTAAGCACCCGGATGCAAGGCTGATACCGAGGCTCTCCATACGCGAGGCTCTACGCGTGATAGAGTCTAGCGTGGAGCCCGGCCGCTACGAGCTACTAGAGCCCTACGCGGCGAGTATAATCGAGAGGTCGGGGGTTAGGGTGTACGTGGTCAACGGGAAGCACCCGGAGCGCATCCTGGAGGCTATAAGAGGGGGCGAGCCTATAGGCACACTCATCACACCATGAGCGGGGGCGGCTGTGAGGAGGATTGGTCTTTGCGAGTGGTGAGCGAGGGGACGAAGGCCGAGCCGCCGCGGCTCGGCCCTCAGGGAAGTCCTCACCACTCGGCTAGGTGTTGGCTCCTCACCGCCACACTATGACGTGGTGCACACCCTCCTAAATTAGGGCGGGTGCTCGCTCGGAACCCCTCCCGGGGCTGTGACGAGCTGAGGGCACACTGAGCGCATGGTGATGAGGCCTACACCAGCGGCCCACGCCGAGCCCCACCCGGCTTATAGTGATACCGTTGCTTGTCTAGCAGGGCGGGGGTGCCAGGGTGGGCTTGGAGCCTAGGCTTAGGAGGCTTCTCGGCGAGGAGATTGGTGTAGTGCTGAGCGGCTCGACTGCAGTATCAGCCCCCATCACTGTCTCGCAGAGCTTCGCCAATAGGATACGAGAGGATCTCATGGTTGCAGTCTACGACCCCCTCCTCGGGGACGATGCGGTGCTCCTCGGTGTGGTGAGGTATGTTACCAGGTATGAGCCCTTCCTGCGCCGTGGGGCGCCAAACGTATACGTCACACACCCCCAGGCGCTTGACAATGACGTTCTAGATCCCTTTACTAACGCCTATGTCGAGTTCTATGGGCTTGCGCGCCTCTCTTTCAGCGACGGCGGCGTCTCTGGGAGCCTGGAGCCCCCCGTCTATCCTCCACACCCGGGTAGCAGGGTGTACCTCCTGGACAAGCCTAGCCTACTCGAGGCTGTCGTGGGCGGCGGGGGGCTGAGGGTTGGCAGGCACCCGTTCACGGGCTGGGAGCCTCCCCTCGACCCCGAGATGCTGAAGATGCATGTGGGGGTCTTTGGGGCTACGGGGGTGGGTAAGAGTAGGCTTGTGAGGCGTCTTGCTAGGGAGGCTTCGAGGCACTACTCGGTGATAATCTTCGACCATAGCGGCGTAGACTATGCACCCGCCGCCGTGAGCAACGGCTACACGGTTGTGAGGGCAGAGGACATACGCCTAGATGTTATAACCATGGCCGAGGTTCTAGTAGAGCTCATGGACGTGCCCAGCAGCCTAGAGGATTACGTGCTAGCCGCCGTCTACTGCCACGATGGCATGGTGCGCGGCGTCTTCCAGAACGCGGCCCAGTGCCTGCAACAGGCGCAGGGCGGCGCGAGGAGAGGGTTTGCGAGCACGCCTAGCCAGAGCCAGCACGTCTCCTGGAGTAAGGATGATTTCGCGAGGACTCTTACAGAGGTGGCTCGAATGCTCAATGCCAGGACTGGCACACTGCTCAAGCTCCGCCTCTACGCCGAGCGGGTCCCGGACTATATCTATGCTAGCTTCGGGAGGAGGAGTCTCGACGCGAGCGACGTGCTCTACATGGCCTTCCGAGACGGTCTCGTGGTGGTTGATATGAGCGGCGAGGAGGAGATTGTAGCAAAGAGGGCTATAATAGCGAGGATTGTTGACGAGGCGTGGAGCATCATACACGATACCCTCGAGCCCATAAACCTGGCTATCTTCGTGGACGAGGCCCAGCACTACGCCTGCGAGCATTGTAGACCCTCGGCCCCGAGGCTGGAGAGGATCGCGAGGGAGGGTAGGAAGTGGGGCTTCTGGCTGCTAGTGGCTAGCCAGAGGGTTGCACGCGACATTAAACCCGGTATAAGGGGGAACCTCGGCACCATATTCTTCTCGAGACTACAGGCGAGCACGGATCTCCAGGAGCTGGGCGGCTACCTAGACCTCGGGAACGTGACGCAGGCCTCGCTCTCGATGCTGGCGAGGAGGCAGTTCTACGTGGCTGGCCTGGCTAACCCCCTGAGGAAACCATTATTGATAGAGGTGAGCCACGTGCCGGATAACGGCTTCTAGGCGCGTATGCTGAGACTCTCCGCGATCTCCTGCGGCTTTGCACCGGCATAGACGCCGTTCACTATCGTGCCTATGTCTATCACGTCCAGTAGTATGTAGTTGAGGGCCGCCGCCGCGTACTGGAGGCTAGATGGGTTCGAGGCTATCCCCATTATCGCCTGGCTCCTCGCAGTCTTCAGTATGAGCGTCTCCACCCTCGAGAAGGCGTCGAGCATGTCGCGCTCGGTGACCTCCCCGTAGGGCGTGCTACGCAGCTTCAGCACGAGCGCCTCTGGGTCGCCGACAGAGGCCTCCCTGGAGAGATCTGGGAGCCTGCACGGCCGTAGTAGGCGCGTAAACTCCTCGAGTACCTCGCGGGGTGCGCCTCGGAGGGCGAAGTTTAGCATAGTCCTGGCGTAGAGCAGGTCCATGCGAGGGCATAGCTGGAAGTAGGCGTCCCTCGCCCTCCTGAAAGCCTGGGCGTAGAACCACGCTATGTACGCGTCTATCGCGACGTCTATCCCGTTCTCTCCCTCGAGCTTCACAAACCTCTCGAGCAGGTCGGCTAGCTTGTAGTAGGGGGAGCGGCGTAGGCCGTCTAGGATGCCCCTGTAGCTCCTGGTGTCCGTGTAGAGGTTGAACACGTAGTGGGCCAATGGATCCTCGTACGCGGCCAGCTGGCTTACGGGGGGCGGCTCCTGGCCCGAGTAGGCCATGCGGAGTAGTAGGGTGAGGTCCCTCGCGGCTAGGCAGAGGGAGTGCGCGAGGTGCACTAGCTCGCGGACGCCGCTGGCGAAGACCCTAGCCTGGGCTAGCCTCGTAGCTGCCCAGTGGCGTACCCCCCTCTCAACGCTACGAGGCGTGCTCAGGTCGTCTATCCAGCCTGCGATGGGGAGCGTCTTCAAAGCCTCTGTGATAGCCTCGTAGCTATAGGCTGATTGGAGTAGGGCGCGTATCCCGTTGGGCCCGGGGGCCTCGCCGAGGGCTATCGCGAGCTTGGTAGCGTAGCCCGCCGCGCTACCTCCCCGATGCCCTAACGGCATTCACCAGCACCTCCAGGGCCGCCTGGACTGCTTTCTCGAAGTTGGTCCTAGCCTGCACCTCTACAGCCCCAAGGACCTCCTTCCTCTTCTCCTCCATCTCCCTCCTGACCCTCTCAACCTCCTCCTCGACGGCCCTAGCCACCTCGTTCCTCACGGAATCTACTATCTCCTCGGCGCGCACCTCTAGCCTCCTAGCCCTCTCCTCCGCGGCTGCGAGCAGAGAGCTTGCATCATGCTCAAGCTCTTTCTCGACGCGGTGTAGCTCATCTTCAAACTCTTTAACAGCCCTGAGGAGTCTAACCACGACCTCTGCCATCTACAACCCCGCTCGACTGCATAAGAGCACGATATTTCAATGCTACCCTATACTCTCCCTACACGAGGCCCGGTGAGGAGGTCCACCCCTTCCAGACGCGGTGAAGAAACCGGCGTTGCTGAGGGCGTTTTTAACACCCCCAACACTTTCAATTTGGTAAAGTAGCGTATCCCGGAATAAAGGCATGAGCCCGGGGCTAGACCGCCGGGAGGCTTACGGGTGTGCACGAGGAGCCCCCAAGGCTCAGCACAAGGTGGCTTGTTAGGCTTGCGATACTAGCCCTGCTCGCGAGAAACGGGCCCATGCACGGCTACGCAATCTACAAGAGGCTCCTCGAGATGTTCTCGAGGGTCAAGCTGATATCGATGAGCCTGGTCTACACGGTTCTCTCCGAGCTCGAGAAGGAGGGGTTGATAGAGGCTAAGGGCTTCGAGCCAGACGCGCCAAGCGGGGGTAGGAAGCTACTAGCGCCAACCGAGAGGGGCCTAGTCTACCTGGCGGAGCATGGGAGCGGAGCGTGGAGGCTACTAGCTGACATAGCCGCCCTGATAGCAGAGGGCGAGGCTCAGGCCAGGCTGGAGCTTGGGGACTATGGGGGACTGCTCAACATAGCAGGCGACGCGGCTAGAACGGCCTCGAGGTTTAGGGATATAGCCTCTAAGCTACTCCCAGCACGCGAGGGCAGTGAGGAGGTTCGCTAGGACCGATAGCGTGAGGATTATGGCGGAGCCCGAGCCCCCACACACTCCTCGATAGCGGCTAGGGCCCTCGCGAGGAGCGGCGCTACGCGGCTCCCGAGCCTCTCCAACCCGGCTACAGCCGCTTTGCACGTGGATAGAAGCTCCTCCACGCTCTTCTCTAGAAGACTGGGGTCGAACTTCCTACTCACGCTATCGCGGCCAGCCCTACGGAGTATGCTCCTAAGCTCGTTGCATAGCTCGCGGAGCGCGTCGTCCAGCAGCCAGGCGTTACGGCAGAAGCTCCTAGTCTTGACGAGGAGGGCTGTGCAGGGGTAGCGAGCGTCAAGGTATATGTTCTCGACCTCGTCTATATCGGTTATGTCCATGAGCCTGCCCTAGGGTAGCGGGCTGGACGGGAGCTATAGCCGTCGGGATGAGCGCATAGGAACAAGCCCTCCTACTAGAAGCGATTATATACTACTATGCATCGTTCCCCACTAGGGGGTTGCTTCTGGCGGAGCGCGAGGTTGTAAAGGTCACGAGGAACTACCAGGTCACCATACCCGCCACCGTGCGTAAAAAGGCTGGGATAAGAGAGGGCGATTATGTGGAAGTCTGGTTTGACGAGGAGGAGGGTGTGATAAAGATAGCGCCTGCCCGGAGGAAGAGGCTCACAATACGCTTGGGCAGGGTTGTTACCGTCGAGGAGATGGAGGAGGGGGTTGTAGAGTTTCTTGACGAGGCTACTTCCTGACACGAACGTGCTGGTATACGAGACTGTAGAGGATAGCCCCCACCACACTACCGCAGCGCGTATTGTAGACGAGGCGCGCGAGATTATACTACTGCCGATAGTCCTGCACGAGTACATCTGGGTGATGGTTAAGAAGCTCGGCGTAGACCCGTGGATCGTCGCGGAGAAGATAAGAGAGTATCTGAGCGACAGGAGGGTGAGGTATGCGCCGGAACCGCCCAGTGTTCTAGTCTCCGCGCTCCGCATGCTCAGAGAGATGGGTCTCGCTCCTAGAGAGGTCAACGACCTCATAATACTAGCCGCGGCGAGGCAATACGGTGCGGTGTTGGCAACGTTTGACGAGAAGCTACGCCGGGTGGCGCAGCGCCTAGGGGTGAGGGTAGTACCCTGAGCGTTAAGAGCTATGAAACAATCCGCGGGCCGGCGGGCCCACTGGGCTAGAGGCTACATGCCTGCAGGTTGTTGCGTCCGTAGCCTCCTCACCGCTTCTAGAGCCAGGTCTGCATGCTTCTCCGCAGGCCTAACCCTCTCGAACACCTCTCTCACGACACCCTCCTCGTCTATAACGAACGTTACTCTCTCAGCGCTCGGGCGCTTAGTGCCGGTCTTCAACACGCCGTAGAGGCTTGCTATGCGCCCCTCCGGGTCGCTCAGGAGCTTGAAACGGAGGCCGAGCTTCTCCGCAAACCTCTTGTTACGCTCAACCGGGTCTGTCGACACGCCCACGACAATAGCACCCAGCTTCTCGAACTCCTCGAGGAGCTCGTTGAAGCGCTTGGCCTCCCTCGTGCACCCGGGTGTCATGGCGCGGGGGTAGAAGTAGAGCACCACTATGCGCCCCCGCTGCTCGCTCAACTTGAAACGCGTGCCGTCGTGCGCTGTTGCCTCGAAGTCTGGCGCCGGGTCCCCGGGCCTGGGCCTA
Organism: uncultured Desulfurococcales archaeon; assembly: GCA_964613695.1. Taxonomy (GTDB): domain Archaea; phylum Thermoproteota; class Thermoprotei_A; order Sulfolobales; family Pyrodictiaceae; genus Pyrolobus. The sequence continues at coordinate 30,394 of CAZTIR010000005.1, read as the reverse complement.
GGCATTCCAACGCTCCTATTGTGCTGGCTCCGCGCCTCGGGTTGTTAACGGGTATCCTAGGGCGTGTATCTGGCGTGCTATGCGCGTACTACCCTTCACGCTTGTTCAGGCCTCTCGGCTAGCGCACCTACCCAGGTTGTCTAGTAGCTTCTCGACCTTAGCCGCGTCTTTCACACCGGGCTTCTCCTCAACACCGCTGCTAACGTCAACGAGCCACGCTAGGCGGGCGACCTTACACACGTTCTCGGGTGTTATCCCGCCAGCCACCCCCAGCCTGGTCACCAGCCTAGCCGCCTCCTCCACAGCCTCCACCGGCACCCTAAGACCTCCATCGTAGCGGGCTGGGCTGCTCTTGGGTGCGTCGAGGAGGGTGTACTCTGCTACCTGCGAGACGCGACTGTAGAACAGCGGGTGGAGGGGGGTCCAGCCACCCACGCCATAGTAGATTACCGGGGCCAGCCTCACCCCTATCTCGCCCAGCTTGGCCGAGAGCCTAGCCAAGCCGCTCGGCTTCTCGAACCAATGGTACTGGATGACCCGGAAGACCCCATACCTACCCGCGAGCTCAACCACCTCGTCGGGCTCTAGGCCGTAGGCCACCATTACCGGCGTCGACTTGGAGACTGTTGAGGCCAGGTCGGCTGCTTTACCGGCCTCGAGCACCCTGGGTGAGGCGCGGAGACCCGTAATGAAGCCGAGGTAGTCTACCCGGCCGTCGAGGAGGTCTATGTCTTCTGTGCGCGTGATGCCGCATATCTTGACGCGGGGCAAGGCGGCCACCTCGAAGCCTTACATGGATGTGTGGGAGGGTTAGGCCACGGGTGTACAGCACACATGGGAGGGTAATACGCTCTTCTAGCTGGCCTCCCGCCTTCCCACGCGAGCGTAGTACACGAGGGAGAAGGAGGCTAGTGCGGCACCAGCACCCGCCGCGGCTAAACCCAGGATCTCGAGCCTTGGTAGAGCGTCACGCACCTCAAGGTACTCTCGCTCAAGGAGCTTGGCCCTAGAGGCGAGCGTCTTGACGTGGGCGAGTATCTCGGCCAGCCTATCCGGCGGCACACGCTCCTCGAACTCTTTCAAAACGCTCACGCCCTCCCAGAGCATCGACGGCTTTATCTTCTCAACCTCGTCTAGCAGCTCTAGCAGCTCGGGTATGAGCCTCTTAGCCTCCTTCGCCAGGCGCACGACGACCGCTAGCTTCTCGGCCCCCGGGATAGGCGCGGATGATAGCATCTTCATCAGCGATACTATCTCGTCGTACTCGGGGCTCTCCACTATACTCTCGATGCTCCCCAACTCCTCCTTATAACGCGGAAGCCTCTTGTACACCTCCTCGTATCTCTCGACGAGTTTCACGAGTACACCGGTCTCGTTGTACACGCTCTTGTACAGCGCTAGGAGCCTCGTCGTGTTAACCTCCTCCACAAGCGCAGCAAGACTATCAATGCTCGATAGTGTACTGCTGTTCATCGTCGAGAGTAGTGTCTCGTAGCGGGCCGCCAGCAGTGCGGTGAGAGAGCCGACCAGGGCTAACACTATGCCTGCTCCGAGCAGCACGCCGAGGATATAGTCGCGTAGCATGGGTAACCCGCCGATATATCGGTTGTAGAGCTATATCATCTTGTCTCGCTGCTCTCCAAACCAGAGCATCTCGACCACCTATAGTCCACGAGGCCCCCAGTATACACTCGGTGTGCAGTCAATGGGGCTGGACTTGTCCGAGGCGGCGGAGCTAGCCTCCTTCGTCAGGAGGGTTGCACGCTTCCTACTAGAAGCCGTGAACGCCTACGCGTTCTTCGCGTTCGGGATGGGCGTCATCGGCTCCATTATAGTGGCTGGCGTCCTGGGGGCGCTCTACGGCCTAAACGAGGGAATCTCTACCATCATAGGCGTGGCGGTTGGTATAGTGCTCTCGATCGCCGCGTTCTACTGGGTTGCGGGCCCCACGTGGCGGTATCTAGCCAAGCGCGGCGTGAAGACGAGCGACTCTCGCGCATGGCTAGCATTCCTGGGTGTAGGTGCCGCCTATGCGCCCTCGCCCCTAGCGCCAGGATGGTATCCGAGCGTAGCCTGGTACCCGGGGCTCGCGGTCTCACTACTACTCCTCTACACGGTTATACATGCACGCTCACTGCTACTAGCGGGCATCCTCCTAGCGGCGACGACGCCGCTGGTGCTAGCAGCGGCCCCCCTGGGCTTCGGAGCCGCGCTCGCCTCGGGCCTACTGCTCCTAATCTACCTCATCGCAGGCGGCTACGCGTTGAGAGAGGCTTCGAGGAGGCTGGTGGAGGGGTGAGCGGGGAGGAGGTTATCCGGGAGGCTGGCGGGCTAGACGCGCTTCTCTTGAGCAAGAAGAGGCTCCTCATAGCCCTCTTCCTCTACATCCACGGCCCCGCCACCCTCTCCGAGATTAGGAGGGGTACCGGGTTAACCTGGAGCGATATAGACCACAATACCCGGCTCTTGGCGGAGTCGGGTTATGTTAGGCTCAGGCGCTCTATCCGGGGTAGGCCGGTGGTCGTGGCTGAGCTCACCGAGGAGGGGGTGCAGCGCCTAGAGGCCCTGCTCGAGGCTCTCGAGAGGCTCGTGGAGGGTTTGAGAGGCTACCGTAGCCCCTCGCCGCGGTAAACGCCCCGGTACTCTCTCGAGGGGCCGATGACGGGTATGTAGACGAGCTGCGCTATGTGCGCGCCCTTCTCCAGCTCCACGCCGTGAGGGTTGTGGACGACGAGTAGAGTAACCCCTCTACCCTCGTAGCCAGGGTCCCAGACTGCCGTGTAGAGAATGACGCCCATGCGTAGGAGGCTTGAGCGGGGGTACGCCAGGGCTATGAACCCTATAGGCACGCGCACGGCCTCAGAGTAGCGCACGAGGTAGGCGCCCGGTTTCAACCTATAGACTCTCCCCGTGGGCTCTACGCGGCGGTACTCGGGCAGCCTCCTCTCCGCTGCGCCCAGGAAGCCTGGGGATGCGTACTCGTACACATCCCCGAGGGTTAGCTTCAAGCCGCTCGTGTCGAGGGCGCTGCCGCTAGCACCCAGGAGCCTTGCTAGCAGTTCGGGGGATAGCGCCAAGACTTACCCATCCCCACGTGGCTTGGAGATAATGGGGTGGCGTTGAGCAGGGGAATCCTGGTAGTACCCGACTTCTTCATAGACGTTGTGATGCACCCCCTCCTGCCCGGCGCCGAGGAGCTGCTCGAGGCTATACGCGAGACCATAGCCCTTGGCGGGGGTAATGTGCTCGTGAGGGGTGTTGTGAGGCCCGGGGGCAACGCGGGGAACACGGCGCGGGTCCTAGCAGCTCTCGGCGACGATGTGACCCTCGGGGTCGTTGGGTCTAGCGTGCACGCCGAGGTGGCTAGGGCCATGCTGAGGGGGGTGAGGGTTGTGAGGCTGGGTGGTTGGGGCGAGTGCTTCTCGGCGATAATGGAGGTCAAGAGGGGGGATAGGCTCGTGAACATAATGTTCTCGGAGAAGGGGTGCCTCGCCTCGATAGGCAGGGATGAGGGTATTCGAGCTAGGCTCGAGGAGCTGCTTGGGGAGGGTTTCGAGCTAGGAGCGGCTGTGAACATAGCCGCCTGGGGGGATCCCCGCAGCCTAGCCGATAGCCTCTCAAAGCTCGAGATACTGCTCCTAGACACCAGCGACCTGCGGGGCCGCGACCCGCGGCTCATGCTCGAGGCGCTACGCTCCTACAGGGCTAGGAGCCTCACGATACTAGGCATGAATGAGAACGAGGCAGCCTACTACGCGCACCACCTGGACACCTCCCTGAGAGAGCTGCCCTCGAAGCTCGCGGAGCTACTCGGCTACACGGTATGCCTCCACACCCCGCTCTCCGCCCACTGCGAGCCCGGGCGCGTGATAGTCGAGAACCCCTTCTACACCGAGAACCCCGTCACCGCCACGGGGGCTGGTGACGCGTGGAACGCTGGCCTGCTGGACGCCCTCGCCAGAGGCGAGAGCCTCGAGGATGCCGTGTTCCATGCTCATCGAGTGGCCTCGTGCTATGTCTCCAAGGGGGCTCCTTGCACGAGGAGCCAGTTGCCCGGCGGCTACTGATTAAGCGTGGTCTTAACAGGTTCGCTCAGTGTTTTTGAGTGGGCGCTGTATAGCGGTACGCACGGTGGCTTCGGCGTGGCTAGGCTTAGGATAGCTGTCATCGGAGTTGGTAGGCTCGGCCAGGCAGTAGCCTTCCGCGTCCTCCAGGAGCCGTACGTGAAGGAGATGATACTGGTGGATCTCCGCGAGGACTACGTGAGGGGTATAGCCGAGGAGTTCCGCCACTACGTAGCCATAGCCAGCATGCACGACGTGGAGATAGAGGCTACGAGCGACGCCGAGGACGTTGCCGGAGCCGACATTGTGATCATAACGGCGGGTGTGCCGAGGAAGCCTGGCATGAGCCGCCGCGACCTAGCAGGCCAGAACGCCAAGATAATGAGGGATATCGCCGAGGCCGTTGCCCCGAGGAACCCGAACGCGGTCTTCCTGGTAGCAACGAACCCCGTTGACGCCATGACGATGGTGTTCAAGAGGTATGCTAGGGTCGAGAGGGTCTACGGCTTTGGCACCATGCTCGACACGGCTAGGTTCAGGTCGATACTCGCTAGGGAGCTTGGCGTAGAGCCTAGCAGGGTAACCGGCTTCTTCGTCGGCGAGCACGGCGAGTCCGGGTTCGTAGCCTGGAGCACCGTGTACGTGGACGGCATCCACATAGACAAGTGGGTTAAGAGGAAGGGAAGGCTCCTCGACAAGAAGGCTATGGAGCAGAAGGTGCACCAGGTGGCAGCAGAGGTCATAGCCACGACTGGCGCGACCATGTGGGGCCCGGCGGGCGCCTTCATCAAGGTCATCAGGGGGTTCGCCATCCCCGAGGATCATATGCTAGCCTTTGGTGTCGAGCAGAGGCTGCCAGGCCTCGAGGAGCCCGTCGTGATTAGCGTGCCGACGCTAGTAACGAGGGGCTATGTGAAGCCCATGATAGAGATGCTCTCGGAGGAGGAGCAGAAGAAGCTCATAGAGTCTGGCAGGGCTGTGCTCAACGTCTACAAGCAAGCACTACAAACTATCGAGTAGGCTTCTCAATGCTGATGGGCTCGTAGTAGAGGAGTAGTATAGTAGCCCCAAAGTAGCCGAGTAGAGTAGCTATTATGAACACTAGTTGTTTCCCCTCCAGCAGCCCGCCTAGCAGGATCCAGCCGCTCCACAACTTGTAGAGCGTCGCCCCTATCATGGGCCCCACTGCCATACCCGCGTTGAAGAACGCCTGTTGTACGCCGAACGCCTTTCCCCTCATCTCGCTCGGCACTAGCTCCGCGAACGCAGTCCTCAGCAACGGCAGTAGTATGCTGAAGCCCACTTGCGCGAGTATCATAGCCGCTAGTAGCTGCCAGACGCTCGAGACGAATGCTATCAACAGCCACGCAGTGCGCGCGGCGTATGCGGCGGCGACTAGCATCCTCTTCCGGCTCCTAACGTCCAGCCTATCCGCTATCCTCGCCATAGGGTATGCCGTCACCATCCCCGTGATACTCGCGACGAAGAACACTATCCCGAGTATAACTGGGTTCGCGGTAACCCTCTCCATAACGAACAACATGACAACGCTAGTGAATATCCCGAGAGCCAGCCCGTTTACGAGGCTATTGACGAATATGGCGTAGATGCTCCTACCTACGCGCCCCCTCGCGTACCTGAAAACTGTTGTGAAGCTGAGCGCCGCGGCCTTCAACCCGCCGCGTACGCGGTTACGCACAGTCTCGGGCACGAGCAGCGCGGCAACAACACCAGGAACCATTATCGCCGCTGATATCAGGAATGGGGCTCGGAGGAGGGTTAGAACATCAACACCCCGGAGGAACCCCCTAGCGATAATGTAGGCCGCTGCGCCGACCACCGGGCCTAGTATGTTGCCCGCCTGGAAGCTTATCGTGTAGAGAGCTAGCGCTCTAGCACGATAATAGTAGGGCACCAGGTCTATGAGCGTGGCCTCCGCCACAGGCCATACTATCGCGGAGGCCGCCCCCTGCAGGGAGCGTAGCAGTATCAACTGCCACACGTTGCTCGTGAACGCGTAGAGCACCGCCACAATCACGTATATCACGCTACCAGTTATTATCATCCTCCGCCTCCCATAGCTGTCAGCCAGCCCCCCGCCAACCAGCGCGAAGAGAGTACGAGTCGCCATGAAGCCGGTGGTCATCGCGCCAAACTCTATAGCAACCCTCTCAGTTCCACGAATACGCGCTAACGTGTCAGGAGGCTTTGTCAACAAGCCCTTGAGAGCCAGGAGGTAGTACGGCAGGATTAGGTTGAGAGCAGCAAACCCCAAGCTCACGACAAAGGATAGCATTACGAGGGGGAGTATCGAGACGATGCTGAAGCCCCTCCCGCCTACCTCCTTCGGCACAGCACGCTGCTCGTCATCCACTATTCGGGCACCGGCTTATCGCGTGGGAGTTGAAAGCCCTTTATAGCCTGGGGTTCGGCTCCTCGGTGAAGAAGTCCTCCCCGCCAACAAGCACCTGTTGTATACCGGCGTAGAGATCGTCGAGCCCATAACCGGAGATGGCCGAGACGAAGCGTATCACGCTCTCCACGGTGGCGCCCGGCGGCATCATGGACTCGAGGAGTTTTGTGAAAGCCTCTGCCTGGAGTGGGTCTATGCGATCCCGTACAAGCTTCTCGTAGAAGTAGTCGGGGTCGTTGAGCATCCTCTCTATCTCGTCCATCTGCTTCGAGGATAGCAGATCTGCTTTAGACACGATGTTCAACTGTGGTAGTTTGAGGCGGAAGCGCACCGAGTACGCGAGGAGAACCGCTGATGCAAGGCTAGAAGCCCTGACAGCCATTACAGCGTCTATGAGGAAGACGGCCACGCTCCTATACCCCTCCAACAGCTTCGAGAGCACCATCGGCCCCGTCTCTCTAAAGGCGAAGAGCTCCATCTGGCCGGGAGTGTCTAGCACGACATAGTTAGCTCTCGTAGCCTCAATCTCCTCCCGTATCTTATCAGCATGCCTTATCAGCATATCAACCGAGGCTATCATGGCGCCATTAGGGCCTAGCTGGTAGTCCTCCATTATCTTACGCGCGTTCACATAATCCCTCGCATCCACGTCCGGCGTGTAGGGGAGCCACTCTACAGCCGGGTCTAGGTTAACCCGGGTCACGTGGAGCTGGTTAGCCTCCATCCAGTCTGCTAGCGCGGCTGCAAGGTGGGACTTCCCGCTACCCGCCGGCCCCAGCAAGACGACGAAGTACAATCCCCTACCCAGCCCTCCACGATTCTAGTCGATACGGCAAGAGGGGTCCCTCAAAACCCGTTGGAGCTGTGGAGGCACAACCCCCGGAGGCCTCGGGGGCTTTGAGCGCGAGGCTCTCGATACTAGGGGCTGGTGGCTCGAGCCCGCCGCCTGGCTATGCGGGGCCCTCGCTGCTACTCGACTCTGGGGGCGCGAGGCTCCTCCTAGACTGTGGAGAGGGTTGCGTAGAGAGGTTGAGGAGTCTAGGCTACTCCCCGTGCGAGGTGGACGCCGTCTACATCACCCACTCTCACCACGACCACTGGGCTGGGGTTACGAGCCTAGCCGTGGCTAGGGTCGAGGAGGGGTGTAGAGACATCCGCATCTACCTGCACAAGCGGGTGGCTGAGGAGCTGCGCGTGATGATAGAGCTTCTACCCGGCTCCGTCAACCCACGCACGGATATCGTTGAGGAGGGGTTCAAGGTCGAGGATATCCGGGTGGCTCTAGTCGAGGTCTCGCACACGCGCCCCACCTACGGGGCACTGGTGGAGGCCGGGGGCTCGAGTGTACTCTACACGAGCGACACCAGGCTCGACGAGAGACTATTCGAGAGCCTCTCCAGGCTGAGCGGGGTCGATGTGCTGGTTGTAGAGGCTACACTACCCTCGGGCAGGGAGGATGTGGCGCGGGAAACCGGTCACATGACCGTTGGGCAGGCGCTTGAGCTCATCTCGAAGCTGGAGCCCCGACTAGCTATACCCGTGCACCTCACACCCCTCAGCCTACGACAGTTGAGAGCCTATAGGCTACTCCCACGCAACCTGATAATACCCGTCGACGGCGTCACTGTGACACTGTAACCCGTTTTTATATTCGGGATGGCGGCTTGACAAGTTGGGGAGCCGCGCTTGAGATTCGCCATGTCACCACGTGACCTCGCCAAGACGCTTCGTAGGCTGGGGTTGAAGGTCGAGACCGAGGATGTGAAAGCGTCGCGCATCGTGATAGAGACTGAGGATGGTAGGCGCCTACTAGCAGAGCCCGATCAGCTAGTGCTGCTCAAGGTGCAAGGCCAGTATTATCTCATGATAGCCAATATACCCGCGGACGGGCTAGAGGAGGAGCGCGTCGAGGAGCAAGCTGCGCCAAAGTTCTCCGAGGAGGATGTCAGGCTCGTGGCCGAGCAGGCGGGGGTCAGCCTGGAGGAGGCTAGAAAGGCTCTAGAGGAGACGGGCGGGGATATTGCCGCCGCGATACTCAAGCTGATGGAGAAGAAGGGTTGACTAGGCTTTCAGCTCTTCCACCCCATCCTCGCCCTCCGCGAGCTCCTCCACCTCCTCGCCGGCTTCGAGCAGCGCCGCTGCAACCTCGTCTATAACAACAGCGTAGCCCGCGTCAACCCCGAACGCTATCTCGAGTCGTAGGGGCCCGGCTCTCACGCTAACACGATCCACCCTGGCGCCGAGGGCCTCGCTCACGTCAGCGCTTATCCTCCAGAAGGCCGCGCCGGTCATAGCGACCACGTCGGGGTCTAGTAGCTCGGCGCCGCGCACGTCCACGGGGAGCCCGTCCGGGTCGAATACTACGAGCATTACGGGCATCCACTCCACCGGTGGAGATGCTCCGCCTCTATACTCCACCATACCAGCGGGCCGGTGATACACGATTTATACAAGAGCATCTCGTAGAGGAGCCTGGTGGCCTAGGCCGTGGTGTACAACTGTATACTAGTTGGTTTTGACGGCAGTGAGGCATCGCGGAGGGCGGTGGAGAAGGCTGCGATGATAGCGCGTAGGCTCGACGCTAGGCTCCTAGTGGTTACCGTGGTGCCCGGCCCTAGTGTGCTACTCGGCGAGCTCCTCCTACCCGAGGTCTTCCCCACCGAGGATATCATAAAGGCGGCTAGGGAGGGGCTGGACAAGCTAGCCGAGGAGATAAAAGAGAAGTATAATATCAATGTCGACACTCTCGTAGTGGAGGGTGATGCCGCCGAGGGCCTCCTCGAGACAGCTAAGAGCAACTCGTGCAGCCTCATAGTGGTCGGTAGGAGGGGTAGGGGGCTCGCAGAGAAGCTGCTAGGCAGCGTGTCGTCAAAGCTAGTCAACATAGCCAGGGGTGTAGACGTGCTCGTGGTGGAGCCGGGGGAGACGCGCTCCTAAAATAACCCTTGCTCGCCCACCACCCAGAAGCTAAGGGATAACAGACGGTGAACAACATTGTAATAGTCCTGGTCGCGCTCCTCCTAGGTTTCGGGGCCGGCTACATAGGGGGCATGGCTGGCATAGGCGGCGGCTCGATAATGACACCTATGCTCATCCTGGCTGGCATAGAGCCTCACCACGCCGTGGCCGCGAGCCTCTTCGCGATAATCGGCACCTCGCTCGGCGGCCTCCATGTACTCTTGCGCGAGAAGCTCTTCCACTTTAGACACGGCCTCGTGGTGGCTGTTTCGAGCTCGTTAGGGGCGCTCGCGGGCTCCCTGATAGCGGTCAACCTCCACTCAAAGGCACTACTCTACTTCATCTCGGCCGCGCTCTACGCTAGCGCAGCTATAACTATGCTAGAGCCGAGGGCGGGGTTGAGAAGCATGCTCGGCAGGTACGCGCTAGCCTCCGGCATTATGTTCGCCGGTGGCTTCATCTCGGGCCTGGCTGGTAAAGGCGGGGGTAGCTTCGCGGTCCCAACGTTGATGGTAGTGCTGGGCCTCTCGAGCAAGGAGGCTGCTGCAACATCAAGACTCGTCATAGTCAGTAACGCGGTTCTCGCCGATAGCGTGTACATCCTACACGGTTTCTTCAACCCTCTCATAGCCCTCCCGCTCGTACTAGGGACCTATCTAGGCTCCACGCTCTCATCGAAGAAGATGATAACCATGAGCAAGGAGGCGCACAAGAGGCTCGTGGCCGGCGTCTACGCTACCATGGCGACGCTCGTGCTTGTGAAAACCCTCCTATTCTAGGAGTAGACGCTCTTTATACAATCGGTCAACGCGTCGACCGCGTAGTGTAGCTCGTCTATACTCGTGAGGTATGGTGGTAGGAAGCGCACTACAGTAGCCCCCGCTTTCAGGGCGAGCACCTTATGCCTCTCCGCGAGGCACTCGAGCACCTTGCCGGGAGGGAAGCGCAGCTCGACACCCAGCATGAGGCCCCTGCCCCTGATATCCCTAACAGCCTTGACCCCGCCCAGCTTCTCCCTCATGTAGGCCAGCACGTCCTCACCCTTCACCCTAGCCTGCTCAGCAACCCTCTCCGCCTCGAAAGCCTCCACCGCCCCCGTCACCGCGGCTGCTGCCAGCGGGTTGCCAGCATAGGTGGAGCCATGCTCGCCGGTCTCGAAAGACTCGGCAACCCACTTCTGGAACGCTACGAGGCTCACAGGGAACCCGCCGCCGATAGCCTTACCCGCCGTCATGACATCCGGCTCTATACCCGCAGCCATATGGGCCCATGGGAGCCCGGTTCTGCCGAAGCCCGTTTGAACCTCATCCACTATTAGCAGAGCCCCATGCTCCCTGGTGATCTCTCTAGCTGCTTTCAGGAACTCGGGGTCGAGGGGTATTATCCCGCCCTCGCCTAGCACGGGCTCTAGTATGACGGCGGCGACGCTATCATCGACAGCCTTCTCAAGACCCTCTATGTCATTGGGTTTAACCCACCTGGGTTTGAGGAGTACAGGCTCGAAAGCCTTCCTGTACTTCACCCCATACGTGACCGAGAGAGCGCCGAGGGTGCGACCGTGGAAGCTGTGTACGAGGGCCACGAATACGCTCCTACCCTTTGTCGCCTTGACAGCGGCCTTCAACGCGAGCTCGACAGCCTCGGCTCCACTATTCTGGAAGAAGACGTGGGTGAAGTAGCTTGGTAGCACACGGCGGAGTGCCCGCAGAGCCTCCTCTCTCGCATCATTCTCGAAGCTCAGGGAGACGGTCATAATCTTGTCTAGCTGCTCTCTCAGCCTACGCACCACGTAGGGGTTGCGGTGGCCGAGGAAGGCTGTGCCGTAGCCCGTATGGTAGTCGAGGTAGCGGTTACCCCTATCATCCCACACGTACTGCCCCTCGCCGCGGATTATGCGTATGGGCACAGTCTTGTAGAAGTGTACTAGCTCCAACCCCTCCAAACACCATACACCCCCGCCACCATGGCAACCCCAGCGCTTAACACTAACCCTCCGCCAGCCGCTAGCACCGCGCTCGGGTCGAGCAGGTAGTGGGGCTGCTGAGAGAGACCCTCATGCTCAGCGCGGGTAGGCTAGTGTCGCTCCTCGCTGGTATAGCCGCTAGTCTCATACTAGCTAGGCGCCTCTCTCCAAGCGACTATGCCGTATACCAGTATGCTACGAGAAAGCTAGTGCCCTACGCGAACATCGCCATCATACCCTTCGCGTACTGGGCGTACCGTTATATCGCGCGCTCGGTGAGAGGAGCGGGAACCACATTCCTAATCATTACATCTATGCTAGAGTTCATAGCTCTGCTAGCCGCTATACTAGTGTTAACGCCCCTAACGGGCAACATACTGCTGGCACTCGCTCTAGCCGCATGCATAACCCTATTGTCCGTCAACATCGGCCTCATCACCGTTACTCCTGCACGCGACGCTAGAATAGCGTCAATCAGTCTTGCTCTAAGAGCCTCGATATACTCTAGCCTCGTGATACTCGAGTGGTATGCCAGGATACTCAACCTGGCTACAGTGTCAGCTGCGTGCATAGTAGCAAGCCTCGCATCAGACCTAGTGATGGCCCTCAGCATATACGATGGGACAGTGTGTAAGAGGTGCGCACGAGACTGGCTCTATTCAATATGGGTGCCTCTGATCAGCGTAGCCGCGTCGCTAATCTGGAATCTTGATGCCACCATAGCTATCATAGCCGGTTTTAAGAACGCCCTAGCCGCGTTCTTCGCCACGAGCATACTCGTGAGACTAGCCGCAGATCTCACACAATTCTCGTTGAGGAGGATAGAGGCTTACACCCTAGAAGTCGGCGAGTACAGGACGCCGTTAGACACGATGAGGTTGGCGTACACTATCACCGCATTTGCAGTCGGCTATGCTCTAGCGCAACCGGTTCAACTAGCAGCAATAGCGGGGAGAGAATACACCCTCTATGCGCCAGCCCTCCCGCTCATAGCGTTATCTATACTCGTGGGCCACGCCTCTACAACAATCTCGGCCCTGGTTAAGGGCGTAGACAAGAGCATGGCTGATAGACCCGGTAGGCTGCTAAAACTAGACGCTATGGTGGACGTTGCCTCGGCAACATTCTACCTAGCAGTCTTCACAAGCCTAATAATGATAGCCAAGAATAACCTCGAAGCGGCGATCGCGTGGGGGGCTGCAGCCTCGATAGCCTCACTTGCAAAGCTAACGGCTAGGCTAGCACTCCTACCCCCCGGGCTGAGGAGAGAGACGCTAGAGCGTTTCATAGCACCGGTCGCAGCCTATACTATACTAGCAGCTTTACTCACACGCATCTTTACACGACCAGAGTACCGTATCAATATCATAGAGCACGCCATGCTCATGATGCGCGAGGCTGGGCCGTCACTACTACTCTACTATGCGGTTCTAATGCTGATAGATTCTAAGATACGCTCACTAGCGGTGAGAGCGGCTACGCACATACTCTCGACACGAGGCGGTAGAACGAAGTAAAACAATACCGTGGATTGGGGGTCGGAGAGCTAGCGTTATTGTAGATAAAAGGGTTTACTTCTTGCGGCCTCCCCTCCTCCTACCCTTGCCGCGCTTGCCCCTCTTTCTTGGAGCGGGTTTGGGCTTGGCCTCCTCGGCCTTCCTCTTCGGGGGCTTAGCGTATATCCTCTTGATCTCCTCGATGCGCTTCATCAGCGCCTCTTTTAGCTTGTCGCCTATGTACCTGCCGGTGAAGTAATCTACCCTAGCAGCGATGGCCAGCTTGGCTGCCAGCGCCCTCGCTATCTTGCCACGCTGCCACCTCGGCGACCTGTGTATAGCCGGGAACTGGAATATGACGCCGTGCTTCGGCGGCTTTCCTCCGGTGCGCAGCGCCCTGAATAGTGCCTTCTCTGCACCGAGCACCTGGATGGTGCTGGCCGGGAGGAATGCTAGCTCCTCGAGGCCGCCCGCGAGGCTGATGAGCCTGGCTCCTAGAAGCGGGCCGACCAGGGCGGTGATGTTGGGCGCGACCTCCTTCATCACGGCTGCGATGTAGTCTGCTAGCTCGCGGCGTAGCTTGTAGAGCTCGAGCGTTATCCTGGCGAACTTCTGTATAGCCTTGATGTCAAGGTCTGAGAAGTCGGCGCCCATGCTCTTCTTCGCGGCCTCCGCTATCTCCTCCGCCTTCTTCTCGCTAAAGCCGAGCTTCATGAGGTTCTCCTTCGTTATGTTCTCGCGGTGGCCTAGCTCCGCTACAATCTTGATGTAGTCCTCGTGCTCCCTCACGAGGTCGTCGAGCTCCGGGAAGTGGAGGCTATACCACTCGCGTATCCTGGCAGCGAAGAGGTTCGTGGTCTTATCGATATCGTCTATCGCCCTGATGGCCTGCGCTGCAAGCAGGTCGCGCTTCTGGGCTGCGCGGCGTAGCTTACGCCTCGTTATCTCCAGGCTGAACTCGTGGAGAAGCTTCCTATACTCCTCGTCGCTCTCGACAAACTTGGTCTCGACGACGACCTCGGGGATACGCCCGCGGAAGGCTACCGCCACCTCGTTGCCAGGCTCTATCCTAACCTCGAAGCCCTTGCTCGTTACGAAGCGGGCGAGCCTCTCATCCTCGATAACGACCTCCTTGACGCCCATCTCCTTCAGCCTATCGAGAAGCTTCTGCAACGCGTAGTTAGGCTCGCCACGCTCTATCTTGAGAGCCTCCTCCACCATGTCGTCGAGGGTCTTAGGGGCATGCTCGTAGGCGATGAGGTCCTGCTTCTCGTTGAGAGCATAGCTGCCCGTAAAGTGGTCTACAATGTACACCTTTTCTTCGGGCAACTCATCACACCCTCTTTCAGCACGCTCCTCAAGACCACGAGCACAACTTTCCTCTTTTAAACCCTAAGCGCCCGGAACCCAACCCACCTCTATGAGCGGCACCCACACTCCCTACGCAGCACCAAGACAAGCTCATCAACATCCTCGAACGCGTTTACACCGTCGAGGATCCCCCGCCACGAGCCGCTAAGGTCTATAGCAGCGCTACCCTCAACACCATAGACTAGAGCGTTTTGGACACGAAGCCTTGCAACCGGATCGTTCTCCGTGAGGAGGGCTAGGCGGAGACTACACCCGCAACCCTCGATCGTAAGATCGTGGAGGAGGGTGGGGGCGAACACTACCCGGAACCCAGCCTTCCTGAGACTCTCGGAAACCTCCCTCACGGCACGGTTGTACCCGTCGCCAGCGCCAGGCGACTCCATCATCTTGTTTACGAGGCTCACGAGCATATAGAGTCGGTAGGCTTGTGGCAGAGGCTCCACGTAGACGCCGCGCTCGCTCTCAACGAGTCCAACCACCCCGCTGGAGGCGAGGCGCTCGAGATAAGAGTAGAGTGTGTTCGGGTTGAGACCGAGACTGCGTATCAGCTGGGCTCTTGAGACTCGTTTCTTCCCGATAACCTCTCCGAGGATATCGGAGAGTATCTCGAGCGCCGACCTTTTACTCCTCCTCCCCATGCTTAAGCCATACGCGCCCCTATCCCCTAGACTCATGTATGCTAAAACCCATTTGAAAAAACTATACTACTCTACTTATAATATCCACCGCATAAATAGTCAAAAAAAAAAAAAAAAAACAATATCTCGCCCACGTATATATATTTTGATGTGAGAAGGCCCCCCGCCGCCGGGGTGGGGGGGGGTGTGCG
>CAZTIR010000005.1:0-15290 GCA_964613695.1 uncultured Desulfurococcales archaeon | reverse complement strand
AACTACTCTACTTATAATATCAACCCCAAAAAAACAAAAAAAAAAAAAAAAAAGCATTGTCTAGCTCGAGTATGTATGTATTGGCGCGGAGAGTCCCCGCGAGCAAGGAGTTAGGGTTCTCGACCTCATCCTAAGCTTAAACCCTAGTTGGTTTTAACAGGCTGCACCGGCGGCTTGGTGATGTGGTGGGCTGCTAAGAGCCTCGAGCCTCTCTTCGACGCGCTCGAGTATATACTAGCGATGCTCGTGGGTTTTGCGGCTGCGCGCCTCGGGTTGAGGGCGCCCGGGTGGCTCTTCACCCTAGTCGTCGCGGCCCTCGTGGTTATCGTTGGCATGGTGGCGGCTCCTGCTTTCGCCAGGGAGGCTGCGAGCGTTATCGCATTATCATTGTTGTACTCCGCCGCGTCGATGACAGGTTCTGCTCTACTGGCGAGCGCTCTAAGGATGGAGGCTAGAGGGTGTGGCGGCGGTGGCGGGCGTAGGGGCTTCGCGAGTGCTGTGATCACGGCGCTCCTGGCTGGACTACTGCTGGGCTTGGCTGGTTTCGAGGCTCCCCTCGGCCTCGTCCACCCCCTGCTACTACTCCTCGTGTTCCTCGCTGGCCTCGAGCTAGGCTCTGTTGGAGAGAGGCTTAGGTTTGAGCCTAGGCTCGTGCTCCTACCCCTACTCAGCATGACCGGCAGCGTTGCAGCCTCAATACCGTTCTACCTGCTGCTCGGCGTGCCCCCGGCGATAGCAGCGGGGATGGGCTGGTACACCTTCACGGCACCCTACATAGCAGCCGCCTCGGGGAGCGCCCTCCTAGCGGCGATAGCGCTCCTATCGAACATCGTCAGGGAGCAAGCTACGATAATCCTGGTTAGCGTGCTGGGATGCCGCATCCCCTTACCAGTAGCCGTGGCGCTAGGCGGCGTGACCACCATGGACACAACCCTACCCATATACGTGAAGACGTACGGCACGGCGGGGGCGGTAGCGGCGGTCATAAACGGGGCCATCCTCACGATACTAGTCCCCACGCTCGTCCCGCTCCTCTACACCATACTCCACTAGGCAGGAGGAGGGGGACAGAAGCACAGACAACTAGAGGGACACTCTGGCACTTGAAAGCGTATAAACCAGTCTAGGGGAGGGTAGGGGATGGGTCGAGCCCCGGGGCGACCCGGGGGGACGCCCCCCGGGGATGGCCAATGGTGGGCCCTTTGAGCGCGTGGGCCCGTAGCTCAGCCAGGCAGAGCGCCGGGCTCCAGACCAGCCGGTCCGCTCCGGGTCTGTCGACCCGGGTGGGATGAGAGGGGTCTGGAGAGGGAGAGACCCGGAGGTCCGGGGTTCGAATCCCCGCGGGCCCACCACAATCGGGGCGGCCGGGCTCCTAACCCCACCCACTCGCGTAGGCGTCGGGGGTCCTCCTACGCCCTCATGCTTATCTCCCTGGCCTTGCTGATAGCTTATCCCGTTCTGGGCGCTGCCCCGGTGTGAGGAAAACGCGGGTAGCCCGAGGCGGTGGGGAGTCAGGCGCCGCCGACCGGGGGCCTCGGACCCGGGTTCTCTTCTCCGCATCTCTCGGCCTGGAAGAGCTTCCTCATCGGCGTTTGAGCCTCTTTAGGAGCCTTGGGCCGGTGATGGCTAGCTCTGTGTCTAGGAGTTTTGCGAGCACTGCCGTGATTATAGCGGCTTCTACCGCCTCCGCGCCTATGGATGCTGCTACGATGCTCTTGTCTAGTATTGGGGAGTATGCTGCGTAGGCTAGCGCGGCGTAGGGCACCGGTATGAAGCTCGGCGCGAGTATTAGCCCGAACATGCCCCCTATCATCACGAATATCGCGGGGAAGACTATAATCATGGTTGCCGCCTGTGCCCCCCTAACGCTCTCGGTGAAGAGTGCTAGCAGCTGGGCGGCGGCTGCCGTGAAGAAGGCGGTGACTGCCATAGCTGCTGCGAGGAGCG
Organism: uncultured Desulfurococcales archaeon; assembly: GCA_964613695.1. GTDB lineage: Archaea > Thermoproteota > Thermoprotei_A > Sulfolobales > Pyrodictiaceae > Pyrolobus. The sequence continues at coordinate 13,343 of CAZTIR010000005.1, read as the reverse complement.
CGGCGTCCAACGGGGTGTATAGCTTGAACCCTAGCGTCTTTGCCGCGCTCTCGCCTAGGCTGCTCGCGAACATCGCGTAAAGGCCTACGAGTATGCTGATTGTCGCGAGGAGGGCGACTAGTATACTTGATACTATCTTCGCCACTGCTATATTACGCCTTGGGATCGGGAGCGAGAGGAGAACCTCTAGGGTTCTCTCCTCCCTCTCATACCCCATTATCACCGCGGATTGGGATGCGGCGATGAAGGCTAGGAAGAAGGCGCCCTCGAGGAGGACTTGGCTCTGTAAGACTAGCCTCGAGATATCCTCTACGCTGTAGAACCTGCCGTGTATGAAGAAGTAGCTCCGGAAAGCAACGTGAACCTTTGTGGCCGCGCCGCCGAGCCCGGCTAGCCTGGCGAGGAGGAGGGGTGCGCTAGAGGCTGCGGTCATTAGGCTCATTATCCTTGATGGCGTGCCCGACACGTATACCATTAGGGTGGCGTTACGCCCGTGGGTTATGTTGTAGGTGAACCCGCACGGCACGAATATCACGACATCGTAGCCGCTCTCGAGGAGCTTCAACGGGTCTCTATGCGAGAGCGTCACGTTTATGCCGTGTGAGCGTGCAGCCTCGACCATGAGCCTCGCCACCGCCTCCTCGCGTGGGTTGGCGGGCACAACCGCTATCCTGACGCCCTTCAGTCTAGCAGCCTCCTCAACCTGCGTTCTCACCTTCGAGATGCCGACACCCAGGGCGGGGTAGAGTATCAGGGGTACGAGTATCATTATGATGACTGCGGGTTCGCGTAGCAGCGTTAGAACCTCCTTCTTTATGAGCAGTGGGAGGCTCACCCTAGACCACCCACTATGGTCATGTACGCCTCCTCGAGGTTACGGGCGCCCGTCTTCTCTATAATCTCCCTCGGGTGGCCCTCGGCGATTATCCTGCCCCGGTGTATCAGGAACACCACGTCGGCCATGTGCTCGACCTCTAGCATGTTATGGGAGGAGAAGAGGACCGTGACACCCTTCTCCCTCACCTTCTCGCGTATAAGCATCCTAAGCCTATACGAGGCTTCCACATCGAGGCCGCTCGTCGGCTCGTCTAGTATCGCGAGCCTTGGTGCAACCGCGAGTATCCAGGCTACCTGCACCCTCCTCTTCATACCCTTACTATACTCCCTCATCCTCTTCGACAACGCGTCGCCCAAGCCGGATAGCCTCTCAGCCTCCTCAACAGCCTCTTCTATCTCGCGGCGCGTGGCGCCGCGGGCGGAGAGGTAGAGGGTTACCACCAGGCGGATGTACTCGCGGCCCGTGAGGTTGCGGTAGCCCCCGACCTCCTCTGGGAGGTATGCGAACCTACGCCTAGCCTCCATGAGGTTCCTGTGGACCTCGACGCCGTCCACCACTACGCGGCCGCGGGTGGGCTTCAACAACCCGGCTATAATCCTGAACATCGTAGTCTTGCCAGCGCCGTTAGGGCCCACGAGGGCAGCCACAACACCCTCCTCAAGCTCTAGGCTAACACCACGTAGGGCTTCGACACCACCCGGGTATATCTTCCAGAGGTTCTCTACGCGCAGCACCTGCACGATACTCCCATCCACGCGTCTTAACGCGAACCACGAATACTAATCGATTGAGGTGTATGAGGGTACCATACTGGAGCCCGAGACGCGTGTCTCAAGGCTTGCCAGGGTTTTACTACAGCCTCCCCTTCACACTCCGTATATACTCGTTCACGACCACCACAAGCGCCAGGGGGCTTGCCAGCCGCGTTACAGTAGAGGAGGATGTCTCTAAGCTTCTCCGCCCGCTCGAACCCCCTTCCCCGCATACTCTAGAATCTCCCCACTCCGGGGCACACGAGCTCCTCTCGACTGTCCGACACGGAGGCGGGCACCGTGCCACCTCGATTATCCCTCCTCGCCCCCTTGCATGCCGACAAGCGCGGCGTTAACGTAGGGCGCGGGTCCTGTACCCGCGGGTGGTTAATGGTTTTGAAATAGCGGGCTGCGCGCGTAGCACCGGGGGCGTCTCGTGCTGCGTGCTTCGGGCGTCGAGCTCGCTAGGCTTGTGGCGAGGAGCCTCGTGGAGAGGGGTTTCTACGCGGCTAGGCACTCTACCAGCATACTCGTGATGCGTGACGAGAGGGTTGTCGCCTCTATCCACGTGTATGGCAGCGAGTGTATACTGAGACCGTACAAGCCCTACATGAGCGTCAATAGCGCCTTCATCGCGGAGATTGAGGAGCTTCTATCACGCCTATGCGGTAGCGTGGAGAGGCCCTGGTGACCGTTGATAAGGGGTTGTTTGGCTGGGATGCGTCTCTAGGGAGGCTAGCCAGTGGGGATAGAGAAGAGTGTAGAGGCTCTCGTAGACTTCGCGGCCCACGTGTTGAGGGTTGTGATGGAGAAGAGGTGGAGCCATGACAAGGCGTACCAGGAGGCCGTTAGGAGGCTTGGTTGGAGGCGGCTCCAGGGGCTTAAACCCAAGACTCTCTACAGGGTTTCGAGGAGCATCGTCTCCGACTACTATCTCCTCAGGTACGCGGAGGAGAGGGTCTACGGGGCTAGGGGTGGGTCTAGGAGGCTTGCTAGGCTCTGGCTCCTCCTCCGCGGCGAGGAGGCTGTGAAGCTCCAGCCGGAGCTCGAGTCGGGTGTCGAGAGGCTTAGGCGTAGGCTCCTACGCCAGATGCCGAGGAGGGTTGAGAGTGTCGACGAGCTTCTAGAGGGGCTGGAGGGTGTCGATCTCCTCGCGGTCAAGTACTCCTACCCGAGGTGGTTCGTGGAGCGGTTCGTGTCGCTCCTGGGCTATAGCGAGGCTGAGAGGCTGCTCGCCGCTCTCAACGAGGAGGTCTGGTGGATTAGGGTCAACACCCTCAAGACCGACGTTGACACGATCGTCGAGAGGCTTGAGGAGAAGGGCGTGTTCGTGCGGAGGGATAAGGACCTACCGTACATGCTGCGCGTCGTTGACTACTCGGAGCCTCTCCACCACCTTGAGGAGATGTGGAGGGGTGAGATAGTCTTCCAGGATAAGGCGTCGGCTCTCGTCGTCGAGGCCCTGGGGCCGCAGCCCGGCGACTATATCGTGGATTTCGCAGCAGCCCCGGGGATTAAGGCTACGCTCATAGCCATGCTCACCGAGAACAAGGTCGACATGGTGCTGCTCGACGTGTCTAGGGAGAGGGTTAAGAGGATGATGAGGGTCCTACGCCTCTACGGCGTTGACTTGTCGAGGGTTCACGTGGCCGTGGTGGACTCGAGGTTCTGGTGGAGCCCGAGGCAGCCACCGAAGATACTGCTCGACGCGCCGTGCTCCTCGAGCGGGGCTATAGGGAAGGATCCGGCGATAAAGATGCACCTTGAGGACTACTCGTGGGTTGAGAGGTTTGTGAGGCTCCAGTCTGAGCTCCTCGCGAACGCGGTGACTCAGGCAGAGCGCGTCGTCTACGCGACTTGCAGCCTCCTGCCGGAGGAGGGCGAGGAGCATATCGTGAGGAAGGGGTATGAGCTCGAGGAGCCCGGGATACCCGGCGAGCCCGGGTACCGGGTCTACGGCGAGGCGGTGGCCAGGGCTAGGAGGCTCATGCCCCACGTGCACGAGACGCAGGGGTTCTTCATAGCAAGGCTTGTCTCTCCGCTCGCGAGGGTATAGGGAGGCTACATGTAGAAGAGCCAGATTATCACCGCTATCGCGAAGTACGCAAGCCACTTCACGGGGTTTAGTCTAGCCGCCCTATACCCGTCGAGGGGCGGGAAGGGTATGAGGTTGAAGAGGGCGACCCACGCGTTTATAGCGCCGAAGCCGTAGGCTGCTAGCGACACTGCACCCGGCGCCAGGTACGATGCTACAAGCCCCAACACCGCTAGTATTATGTTCACCTGAACCCCCGCCAGGGCTATCCTCTCCGCGGCGAGAGGGTTACCACCCCGCCCCCCGGGGCACGCGATGCTCACGGCGCCAGGCGCTATTATCTTCACGGGCAGTATCGCGGACACTATCGTGAGCGCGAGGCCCATGGGGTGTAGCACGAAGCGCGCCCAACACCCGTGCCTATACGCTGTCCTCTCGTGCGCGAGCTCGTGGAGGATGAAGCCTGCTAGCGCCCCAGCCAGGACGCCTAGGGCGTAATAGTCGTAGACTAGCGTCGGTGAGAGGAGGCGCCTGCCCAGCAGCGCGAAGGAGGCGGCGAGAGCGGCTATGACGAGGTTTACCCAGGTGGAGCCCAGATCTAGCCCCGTGCTTGGTGCGCGACGACGCCACCCGTAGCCCCAGCCTGGCGCCTCCCACGCCACTCTACTGGACACCGGAGCGTGGGTGGAGCAACTCCTCTTAAAAGTGGGGCTCGGTAACGGGGCGTTCCTATCACCGGCCGTTGGCCTCAAGGCAGGGCAGCGTTCCTCACAGCCCCATGGTGGTTACGTGGGCGGCGGGGTTTATCCGAGGCCTGTTCTCGCAGCAGGAGGTGTTGATCCAAGCGGCGCCGCTGGTGTAGCACAGATAGCCGGTGTTGCACGCATGCTTGGAGTCTACTCGACCCTCGTCCCCACCGCGTTGGTCGTCGAGGATACGCGCGAGGGCGTCAAGAGAGTCTTGCCCGTGGGTGACGATGTTCTCGGCGAGCTCATCGAGAGGGCTGTTGGTGAGATAGGCGAGCCTTTCGTTGCCGCTCTCTCGATGCACCCGCGGGTGGAGGAGGCTCGCACCACCGCCAAGATGCTTAGGGAGCGTAGCGCGTTAGTGGTCTACGATCCCGTCTGGGCTGCTAGTGCCGGGGGGAGTCTAGTAGAGGAGCCTCGCAGAGTCTTCGAGGTTCTAGCTAGAGAGGCTGACATAGTGCTCGTCAACGCTGTCGAGGCTGGAGAGTTGACGGGTGTTAGGGTGTCGAGCGTATGGTCTGCCGTGGAGGCGGCGCGGGCTCTCATACGCGGCTACGGCCTCCTGGCTGTAGTGGTTAAGGGTGGGCATGGGCTCGAGTGTAGGGATGTCCTGGTCGAGCACGACTCGTACATGGTTGTGGGCGAGGGGTGTGTGGGCGAGGGGAGCGGGGCCCATGGGACCGGCTGCGTGTACCTGGGGGCGTTTGCCGCCGGCCTGGCTCTAGGCTTGGGGCTCGAGGACTCTGCTAGACTAGCGTGGAGGGTTGCGAGCAACGCCGTTGCGAATGCTCGCGGGGGTCTGGGGGCTAGACTGTCTTGGCCTAGGGTCGAGGGGTATTGGCACGAGGAGGTCGTGGCCGACGTTGAGAGGGCGCTTAGGCTGCTCGTAGAGGAGTGGGGTGTTGTCGAGCGCTTTGTGCCCGAGACGGGGCTCAATATAGTCTCCGTGGCGCCCCTCGGCGTTGATGTGTGGGCGGGTGTCGAGGGTAGGGTTAGGAGGGGGCGTGGTAGGCCCATCTACGGCCCCGTTGCTCTCCGCGCGTCTAGCCACCTCTACCGCGCTGTTAGGAGTGTGCAGGGGATGGGGGCCACGTGGGTGCGGGGGGCTGTGAACACGGTGTTCGATGAGAGGCTTGTAGCGTGCGCCGAGAGGCTCGGGTTCACGGTATCGATGTACGATAGGCGTCTCGAACCACCCGAGGTTAAGAGGGTTGAGGGTGGCACGATACCATGGGGGTTTAGGGTCGCGATGGAGTCCTCCGAGCCCCTGGTGCCCGACGTGGTGTACCACAGGGGGGATTGGGGCAAGGAGCCGATGATGGTCTACCTGGGCTCCACAGCGCTGGAGGCTGTGGAGAAGCTTGTCAGGATAGCGTCGTGCGTGTAGAGGGGCTCGGCTACCCCGGTCTCGTCACCGTACTCGGGAGGCATGACTCTCCTCACCGCCCCCTCGTCCAGCACGCCCGGGGCAAGTTATTAAGGTGGGGTGAGTGTGGGCAGGGAAGCCTGGTGGCTAGGCGTGGCTGATCGCCTTTCGCACCGTTGACGGGATGCGCGTCCTGATAACAGACCCGGTGGACGAGAAGCTGATTCGTATCCTCGAGGAGCACGGACTGCGGGTTGACTATAGGCCCAGACTCCCCAGGGAGGAGCTCCTCAAGATAGTAGGGGAGTACGACATCCTGGTTGTGAGGAGCAGGACTAAGGTTACGAGGGAGGTTATCGAGAGGGGTGAGAGGCTCAAGGTTATTGCCAGGGCTGGCGTGGGCCTAGACAACATCGATGTCGAGTACGCGGTCAAGAGGGGTATCAGGGTTGTGAACGCTCCCGGTGCCGCCGCCCAGAGCGTAGCCGAGCTTACCATAGGCCTCCTGATAGCTGCTGCACGGTTCATCAAGGCTCACGTGGTTAGCCTGGAGAGGGGTGAGTGGAGTAAGGGCAGGTGGACTGGGGTGGAGCTTGCAGGAAAGACGCTGGGTGTCATAGGCTTCGGCCGGATAGGGTTCAGGGTGGCTAGGCTCGCCAAGGGCATAGGCATGAACGTCATCGCATACGATGTCGTGGATGCGAGCGAGAGGGCTAGGGAGATTGGCGCCAGGTTCGTGCAGGATCTTGACGTGGTGCTCCGGGAGGCTGATGCTATAACGCTCCACGTGCCCCTAACCCCCGACACCTACCACATGATAGACGCGGAGGCTTTCGAGAAGATGAAGGATGGGGTGATAATAGTGAACACGAGTAGGGGCCCGGTGATAGACACTAAGGCTCTCCTAGAGTACCTGGAGAAGGGTAAGGTGTTCGCTGCGGCGCTTGACGTGTTGGAGCACGAGCCTCCGAGGGAGGAGTGGGAGTGGAGGCTTGTACGCCACCCGAGGGTCATAGTGACTCCCCACATTGGGGCTGAGACCAGAGAAGCTAAGAGGAGGGTTGCCGAGGAGACCGCATACGCTATACTAGAGGTGCTTGGGCTAAGGTGAGCGTATCGTGGTGCTCCTGACGCCCGGGCCCGTGGAGATACACGAGAGGGTTTTGAAGGCCCTCTCTGAGGGCATCTTCAGCCACCGTAGCCAGAAGTATCGTGAGTTGCACTGCGAGGCTGTGGAGAGGCTCCGCGACGCCGCAGGCTCTAGGGATGCGCGAGTCTACCTTATCCCAGGCTCGGGGACCACCGCGGTAGACGCGATGATATACAGCCTCTTGGAGCCTGGTGAGAGGGTGCTAGCATACGTTGTCGGCGAGTTCGGCGAGAGGGCGGTCAAGAGGACTATGCGCGCGAGGGGGTTGGTGGTTGATGTTGTCGAGGAGGAGTGGGGTAGGAGCGTGAGGCTCGAGAAGCTTAGAGAGGCGTTGGAGAGGGATAGCTACTCGGCGGTGTTCCTCGTCCACAACGAGACTAGTACGGGCGTCGCTAACAGGGTGTTGAGAGAGGCTGCCGAGCTCGCACACAAGCATGGGGCCCTCCTCCTGGTGGATAGCGTCTCGGGGTTTGCGGGCGAGAGGCTCTACATGGACGAGTGGGGTGTTGACGCCGTAGCCACTGCTACCCAGAAGTGTCTAGCGGCGCCGCCGGGGCTCGGGATTGTACTGGTGAGGCCGGGTCTCGTCGAGAGGATTAACAGGGTGGCTGAGAGGAGCTCGCCGCCACCCTCCATAAACCTCGCCCTCTACGACAAGTTCCTCGAGAAGTGTGAGACTCCGTTCACGCCACCGGTTAACGTGGTGAGGGCTCTGGTCGAGGCGTTGCGGTTGATAGAGGAGGAGGGCGGGATGGAGACCCGGTACAAGATCCAGGAGGAGAGGGCCCGGATACTATACGATGCTGTCGACGCCGCGGGCTTGGATACGCTCGCGGAGAGGAGCGCGAGAAGCTACACTGTCGCAGCTGTCAAGCTCCCCGAGGGTGTGAAGGCGCCGGAGGTTAAGCGTAGGATGTCCGACCTGGGCTTCGAGATAGCCACGGGCATGGGGCCGTATAGGGAGAGTGTCGTAAGAATAGGGCTCATGGGCGCCCTCGACATGGCTACCGTGGAGGCGGCAGCCAGGACCCTCGTCGAGGTGATCAGTGAGCTTTCTAGAGCGTGACGCTACCCGCCTCAACTCTCACCAGGCCGGCCGAGATGGCCTCGTAGAGGAGGCGTCGTGCCTCACTCCTGCTTAGCCCCAGCTCCTGCGCCACAAGCTGCACCACGTCGCGTATTGGTAGTGGCCCGTATTCCCTCACGGCTCTCCTAGCGGCCTCGGCCACCTGGTAGATGAGCATGTCCCTGGGCTCGCATAGCCTACCATCCTCCTCCCTTACGAGGATCGTGTGATGCCCTATCCGTAGCCTATAGACGCCTCCCTGTAGGGGTACGGCTTGGAGCCTTGTCAAGCCGAGCTTGGAGCCCCTGGCGCCCGGCGAGACTAGCATGAGGTACTCTAGGTTCTCGGGTGGTTTCGTCTTCTGCGCCACGAGTATGGTCGGCATCCCTTTACAGGCAGAGGCGTCTCTCACCATCACGGCTTTGTTCGTTAAACCCTTCTCCGCTAGGAGCTCGAGCATAGCGTGAGCTAGCTTCTCGTCGTCGGTGTGGATGCATACTACCCCCTCGCTATTCTCGACCATCTTTGCCGCCAGGAGCACCGCTAGCCTCTTGGGTAGTGTCGTGGCGTATACCCTCACCTCCCTCCCCAGCCTCGAGAGTATCTCCGGCTCCTGGCAGTCTCGCAAGCTCCCTCCCACGATACTCTAGGAGCTTGGTGCTGAAGGCGTTGCGCAGCACCGCCTCGAGCTTAGCAGTGTCGTCTATGAGGCACGTGTATCTCAGGTTTATGAGCACGAGGGGGCCTGTTGGGAGCGGGTAGAAGGTTGAGAAGTGGAGTCTCTGGATGTTAGCGTGGCCCAATACCCTCGAGAGCTTCTTGAAAGCCTCTCTCCAGTCGTCTGCATCGACCCTACCCTTCCGGCCGTCGACAAGCGTGTAGACTATTGTAGCATCCTCTAGCCTGGCGTCACCGGCTAGATACTCGCCTAGTTTCTCGTAGAGGAGCGGTATCGTATCCCTCGCAGCATAGACACGGCCATAGGGAGTGTGTATGTAGAGTACGTCGCCTCGCTTGCAAAGCCTCCTTAGAGCCCTCTCGACCCGGTCGAGAGCCAGGCCGGTGACGCTAGCAACCCACTCTGGTGGCATCGGGTGCTCGCGTAGCACGCTAAGCACGCGAGCCTCTACAGTCCTCCTCCTAAGCACATCGAGCAGCGCCGGGTCCACCGGCACATCGACTCCAGCCTCGAGAGCATACTCGAGACCCTCGACGAAAGAATCCATGTCTGGCGTGTCCGGGGTGACCAGGTAGACTACTATGCGCGGTGGCCCGCCGCGCCCCACGGCCCTACGAACCCTACCATGCCTCTGTATGAAGCGTAGCGGGCTCGCCACGTTACTCCAGATGACCAGCATCTCGGCCTCTGGGAGATCGAGGCCCTCCTCTCCAGCACTAGTGGAGACTATTACACGAGTCTCGGGCCTCCTAGCCTCTCTTAAAGCCTCCTCCACGTTGACCCGCATGCGGCCAGCGATGAGCACCGTGCGGTACCCGCGCTTAGAGAGGACGGAGGCTACATACTGGGCAACGACAACGCGATCAATGAACACTATCGTCTTGGGGTTCCCGTGATCCTCTAGAGCTCGGAGCAAGTGCTCTAGCTTGTGGGCAGGCCTAACACCAGGAGCGTACAACAACCCCTTCACGCTCTCCAGGAGCTCGGCTAGCCTCGTCTCCCTCGACAAGCTATCCCACAGCGCTATGACGCCATCGCGAACCAGCCACCTCTGGGCTAGCCTCACAACCAGCCTATCCGGCCCGGCTAGCCTTGACGCCATCTCCTCCAGAGCCTTGAATATGCGCATCTCGGCTTCGTTAAGCGGGGTCTCGTACACCTCGCCTATCCAGGGTGGAACATAGGGAGCAATCCGCGGATCGCTCCACGACCACCTTCTAACCTCGCCGATGAGCCTCTCGGCCAGCCACTCCCGCTCCCGCGGTAGGAAGGCCGTCAACCCCAGCCTATACCGCCACGAGTGCCCCTCAAGCACCCCAACGGTGGCATCGCGGCCCACAGCATGGTGGCACTCATCCACAACTATACAGTCGAAGCCAGCTGCACGTATCTCCTCGAGATCGTTCAACGCCGCCTCAGGGGTGGCGACGACGACACGACACCTATTGTATACCGCGACCCTCTCACGCTTATCCAGCCTCCCGGTCGCGCTGCAAGACTCCACCCCCTCGACAACCCTCGAGATGACCCCGGAGACTTGCGCAACCAGTATCCTCGTAGGCTCGAGGATCAGCACCTTCCTACAATCCCCCCTCGAGAGCCTCACCGCAACCCACCCGGCGGCTATCACGGTCTTGCCGGAGCCCGTCGGCATCACTACCACAGCGCCGGGCTTCGAGAGGCTCCAGGCGAGAGCCTCCTCCTGGTAATCCCTGAGCCTCACGCGGAGCTTGTACAATACGCTCTAACCGTGTCTTAGAGGCGCCTGAGCCCCTAACGACTGTTATCAAGGCACTGTTAGGCGCGTATAAGTGGGGATGAGGAGCCGGGATCCTTCGCCCCTGATGCCGTGACGAGGAGGAACCCTACCGACCCGCCATGTGAGCCGCGATAACCCCCACTGCCGTAACCGCGGCGATAGCCACATTGTCGTCGACCGGCTTATCGAGTCTCTCGGCTATCGCCGCAGCCATTCCTATGAGGGCCCCGATGGGGCCTAGCACAGCGTAGCCGGTGGGCACCGTGACTAGGCTCATTGCCAGGTTGCCTACCCAGTGCTTCTCCCTCCTCCCGACTATAATGGCGCGCGTGAAGCCCGTGATCGCATCACCCACGCTAATGTAGAGGGGTGGCAGTATCGCGAGCGTCATGTTACCGGTGGCGCCCCATACCGCCAGCAGCGAGGCGCCCCACGCGAGGCTGAACGTTATCTCGTTATTATCCTCCCCCGTCTGGAACCATCTCAACCCACCCCTCCTCCTCTTCAACATGAAGAGGATCCCGGCCAACGCGAACGACAGAGCCGCGGGTATGAACGGTGTCCTGAACATGACTGGCGTGAGTACCGTAACCACTCCGGCTGCGAGCGCGTGAACCAGCTTACGGTTGATATAGACGGCTAGCCTCTCGTGAATTCCCATGCCGACGAGCTTAGCGTAAAAGTCGGAAAGGGCCTGGATGATTAGCAGCGTATAGATAGTCAGCACCCCGCCTGCGATAAGATCTGTTGACGTGAAGCCAGCCGCGAACATAGGCTAATCTAACCTCTGGTCTTCTCGGAGAAGCCGCGCGGGTATTACCGGGTTATGCGGTGCCCCTCATTCGAAACAATCTTCTCATATAGCCTCGAGTATCTCCATGTAGCGTGGCTCCAGTCTCCACCCCATAGCACCGAGTATCTCCCGCAGGTGATCCCTCCTCTCCGTCTTGGGTATCGCCACTACACGAGGCCTCGATATGAGATAGTTGAGCGCCACTTGAACCGGGGTCTTGCCGAGCTCCTCGGCAACCCTCCTCACGATAGGGTGCTTTGACACTGCGCACCGCTCTAGCGGGGTATAGGCTTGTATCGTCACACCCTCTTTTAGCGCGAGTGGCAACAGCTCCTCCTCGACAAGCCTCTTGTGGAGCACACTGTAGTGGACCTGGTCTACGCTTATCTCGGCTCTCTTAGTAGCCTGTAGCGCCTCCTGCAACTGTCTCGCATCGAAGTTACTAACGCCTATGTACCTCGCGTACCCCCTCTCCCAGAGGCTCTCGAGTACGCGTACCTGCCTCTCTATAGGCGTGTAGGGGTCGGGCCAGTGTATTAGGAGTAGATCCACGCTCCTGACCCCCAGCCTGGAGAGGCTTGCTTTCGCCGCCTTCTCGGCCTCCTCGAGGCTCCTAAACCTCTCTGGCAACAGCTTCGTGGTTATGAAGACCCTGCCTCTCCCAACCCTCGAGACGACGCGGCCCACTAGCTCCTCGGCAAGACCCCAGCCGTACATCTCGGCGGTGTCTATGAGATCTATGCCCGATTCGACCGCCTCGACGAGGGTCTCCTCGGCGCGCCTATAGTCGCGGATAGCCCACGTACCTATCCCTATGGCTGATACGGTCTCGCCGCTCTTGCCAACGGGTTTCCGATCGCTAGGGTCTATGGGGTATCTGGTCATGGCGCCGGGGGCCTCGGCCACACTAGGGCTCCTCACTATAATTCGGCGTTGCTTCCCCTCCCCACCGGCCCGTTGCAAGCGGTGGGAGAGGGGAGGGCTTCAAGCGTTACACCGGTGTACGGGAAAAGCTTATGTATCAGCGGTTCTGAGCAAACACGATTGGAGTACCGGGTGGCGCACAATGTCGAAGCCGTTGATAAGCGAGGTTACGCCCCCGAGGAGAGAGTTGAGGAGGGTGGGAGCACACAGCCATATCAGGGGCTTGGGTCTCGACGAGAAGGGTAAGCCGAAGTTCGTCGCCGACGGTATGGTGGGGCAGCTTGAGGCTAGAGAGGCTGCCGGAATCGTAGTGAAGATGATACGCGAGGGCAAGATGGCTGGCCGTGGCGTGCTCCTGGTGGGCCCGCCGGGGACCGGCAAGACCGCGATAGCTATCGGTATTGCTAAGGAGCTTGGCGAGGATACGCCCTTCGTGGCTATAAGCGGTAGCGAGATATACAGCACTGATTTGAAGAAGACCGAATTCCTCATGCAGGCTATTAGAAAGGCTATAGGCGTGCGCTTCCGCGAGACTAGGGAAGTCTACGAGGGCGTCGTAAAGGAGATTAAGATCAGGTTTGTGAAGCACCCGTTCAACCCGTGGGTGAAGATACCGAGGGAGGCTGTGTTAACCCTCGAGACAGAGGAGGAGACGAAGACGCTGCGAGTGGGTGAGGAGATAGCGGCGCAGCTACTACAGCTGCGCGTCAGGAGGGGCGACGTTATCGAGATCGATGCCGAGACCGGCACGGTAAGGAAGCTTGGCAGGGTGGGCGAGAAGAGGTACGATATCGAGCTGGAGAGGTACGTAGAGAAGCCCAAGGGCCCGGTCCACAAGAAGAAGGAGATTGTGCACACGGTGACCCTACACGACCTGGACATGGCTGCTATGGCTCAGAGGGCTGCCGTTGCGAGCCTTCTAGGCCTCGCGGTGGAGAGGGAGGTGCCGCCCGAGGTTAGGCAGCAGGTTGACAAGGAGGTTATGAAGCTGGTTAAGGAGGGTAGGGCTGAGCTCGTGCCAGGAGTCCTCTTCATCGACGACGCCCACATGCTGGACATAGAGGCGTTTAGCTTCCTAACTCGCGCCATGGAGTCTGAGCTCGCGCCGATACTAGTGCTGGCTACCAACAGGGGTATGGCGAAGATAAGGGGTACTGACATCGAGTCGCCTCACGGCATCCCGCTAGACTTGCTAGACAGGCTGCTAATAATCAAGACCAGGCCCTACACCGAGG
>CAZTIR010000004.1:2957-52722 GCA_964613695.1 uncultured Desulfurococcales archaeon | reverse complement strand
GGCTATCCAAGCATCCTTGGCCTCGCCCATTAACCCTGCTATGACGCCGGCCAGAACATCCCCGGTACCGCCTGCAGTCATGTCTGGGGTCCCGCTCCTGTTCAACCTGTACCTGCCGTCCGGCGAGGCTATCACATCGATACGGCCCTTGAGGACTACGATGGCGTGGAGCTTCTCCGCTATCCTCTTAGCCGCCTCTATCCTCTCGCCAAGCTCTGCCACGCGAGCACCACCCAGTAGTAGCGAAGCCTCCCCCGCGTGGGGTGTCAGGACGGCTCTGTTGTCGAGGCTCTCCACCCTATCTCCGGGCGTGTCGAAGGAGGCTAGAGCCTTGAGGCCATCAGCATCCACTACTAGCATCTTGCCCTCCTCGAGCGCCCTCTTCACTACAAGCCTGGCTGTGCGCAATGCCTCGGGGTGTGTGCCCACCCCGGGCCCCACTAGCACCACATCAGCGCGGGCGATGTAGTCCCCCAGCTCCTCCAAGTGCTCCGGCCTAAGATGAGAGCCTGAGAGCGGCACGGGGATAACCTCTGGGCTAAAGGCCTTGCCTATAACCGGCTCCGGCGCCGCGAGGTAGACGAGATCCGCGCCAGCGTAGAAGGCGGCTAGGGAAGCTATCCACGGGGCGCCGTAGAACCACCTGCTACCCCCCACGACGAGAACGCGCCCAGCCTGCCCCTTCCTAGCCCACTCGGGGCGGCGTGGCAGGAAGGCCTCCAAGTCGCCCGGGCCGACGTAGAGCCAAGCGTCTCGAGGCAATCCTATGTTAGCGATGATAACCTCCCCGGCGTACCTCGGCCCCTCGCCCTCAACAAGCCCCCTCTTGACGCAGTGCATCGTCACCGTTATCCTCGCGCGTATGGCAGCGCCGAGCACTCTCCCGGTATCAGGGTTCACGCCGGTTGGCACATCTATGGAGATCACGTCGACGCCGCTAGAGTTCACCTCCTCGACTATCCTACGGTAGGGCTGCCTAAGCTCGCCCCGCACACCAGTCCCTAGCATAGCGTCTATAACGAGATCGGCGTCCAGCCAGTCTCTAGCATCGAGCCACTTCTCGTGACCCTCTATAACCTCCACCCCGGAGGCCTCCGCGCCACGGAGGGCGTCCAGGGTATCCGGGTGCTTGATACTCTCCCTACGGTACACGAGATACACTCTAACCTCTACGCCGTGCGCCGCCAGGTGGCGCGCCGCGACAAGACCGTCACCCGTCTTGCCCCCCACGCCGCCGATTATCGAGACTCTTCGCGGCTTAAACCTCTCCAGAGCCACCCGGGCCACGGTTGCCCCGGCATTCTCCATTAGGAGTCTAGTTGGTACGCCGAGGGCCGCGCTGTTAACCTCCCACGCCCTCATCTCTCGCGTGGTGCACACAGAGCCGAACATGCTACGCCCTCCTCGCGTGTATGACCACAGCTTTAGAGCCTGGTAGGTGGACTGTCTCCTCTACCCTAAACCCGAGGCTCCGTAAGGCATTGTATATCCGCGTAACCCATCTCCTATCAGCACCCGCGAATATGCTCAGGCTGCCGCCCTCGCGGAGCAGGTCGCGGATACGGCGTAGGAAGCGCTGGGAATATAATCGAGGGTTCTTACGAGGAGTAGGGCCACCATCGTGTATCACATGATCGAACCTCGTGTTAAGAACCTCTAGTATCCTGGCAGCGTCCCCGAGAATCACCCTCACCTCTCTACCCCAGAGGGCCTCCTCGTAGGCGGGTACGGGGTTAGCATAGAGGGCTAGAGCGAGTATGAGAGGATCGACGTCTATAGTGACGTAGAGCCTCGTCTCGACCGTAACCGCTACAGCGTAGCGCGTGCGTCCAACACCCGTGCCTATCTCTAGGACACGCTCACCGCCGCGCAGAGCCTCCGGCCACGCTATGACAGAGCCCGCCAGCCCCATGCGCACAACGTCGAAAGGCTCATCCTCCCTATCCCCTAGGCCGCCCGTCACGCGCCTAACGTAGCGTACCACCTCACCCCACTCCATCCTCGAGAGCTCGTAGTGGAGGGTGTCGAGCGCGTAGAGCCTCGAGAGTTTATCCGCCTTTTCGAGCTCCCCTCCCGCCACAAGACCCGGTATTATCTCCTCGCTCCCCTGGAGCCACCATCTACTCGGCAACACTCACATCCGGGTATAGTAGGGTGGCGAAGAAGCTCATAGCATTGTACGAGCTCGGCTGCCCAAACTGTCACGGCAGGGTATCCGAGGAGAGGCTGCTCAAAGGACTCCCGTGCCCAGCCTGCCTCCCTCTACCAGTTCGCGCCGAGGAGCTACTGGCAAGGATGGATTGGAGGGAGCGTGTCTTAGCAGTAGCTAGGCTCCTCGAGGATGCCGGCACCCTGGAGGACTGGGCGTGGCTGGCTAGAGAGGAGGATAGCCTAGACCTCTTTGAGAGGTTCTTCGAGAGGGTTACGGGCTCGAGCCCGTGGAGCGTGCAGCGTCAGTGGGCTAGGAGGCTCCTACGCGGCGAGAGCTTCGCTATAACAGCTCCCACGGGGACGGGCAAGACGACGCTCCTCATGGTATACGCGTTGTACGCAGCTCTCAACTCAAAGAAGGTCTACTACCTGTTACCCACCTCAAACCTAGCCAGGCAGGTTGCCGAGAGGCTAGAAGGTTTCTCGGCCAGGCTGGGTAAGGGTCCACGAGTAGTCTACTATCACTCGCTTCTATCGACTCGTGAGAAGAGAGAACAGCTGGCCATGCTCGAGAGCGGAGAGTATGACGTGCTCGTCACCACTACTGCCTTCCTCTCGCGGAGGTGGGGGCTGCTCGAGGGGAGGAGATTCGGCCTCGTGATTGTTGATGACGTCGATGCGGTACTCCGGGAGAGCGTTAACGTTGACCGCATACTGCTTCTCCTGGGTGCCGACGAAGACCTGGTGAAGCGGGCGTCTCGCCTCGTGAGGCTGGAGATGAGGATCCGGCTTAACCCATCCCTCTATAAGCGCTATGAGGAGGAGCTCAGGAAGCTGAGAGGCGAGGTTGAGGCGGCGAGGGATAGGCTCGGGCAGCTCGTGATAGCCTCGGCTACTGGGAGGCCGCGTGGTTTCAAGAGGTTTGTGCTGCAGAGGCTACTGGGCCTCAGCGTCGGGAGCATAACGGGGTATGCCAGGAATATAGTTGAGTACGCTCTTCTCGCGCGGAACGAGGATGACGCCGTTGAGAGGCTTGTTGGGGTAGTGTCCCGGCTGGGTCCAGGCGGGCTAGTC
The DNA here is from genome assembly GCA_964613695.1 of uncultured Desulfurococcales archaeon. Lineage (GTDB taxonomy): Archaea > Thermoproteota > Thermoprotei_A > Sulfolobales > Pyrodictiaceae > Pyrolobus. Next base: position 49,497 of record CAZTIR010000004.1, on the reverse strand, counting down.
TACGTGGCGAAGCCGTACGGGGTGCAGATGGTCAGGAGGCTTGTCGAAGCGCTGAGGGCGAGGGGTATCAACGCGGCTGCAGCTGTGGCTGGGCGTCGTGTTGTGGAGAGGTTTGAACGTGGCGATTACGATGTCCTGGTGGGGGTTGCGAGCTACTATGGTGTCATGGTGAGGGGCTTAGACCTCCCCTACCGTGTCGCCTATGCCGTGTTCCTGGAGCCTCCGCATAACCGTATCGAGCTCGGTAAAGCGTTAGCGAGCCCTAGGAGGATCCTCGTGCTGGCTAAGGCGCTAGGCCTCGACTATGAGGAGTATGCTAAGATGCTTGCCCGTCTAGCGCCGGATGATGTGATGCTCTTGCGTGCAGTGCTCGAGGGTAGGCTGGAGCCGGGGGAGAGGTTCGCGAGGATAGCGGAGGAGGCTAGGAGGCTTGCATCCGAGATTCTCGAGAGGGTTAAGAGGCTGGGGGATAGCCTAGAGACGCCGGTTGGCATACTAGAGGCCGGTGAGGCCGCATACCTGCTCACGCCCGACCCCTACACGTACATACAAGCGTCGGGGAGGGTCTCGAGGCTCGTACGGGGCCGGATGACGAGAGGCCTTGTCGTCATAATCTCGTGGCACCCGAGCCTCCTCAAAGTCTTCGAGAGGAGGGTTGCTAAGCTACTCTCCGCATTCTCCCTACGCGAGTATGATGAGGAGGAGGTTAGGGAGGAGCTTGAGAAGGCGTGGGAGTCGAGGCGCAGTGGGAGAGGCTCTATACCGGTTAACATAGAGACGGGTCTTCTCGTTGTAGAGTCGCCTACCAAGGCGAGGCTTATAGCCAGCTTCTGGGGGAGGCCCGCGCGCAAGAACTACGACGGCCTCAACGTATACGAGACCGTAGCCTATAACCCGAAGACGGGCAAGACGCACGTGCTTCTTGTGACATCCGTGAAGGGCCACGTGTACGACCTCACAGAGGAGGCTATAGGAGAGCATGGTGTGATAATAGAGGGTGACGAGGTTAAACCAGTCTACGCTCCGCTGCTGAAATGCAGGGATTGTGGCGCCCAGCACGCGCTGGTTGCCGAGGAGTGCCCCGAGTGCGGATCCAGGAACGTGGAGAGCAAGGCTAGGCTTGTCGAGGCGCTGCGCCGACTAGCGCCCCTCGTAGACACGGTGTATATAGCGACCGATCCGGACCCGGAGGGCGAGAAGATAGCATGGGATCTCTATGTCCTCCTCAAACCCTTCGCCAGAAGCCTGAAGAGGATAGAGTTCCACGAGGTTACTCGCAATGCTCTGCTAGAGGCTCTTGCGAACCCGAGGGAGCCGGATAGGAGGCTAGTAGAGGCTCAGATGCTACGCCGTCTAGAGGATAGGTGGATAGGGTTTGAGCTTAGTAAACACCTCTGGAGCGTCTTTGGCGCCAAGTGGCTTGGCGCTGGTAGGGTCCAGACTCCAGCCCTAGGCTTCCTCGTCGAGAGGCTTGAGGAGTGGAGGCGTTCACGATGCTACATGCTGCTGGTGGAGCTGCCGTGGGGCCTAGTTAGGCTATGCTTCCGGGACGGGAGGGAGGCTAGGGAGGCCTACAAGCGGGTCGTCGAGGAGGGTGTGAGGGTGGAGGTGGTCGAAGAGCGTGTGGAGGTTCTGAGCCCGCCGCCGCCCTACACCACGGAGTCTCTGCTCTACGATGCTAGCAGGATACTCGGATACACGAGCGAGAAGACCATGCGCCTGGCCCAGGAGCTCTTCGAGAACGGTCTGATAACCTATCACAGGACAGACTCGGTTCGTGTGAGCGACGCCGGCCTAGCCATCGCTAAAGCATTCTTCGAGAAGCGTGGGCTACTAGGAGTCTACACGCCGCGGCGTTGGGGTGAAGGCGGGGCCCACGAGGCTATCCGGCCCACACACCCGCTCGATGCCCGCGAGCTTAGAGACGCTATAGCTATGGGTGAGGTTAGGGTCGCGACAAGTCTTAGAGAATCTCACTACCGTCTATACTCGCTAATATTCTCCAGGTTTATGGCGAGCCAGTCTAAACCGGCCCGTGTCAAGCTAGCACGCATCTCCATTAGCGTCGAGAGCATCTCAGCAGAGGATGTGGTGGTCACGCACGTCTACGAGCCAGGCTACCTACTCTTCTACCCCTACACGCACCGTATAGCGCATGAGCTAAGAACGGGGGTTGTCAAGGTACGCTCTGCTAGGCTTGTACGCTCGTCAAGGGTGAAACCCTACACTCATGGAGACCTCGTAATGGCTATGAAGCGCGCTGGTATAGGCAGGCCTAGCACCTACGCCAAGATAATAGAGATGTTGAAGAGGCACGGCTACGTGGTAGAGAGCAGGTATAGGAAGTACCTCATCCCGACAAGGATGGGTATAGAGGTTTACAAGTACCTCTCGGGCAGCTTTCCTGGGCTCGTGTCGGTGGACAGGACTAGATTTGTCGAGGAGCTAATGGATAGAGTTGCACGCGGCGAGGTGAATGCTGCTGATGTGGCGCTCAGCCTACTGAACGAGGTTAAGGATGCGGTAGCCCGCGTCGAGCTGGGAAGAGGAGACGGGTACACGGAGGCTACGACGGCTTAGATGGTTCTACGCACCCTTATCTCGATGTAGGAGACGAGACGATTACCAACATTATCGCTGTCGATGTTAACGGATACTAGCTCGAGCGAGTCGCCCAGCTTGTTCTTCAGGGCATTGTAGACGTCTACAGCCTTGCATATCATCTGGCCACGTCCACGTATAACAACCTCGTCGTACCCCTCGTTAAACTTGAGGATTATGTCGAGAACGTAGTCGGGTATACTCTTCTTCCCTATGATAACAACGTTATCCGCTTGCGCCACTTCATCCACCCAGAGAATCCAAGCTGCAAAGCAAGGCTATTAAGCGCTCTCCCCGCCAGCATGCAGCTCTAAAAGCCTCTCATAGAAGCTCGTGATACAGCGCTGCGCCCGAGGCACGAGCCTCAACGGCTCACTACCCGGGTAGAACCACTCGCAGAGGCTAGGCGGGAGGCTTGTGACGATAGCCTCCAAAGCCTCTCGCCTACAAAGCTTCATTGTTACACGCTGGCTCCTCAACTCCGCGAACACCGCATAGCCCTCGGGGCACGAGGATAACACTAGCACGGCTGCTGGCGTCTCATCAGCTTGTTCGAACACCCTCCTCAGTAGGGATGGTTTTAGGCGCCTAGCCTTCCCGCTGGCCTTCAGCTCGTAGCTCGTTACTGCTGCATAGCGCTCCCAGAGGCCTAGGATAGCGGGCAACTTGCTCATAGGGAAGCGGTGGTAAACCCTCCTAGTATCCTCGTCGTACTCTACGACGTCAACGCCAGCATCCTTCAAGCTCCTCACAAAGCTGGTTAAGGAAGCCTCGGGCTTTACCGTGGAGACAGCCGACACGTACCAGTAGAGTTTAGGCATGGAGCCCTCAGCCGGGGATAACATCATCATGAAGGATAATCAGTCTACCTCGATTACATCACGGGGGCTCAGGAACACGAGCCCTCCACACCACTCTTCGGTTAAGCCGTGGCGCTCCTCACAGCCCCGCATGATTACTAAGCACCGGGTCAATAATAATAGTCTAGGGCGCGGAGCCTCTGTATCACAGCAATAGCGTTGAGAACTAGGTATGGTAGTGCGCGTCTCGAGACATAGTAGTACCTTGGCACGCCGCTCCTCGGCTCATCCGTTATAGGTACGACCTTCAGCTCGTATATCTCGTTGAAGGGGACGCGGGAGAGGAACTCTTCGCGCTTCTCCATGACATCCTTGGCGGAGAATAGTATGTGTGCAAAGTCTTCCGAGCTAACACCCCTCACCATCGCTATGAAGTGCTCATCCTTCTTTAGGGGTTTGAAGCTCTCGGCGAACTCCGGCATGGAGGCTACCTCCTCTATGTCCTCCTCTAGAGCCCACCTCCAGTCGCCCGTATCGACATCGATGAACTGTACTACACGATAACGTGAGCCGGGCTTCCTCATCTCCCTTAACTTGTTCTCGATTATCTTCTCGGGGATCCCGAGAGTCGATGCTATCTCCTCAACGGTGAAAGCCATTCCCTTGATAACCTCTGCTATCTCCCTCTCGATGTCTATCTTCCACAGCTTCTCCTCGGGCATAGAGGCTAGCAGTCTGGCTAGCGGAGATGCGCCACCGATGGTATGGGCTTGCACATACCCCTCGTGCATCAGCTTCAGAACGCGCCTAGCGCCCTCGATGTCAAAGTACTCGTGAAGAGTCTGCCTGGCAGCCTCCTTCCGGATCAGCTCGTCCTCCTGTTCGCGTGTAATCTGGCCAAAGACTAGGCGTATCTCTCTAAGCGTGTTGAGATAGTAGGGTGTCTTCATTACAGCCTCTAGTGCCAGCTCCTCTAACTCCTCCGGCTCAAGCTGCGAGAGGACGTCGAGGGGGTTGAAGCCGGGGGCGCTTTGCACCGCTAGGCCGTAGTAGGAGGTTCGTATGCTAGACGAGTATGATCTCGCAGCGTAGAGCAGCGTGTAGCCTAGTGTACGCGCGGCAGCTTCGCCCATCAAGTTCAAGAGTATTATGTTGTCGCCAACCTCCTCTACTATTACGCGGTCTCTGCTGGGCAGAGGCTTACCGGTCTTACGGTACTCTTCCACAAACTTCTGGACGAGGCGCTGTGCATCATCGCTTAGCCTCACCCAGTCCATTACCTTGACGCCGCTCTCCCATACCAGTTTAAGCACCTCGCTAAGCTCCTCCAGAACTATGCTAGAAGCCTCTGGCCCCAACCCACGCCAGAGGGGGACTATGCTACTCGAGTCCTTCGACTCCCTGACTATTATACGGGCATTCAACTCATCAATGTTCGTGATAAGCCAATTGCGGCCAGCCAGGCGTATAACGGCACCCGGGTAGAGCTTGTAGACGTAATCCGCGTCAAGCTCTCCAACATTGCGGCCGTCCTCAGTCCTAACGGAGTAGGTTTGCTTCTCCCCGATGGTCGAGAAGAACGAGGAGAACGATTTAATCCACCATGCCCTCTTGTCGCTGCTCTTGTCGAAACGCCATATCTTGTAGAAGAGCTGTCCCACCTTCACGTAACCCGGCTTCGTCTCAACAAGTAGCCCGTTCTTAACAAGCAGTTTAACCATCTCGTTGAACTCATCCCATGTGAGGCTCCTATAGTGGTACGTCGACCTGAATATCTCGTAAGCCTCTTTAACGTTGACTTCGGACTGGAGGGCCATGCCTATAAGCTCTTTCGCGAGAACATCGAGCGGCTTCTCCGGTATCTTTGGAGCCTCGACCCTCCCTTTTACAGCCGCTCTGACGAGGGCAGCAGAGTATAGCACCTCTACCGGATCCTCAGCGATTATGACACCGTTCAATATGTCTATGTCGTAACGGTGCCCGCTCCTGCCTAGCCTCTGAATGAGGCTAGATACCGTGCTAGGCGGTCTAAAGAGAATAACCCTCTTTACGTCGCCTACGTCTATGCCCAGCTCGAGGGTCTTCGTGCATATGACTGCTCTCACCTTACCCTCTCGGAGCGCCTTCTCGGCAGCCTCCCTCTCCTCCGGCGAGAGGCTAGCATGATGCACGAGTATATCGTTGAAGCCTAGCTTAGCAAGCTCCTCGTGCAGCCTCTCGGTGGCGTACTTGGAGTTCGTGAAGACGAGTGTAATGGGCTCTATGTACTTTGCTATCTTCTCGGCTGCGCGGCGCCAGTATTCGCTCGAAGTCTTAGCCTCCCCCACCACATCCACTATAACATTGACCCTCTTCCTCTTGGAGACTGTTACAACGCTCCTTCCCCTCTTTGACGTGTAGGAGAAGACCTCTAGGACGTGCAGCGGGTCTCCAACGGTAGCCGAGATTAGTATGAGCTGGTAGTCGCCCGCGAGCCTACGCAACCTTGACAACAGGAGTGCTAGCTGCACACCCCGCTTGGTACCCACTATCTCGTGTACCTCGTCGACAATAACCCATTTCACGTTCCTGTAGTACTCTCGGAATCGTGTAGCCCAGTCAAGATCTATCTTGAGGCTTTCTGGCGTCGTTATGAAGATGTGTGGAGGCTTCTTAAGTCTCTTGCTCCTCTCGCTCTGCGATACATCACCATGCTTCCTTGCAACCACGAAGCCAAGCTTCTCAGCCCACCAGCTTATACGCTCGTAGAGGTCGTTGATGAGCGCCCGCATCGGGGTTATGTAGAGGAGTGCTACAGGCTCCGGCCTCTCTTCAACCATCATGCTAAGCACGGGGAGTATTGCTGCCTCGGTCTTACCGTAGCCCGTGGGCGCCGTAATAATCACGTTCCTGCCTTGCAGTATCTCCGGTATCGCCTTCTCCTGTATCTCAGTCAACCTATCCCATCCCTTCTCCCGCACCAGCTTCCTGATGCTCTCGTGTAGCAGCTCTAGCGGGTTCATTGCTCTAGCACCCTCTTCTCTAAACGGCACTCTATACGCCCGGAGCGGTGGAGATGTAGTGGCGTTACACCCTTATCAACCATAGCCCCAATAAGAGCAGCTCGCCGTACTATGGCGAGACGAGGCGATGAGAGTGGCGCGAGGCAAGAGGTACAAGTGTATAGTGTGTGGGCGTGTATTCCCGGAGGGCCAGGGTATCGTAATCCAGAGGGCGGGTATAACACTAGCCTTCCATAGCAAGGCGTGCGCTACGAAATTCTTCAAGCTGATGGTCGAGACTATGGATGAGGGCGAGTTTAAGAAGGTTGCGCGCATGTTGATAAAGGAGTTTGAAGAGGCTCTAAAGCGACGCGAGAAGAGAAAGGAGATCTAGCTCTCAAAGAGGCTGCGGAGCTTATCCAAGACTTTTTCTATCTCAAGGCTCCTCGCTATGTTCAACGCCTTCTCTATAGCCTCCTCGCGGCTCGAGGCGGCCACGTTAAACACCAGGTTAGTCTGCTTGAGTCTCACTCGGAACCTCTTCTCACCCATCAGCTCGTATTCCTCGATGACCTCAAAGTCTTGTTTATCCACCTCGCTGCACCTCCACGAGACGTGAGGGAGGGGCATGGGTATAGATGAGTGTAGCACCACGGAGGGCTTGGAGGCGTTGATAGAGAAGATTCTCTGCTCTAGCACAACACCCCTAGAGAGCATAGAGATTCTCGAGAAGGTCGCGGAGATATGTGGGCGTGAGCCAACACGGGTATTGTTTAGGAGGGCGCTGGCTTCGCTAGTGAAGAGTGGTAGGGTGGAGAGGATCAGCGGGGAAGAGTATGGTAAGGCTCGTGTTCTCTTCAAGTGCAAGGGTTAAGGCTCGCAACCGTATACCCTCAATACTCTTCCGGGGGCGGCATGGAGTCTAGGTTCGAGGAGGTTGAGAGGCTGCTGGATAGGATTAGGGGAGTGTTACGAGAGATAGACGGGCTTCTCGAGAAGTTCGAGGAGAGCCTCATGAGGGGCAGTCTCGAGGAGGCTTTTGAGAAGCTGGAGGATGAGATGAGGATGTTGGAGAACCTATACCCACCGGCCCGGGGGTATAGGGAGAGGGTTGAGCTGCTCAGGAGGTATGTCGGGGCTATTCGTGTGAGGGTTAGCCTATACGGCTTGCGTAGAAACTACTTCCGAGAGGTCGAGTATATTGAGAAGCACTTCAAGGACGTCATGGATTTTGTTGAGAGCCTCTCAATGATGATAAGAGCTTCTCGGCGTGCCTCCTTATAGGCTCCCGGATTATCTTGTAAGTCTCCCTAATGTCCTGTGGGATCACCTTAGTCTCTGCTATTACGGGCATGAAGTTGGTGTCACCATCCCACCTTGGCACTACGTGTATGTGTAGATGATCTTCTATCCCGGCTCCAGCCACACGCCCCAGATTCACTCCTATGTTGAAGCCGTGGGGTTGTAGCGCCTCCCTAATACCCTCTATAGCGGCTTGGGTCAGCAGCACTAGCTCTAGTTTCTCCCGGTTATCTAGCTCTGAGAGGCTCGCGACATGTCTCTTAGGGACTATCATCACGTGCCCCGTGTTGTACGGGTAGAGGTTCATGACTATGTATGCAGTATCGCCCCGATACACTATCAACGCTTCCTCGTCGTCCATCTCCTGTAGCTTGCAGAGGATGCAGCCCCTCTCCTCTCCTCTCGTGACGCGCTTTATGTACGAGTAGCGCCAGGGAGCCCATAAGACGTGCATGGGTCAACCCTTCGGGGATAGGAGCCGGGCTAGCAGGAGGGTGATGGGGGTATCGCCTAGGAGTAGTAGGGTTATGTATGCTGCCAGGAGGGTTACCAGGGCTGGTATACCATAGGTGGCCCATACGAGCTCATCCTCTCGGAGCTTCCTCTCCCGTATGGCCCTCTCTACCACCTCCCACGGGTCTATGTTAGCGTCGCACACGCTCCTCTTAGCCTCGCTGATATCGAGGGGTATCCACCACGAACCCCTCCTGGCCAAGATCTTTGCTGGCAGGGGGCGCGCGGTTAACAGCCGGTAGATGCGCTTGTGGAGGGGTAGCCTACGTGCAGCTAACCTCGCGTTTCTGGATGCGATGTTAGAGGCGAGGATGAGAAGCGAGGGTATTATGCTATACACGCTATAGTAGAGGAGTAGTGCAAGGCTTGCGGGCAGCAACGGCGCGCCCCATGGTGTGGATAACACTGCGCCAGTTAGCATGTAGAGGTCGCCCGGACCCTTCATGCACAGTAGTACCATCAGCCCGGTGAACCCGATTAGGAGGGCGTCTACAGCCGCGTAGAGGGTCCAGAAGCGGGGGAGGCCCTCAGTATAAACCCTATACGCTAGCAGCGCAAGCTCTACGAGCACAAAGGCGTATGCCAGCTTCGAGGGTATGCTACGCGTCTTCAGGTCATAAACGGCTCCAATCCCCAAAGCCACTAGGGCTGCGGCCACCTGCGCCGCTGCTATAAGATTGTTGTCCACGAGCACGTCCAGTGCTAGCAAGTCTAAGAGTCCCCGTTAGCGCGTCACCGCGTGGGCGGCATTTATGGTGAAACTACCCTACGCAAGTAGAGACCCTCTTAGCTTTAGGAGGCTTGCACGAAAGCTGCTCGCTGAGGGTGCGGACTGCGGCTACTATAGGCTAGACTGTAGCTCGTGGGATAGCGTTCATGTACGATTGTTGAGCGTCATGGTGTATGATAGGCTTAGTGGCTTGCGTATGCGTCTCAGGAAACCGGTCATAGTCTTTGAGGGCGGGGGCTCTGAGTGTAGGGTGGAGAGCGTGTGGGACGGCGAGGCCTTTAGACTGGAGTGCGAACAGTTAAAGAAATGCTGTGTTACTCGGGGTCCATGATACCCTGCTCTGTTATCACGAATACCGTCTCGTTCTCGGGTAGGTGCGGCGCGTCTACGATCCTCGCTATCCTCTTGTTACCGCGGGCCTTGCGGAGCTGCACTCTCACGCCAGGGGCGTGGTAGAGCACGTGGCCGCCGACAGCCTGGGTTGGGTCGCCCCATACTACATCGGGCCTCGCCATCACCTGGTTCGTTATTATCACTGCCACGTCGTAGAGCTCGGCTAGCCTGGAGAGCTGGTGTAGGTGCCTGTTGAGCTTCTGCTGCCTCTCGGCTAGCCTCTCTCTGCCGGGGTACTCTGCCCTAAAGTGGCTGGTCACCGAGTCGACTATCACGAGTTTTATGTTGTGCTTGGGGACGAGGTCGAACAGCTCCTCCACTATGGCCATCTGGTGGTCGCTGTTGATAGCCCTAATGTAGAATATGTTCTCCATCACCTTGTCCGGGTCTAGGCCCCAGCGCCTAGCCATAGCCTCGATACGCTCCCAGCGGAAGGTGCCCTCGGTGTCAATATAGACGGCTCTCGCGCCCAGGCCGCCCTGCTCGGGGGGCAGCTGCACGTTCACAGCCAGCTGGTGGCATATCTGGGTCTTCCCACTACCATACTCGCCGAAGAACTCTGTTATCATCTTAGTCTCTATCCCGCCGCCTAGAAGCGCGTCGAGGTTCCTAGAGCCAGTTGTTATCTTCTTAGCCGCTAGCCTCTCCTTCTTCAATTCTAGCGCGGTCTTGAAGGTTAGATTGAGCGCCTCTCTCGCAGCCCTTACAATCCTCTGTGCTGTGCTGAGAGGGATGTTAGCCGCCGCCGCTAGTTCCTGGGGGTTTGCAGCCGCTATAGCCTCTAGTGTTGTATAGCCGGCCTCCTCAAGCTTCCTAGCGGTTGCCGGCCCCACACCCGGCAAATCGGTAATCGATGTAATCTTCTTAGCTATAGTCTTGGCCACCACTTGCACCCAGTTTAAAGCTAGAGAGTAACGCCTTTATATACTTGGGGGCGCGGGGAAGCCCACTTATACGTAGTTCGCCGAAAGTAATCACAATGGCTGCGGTTACCCTCGCTTAACCCCTTATATCATCGTGGTTCACGCGGAGACTGTGGGTGTACGGCACTGCGTACGCTCCTCATCCACGCTAAGAGATTCCACTACCGAGCGGTTAAGCCAGCGCTCAAGGAGGGTTATGAGGAGCTTAACGGGGTTAAGAGGGAGGCTTCAGTCGAGAACGCACTAGTAGCGTTCGTCACAGTCGAGGATGTTGACCGCGAGAACCTAGACGACGTAGTGAGCCAGGCTGTCGATGACATGGTGGACGTGGCGGGTAAGGTTAACGCTAGCGCGATAGTAGTCTACCCCTACGCGCACCTCTCGAGACGCCTGGCGCCCCCCGATGTCGCGCTAGAGGCGCTTAGGCGCATCGAAGAGTCTTTGAAGAAGAGGGGCTTGAGGGTTATCCGTGCCCCCTTCGGCTGGTATAAGGAGTTCGAGCTGCACTGCTATGGCCACCCTCTGGCCGAGCTCTCACGCGAGTTTAGGCCGCGTGGCGTGCGTGCACGCAAGGTGGAGAAGAGGTACCTCGTCGTCACTCCATCTGGCGAACAGTATGAGCCCGAGGAGTACCTGAAGAGAGGCGATGTGCCTGACGACCTTAGGAGGGTTATCGAGAAGGAGGCTCTGGGCAAGGAGCTGGGCGAGGTTGAGACCCCGGTAACCAGGTATTGTAGGAAGTTCGGGTTCGAGTGGGAGGCTTTGTCGGATTACGGTCATCTAAGGTACCAGCCCCACGCCACCGTCATCCTGGAGGCCGTCTCCCTCTACTCCTGGAGGGTTACGCAACGACTAGGTATCCCCGTCTTGCGCGTGAAGGGCACCAACATGTTCGACCTGGCTTACCCGGCCGTGCGCGAGCACGCCGAGCTCTTCGGAGACAGGCTCTACGACCTCTGGGCTGATCGCAAGCACCTCGTTATGCGATACGCTGCATGCCACCAGCAGTTCGCGATAATGAAAGACATGGTTCTTAGCTACCGTGACCTCCCCCTGGGCATGTTCGAGGTTGCCGATAGCTATCGTTTCGAGCAGACAGGCGAGCTCACCCTCTGCTTCAGGCTGCGCAAGTTCCACATGCCGGATTTGCACATACTCGTCCGCGATCTAGAAGAGGCTGTCAAACTCTCCGAGCGCATACAGCGCGTTATACACGAGGAGGCCGCTAAGCTAGGTAGGCGCTACGCGGCGGTGTATAACGTGACACAAGACTTCCTCGAGGAGCGCTTTGACATGCTTAAGACTCTACTATCGCGTGATGGTAGGCCTGCGTTGGTCGCCGTATACCCCTCGGGCATCTACTACTGGGTGCTTAACGTAGAGTACCACATAGTCGACGTGGCGGGTAGGCCTCGCGAGATAGCAACATACCAGTTTGACGTGGGTAATGCTAAAAGGTTTGGAATCCGCTACGTCGACGAGAATAACGAGGAGAGGTACCCGGTGATAATACACACGGCTCTTATCGGCAGCGTCGAGAGATACATATACATGGTCTTCGATACCGCGGCTCAGCGCGAGAAGGAGGGCAAGACGCCCAGCATACCAACATGGCTCGCTCCGATACAGGTGAGGGTCATACCCGTCACTAGGGAGCAGCTAGACTATGCTCTCAGCGTTGCAGAGATGCTCGACAAGCACGGCGTTCGCGTAGACGTGGATGATCGCGACCTGACGCTCGGGAGGAAGATTAGGGATGCAGGACGCGAGTGGATACCATACATAGCTGTGGTTGGGGAGCGGGAGGTGAAAACGGGCACTGTCAACGTCACGATAAGAGAGACTAACGATCGCATGGCTATGAAGCCCGAGGAGCTGTTAAAACGTGTGCTTGACGAGATCGAGGGCTATCCTCGTGTTGAGAGAGCCACGCCACTACTACTGAGCCAGAGGCCGACGCTCGTCTACCTAGAGAAGTAGGGTGGAGGCGGGCCTCGGTTCCGCTGAAGGTTCCTCACTATATCCTCGGGTCAGGGGTTCTTACATCACGGGCCCGCGTGTAGGTGTAGCGGCGTGTGCGGCATCATAGGTGTAACTGTGAAACCCCCATGCGGTGATAATGCGGTACCACTCGCTGTTGATGGCCTCCGTCGCCTAGAGTACCGGGGGTATGATAGTGCTGGCGTCGCGCTAGTGGAGTGTAGCAACGGGTGTGCTCTCAGAGTGTACAAGGCGAGGGGTAAGGTAGAAGAGGTGCTCAAACGCTTCTCGATAACCTCCAAGCGCTCGCCAACCGTTATAGCTCACACGAGGTGGGCTACGCATGGGCCCCCAAGCGATGTCAACGCTCACCCTCATACCGATTGCGCTGGTGATATCGCAGTAGTGCATAACGGCATTATCAAGAACTACTTGAAGCTTAAGGCGGAGCTTGTTGAGAGGGGGCATGTTTTCAGAAGCGAGACGGATACCGAGGTTCTAGCGCACCTGGTAGAAGAGGAGGTTAGGAGAGGTGCGAGCATCCTAGAGGCTCTAGAGAGGCTCATCGAGGTTGTTGAGGGCAGCTTCGCGATAGCATTGCTATACGCTCGTGAGCCTTGGCGAATATACTTCGCTCGCCGCGAGAGCCCCCTATACGCGACCGTCACCGAGTGCACGGCTGCAGTATCTAGCGACGTGCCGTCACTCCTCCATATATCACGCCTCATAATACCCATAGAGGACGACGAGTACGGGTTCATAGAGCCGGGTAGGCTCGAGATATACGCGCGCGGTCGGAGGCGCATAGACTGGAGTAGTCGCGTAAAACACGTGACGTGGAGCGTTGAGGAGGCGAGCAAGGGCGGGTATAGGCACTATATGCTAAAGGAGATAATGGAGCAGCCCAGAGCACTCTACGAGACTCTGGCGGGTATTGTGGAAGACCCCTCGCTAGAGAAGGCCGTGGAGGCGCTGCTCTCGGCTCGCAGGATCTATGTTACGGGCGCTGGCACCAGCTACCACGCCGGCCTCGTCTTTAAACACTTTATGATGAAGTGGGCTCGGATGCCGGTCATCGATTATATCGCGTCCGAGCACTGGGAGTACGATAGCGTGATAAGTGAGGGCGATGCAGTCATAGCTATAAGCCAGAGCGGGGAGACGATAGACACCCTACAAGCTGTCAAGGAGGCTCAGAGCAGAGGGGCAAGGATAATAGGTGTGACTAACGTACTTGGGAGCACTTTGTCAAGAATAGCCGATATAACGCTCTATACGCGTGCTGGGCCCGAGATAGGCGTGGCTGCAACAAAAACCTACTTGACCCAGGTGCTAGTGCTCCAGGTTCTCGCGGCTACGTACGCATACAAGACGGGATCGATGACCCGTACTGAGTATGAGCAGGTGATAGCCAGGCTATGGGATGCTAGGAATGCAGCGAGGACAGCCGAGACGCACAGCTCTATGGTGGAAAGCCTGGCTCGTATACTAATCCGTGGCAAGAGCATCTATGTGCTTGGGCGTGGTCTAGGTGCTCATCTGGCTAAAGAGGCTGCCCTGAAGATAAAAGAGATAGCATATATTCATGCTGAGGCCTATCCAGCGGGAGAGAGTAAGCACGGCCCCATAGCGCTCGTCGAGCCGGGCTTCCCTGTCATATTCATAGGGACGCCGGGTTACGAGAAGAGACTCGCCTCTAACATAGAGGAGATGCGCGCTAGGGGCGCCCTCACGATACTCGTCGGTGTTGATAGTTATGAGGGTATCCCGGCAGACTATCATATACTCGTAGGCCCCTACGACGAGATGCTTGCAGTATACGCGATAATGCCTCTAATGCAGCTCTTGGCGTACGATGCTGCAGTGCTTCTAGGCCACGATCCGGACAAGCCGCGTAACCTCGCTAAGACTGTGACAGTAGAGTAGGTGGGAGGCCTTGACAACGGTGGTGGTAGTTAGGAGCGAGGCCCCCCGCGAGATAGCGTCTCTATCGTCCACGGGTGAGGTGCTAGACCTGAGCATAGCCTGCAAGTCTGTAAGAGAGCGTATAGAGGGGGCTCTAGGCGGACGCTATAACATAGTATACTCGGATATTGAGAGCCTAGTGGGCAGTATACGAAGGATAGAAGACGATATCGTCATACTGCTTGACCCCCTCTCCCTCTATACGGATTTGAGAACGGTTATAGATGATGCTGTGAGAGAGTACGCCTCACAAGCCTCTGACATCCTCGTCGCGACATCACCGCCTATTATTGCAAGAGGGGTCAACGTGGCGGTCGAGGACTCTCGCCTCGCAGGGCTCGGGGGCGGTTTCGTGTTCGCCGGTATAGTGGTGGCTAGGCGCTCTAGGCTAGAGAGGTTGGCGGCAGACGAGTGGCGTACACTCCTCGAGGAGCTAGAGGGCGCCACTGTATACTATGTTAAGCATCCGTGGGTGAGGCTCGAGAAGGGCTACGACATACTCCTATATCTTATACTACTCCTGGCCTCTATGCGCAGCCAAACCATATCAAGCGAGGCGAATATATCACCAACAGCCGTTATAGAAGGCCCCGTGTACATCGAGGAGGGGGTCCGGATAGACCACTACGCTGTTATAAAAGGCCCAGCCGTTATCTGTAGAAACGCGTTTGTGGGCCTCCACGCCACCGTTAGGAGCTTCACAAGCCTAGAGCCGGGTGCACGCATAGGAGCCTATAGCGAAGCATACGTCGCCTACATTGGCCGCAATGCATCCATATCGTCACACGTGTATATCACGGGCAGCGTGGTGGGCGAAGAGGCTAAGATAGAGCCATTCACCGCGACCAAGGTGGTCTATGGGAAAACGGCGGCAGAGAAGCTCGGGCTTGTAGCACCATTCCCGTGGGAGGTTAGGGCAGGCGCTGTGATAGAATCGGGGGCTCGCGTGACAGCGGGCTCCGTGCTGCAGCCGTTAACCAGGGTTACTCGTTGAGAGCTTCTGCGAGCTTCTCTAATAGGCTCCAAGCCTCTTCCTCCTTCCTCGCCGGGAGGAGCCCCGAGACTACCGTGCCCCTCCCGCCACCCTTGCCCCCAACCTCGCGCAGCTTGACGGCTATCGCATCCAACCTGATCCTCTTGTCGCGTGTCGCAGCCTGCACGCGGTAGCCCCTGGACCCCACAGGCCAGGCTACAATGGCGACGTTATACCTATCTTCGAGGCTCTCGAGAACCTCTAGAGCTAGGTTATCGTCGCCGAAGGGTAGCACGATGTATGCAACGCTGAGATCCTTAACTCTCCTCACCTTAGCCTTGTCGAGCAACACGTCTCGCAGGACACGCCTATATCCGGCGAGTGTTCTCCTAAGAGAGTCGTACTCCTTCACAAGCTTCTCCAGCCTCTTCTCGAGCTCTACTATACTCTTGCCTCCGAGAAGCCTCACACTCTTCTCTGCAACATCCTCGATGTTAGCCGCGTACTCGGCTACACGATCGCCAGCGACATACTCTAGCCTAACTACGCCATCCTGTATGCGCTCCACGTTGATTATCTTAAAGGCTCCTATCTCGCCAGTGTTAGCCAGGTGCGTGCCGAAGCAAGCCTCAATATCCCAGTCCTCCACCTCGACTATTCTAAGCTCCGGCTGGAGTATCACACCGCCCTGGAACACGCGGTAACCATACTTCTCGACGGCCTCATTCCAGCCCATGAGCCTCGTCTTAACGGGCCTCCTCTCGAGTATAACGCGGTTCACCATCTCCTCGAGCCTCCTAACCTCTTCCTTGGTGAGAGGCTTGTAGTGCGTGATGTCTAGGCGACCCTTCTCTGGCGTCTTCTCGGCACCAGCCTGCCATACATGCTCGCCAAGCAGCCTCCTAGCCGCTGCGAGCAGCACGTGGGTTGCGGTGTGGTGCCTCATCATCCTATAGCGTCTCTCCCAGTCGATAACGCCTAGCACTTGTTTACCAACGCACTCCTTTGGCATCTCACGGTCGAGTATATGCACTATGGTATTCCTAGGCGTTTTCTCGACGTCAACAACCCTGTACTCCCGCCCCTCGCAATAGATGACGCCGGTATCGTGAAGCTGGCCGCCGCCCGTGGGGTAGAACGCAGTTGCGTCAAGTACAACGTGCTTCCCGCGGACGCCCAGCACCCTAGCCTCAAACCGCCTCATATAGGGGTCTTCGTGGAACAAGCGCCTAGTCTCCCCAAACCCCTCGGCCCACACCACAACATCCTCTGGGAGCTTGCTCTTCTCAACCTCCCTTGCTACACCGCCACGCGCACCGTGCCTCTCTGCAACCTTTGCGTAGAAGTCGTGCGGTATCTCAACCTGTACGCCAAGCCTCTTTGCCACGTTGGCTACGATGTCCGGCGGTATACCGTGGCTATCGTAGAGTAGTATGAGGTCGTCTAGGCCTAGGCTCTTCTTCCGCGAGAGTAGTCTCGCCACGATCTTCTCAGCGTTCTCTAGTATCTTGCGGAACCTCTCCTCCTCTAGCCGAGTAACCTCGAGTATATACCCCCTCATCTCATAGTAACGCGGGTACATGTCTCTCCAGTACTCCAGCTGCTTCTCTACAAGATCCACGAGGCTAGCGTCAGAGCCCAGGAGCGCTAGCAGCCTAGCAGCCCTACGTATCACGAGCCTAGCCAGGTAACCCTCGCCCGTATTCGAGGGGACTATACCATCCCCAAGCATCCACATGATAGTCCTGGTGTGGTCGAGCAGCGCGTACACGCGTGCAGCACGCTCCAACTCGCCCCTAACCCAGTCGACATCAGCACCGAGGGCCTTCGCGACTCTCTCGTAGTACGAGCGTATACTCTCGGGAGACTCTGGGTCAAGGAAGCCTGCCAGCCGCGCGGCCGTCCAGAGGAGCTTCTCCTCGGGCTCCTCGACTCCAATCATACGGAAGAACTGTGGGACGAGTTCGCGGTAAACGGCGTGGAAGGAGGTTGGGGCGTTACGGTTGCTAAACCACGCTAGCCTCTCCAAGCCGTATCCCGTGTCAACTATCTTGAGAGGCATCTCGACGTACTCTCCGTCCTTCACCTCGTACTGCATGAACACGAGAGTAGCTAGCTCCAAGCCGCCCACGGTAACCTCGAAACTCGGGCCAGCGTTACCACCACCCTCCCACCAAGACTCCTTGAAGACTATCTCCTCCTCGGGTATCCCAATCTCCCTAGTGAAGAACTCGAATGCGAGCTGCACAGTCTCCTCTTTCCAGTAGACGCGCTTGTCAGGATAGTTGAAGGCGTGGTGGCCTCCCATCGTGAAGCTCGTAAGATGCCTGCCCATAGTTAGCCCGACGTTATCGATATCCTCCAGGCGTATGCACGGCTGTGCTATAACCAGGGGGTTTGCCGGGGGAGGCACCAGGCCGCTCGTGACGTGAGGCTGGAAGACCACTATGCTAGCTATCGTTAGGTATAGGTCTTCACGCCACCTCGCGACAACGGGCCTAGGCTCTATTATAGCGTGGCCATGCTTCTCAAAGAAGCGTGTGAACTTCTCGATAGCGTCTCTCAGTGTGAGCTCCGGGATCTTGCGCGGTATACCCCAGAACCTGTACTCCTCGCAGGGGGCGTCGCCGCAGGTCTCTCGCTCCGGGTTCAGAGTCCAGAAGTACTCTCCACACACCTTGCACCTCTTCCTAACAAACCCCTTCTCCCTGAAGAACTCGAGCTGGTAGACTCTAGGATCCACACGGTGCATTAGCAGCCCTACACCCGGAGAGACCCCGTGTACAGCAACCCTCTATGGGGTTGCCGCTAGACCCCTCAGCGTTTAAAACAGGCGTTATGGGGGTGGCGGCGTGGGGGTCTAACCGTGGCTAGGAACAAGCCGCTGGCTAGGAAGCTTAGGCTAGCAAAAGCCTTTAAGAGCAACAGTGCGGTGCCCGCGTGGGTAATCGCGAGGACTAATAGGAGGTTTACCACTCACCCCAAGCGGCGGCACTGGAGGACCAACTGGATAAGGGCGTGAGGTGGTAGAGGTGCCTAAGGAGAAGAAGGAGATGTACTATGTTATACCGTTGAAGCGCGTCTACTGGGGCAGGAGGAGTAATAGGGCGGCGCGGGCTGTGAGGCTTGTGAGACAGTTTATAGCTAGGCATTTCGGCGTCGAGCCCGACAAGGTGTTGATTAGTAACGAGGTTAACGAGTACATATGGCAGTTTGGCATAGAGAAGCCGCCTAGGCGTGTCAAGGTATACGCTGTTAAGGACGAGGAGGCTGGTGTGGTCCGCGTATACCTGGCGCGGAAGCAAGACTAAACCCGTTTTTGTGCATGAATGCCCGGTTCTCCCACGCAGGCTTGGCTAGAGGTGCGGAAGGGTCTTGGCTAAAGAGGGTGTTGTCGAGAAGCTGAGTGTATTCGGCAACTCTAATATAGGGGTGTATATATTCGCGAATAACGAGTTTGCTCTCGTGCCGCCGGGGGTGGCGGAGAGCGATAAGAGGAAGATACGCGAGGTCCTGGGCGTCGACATAATCGAGGTGAAGATAGCGGATATGGTGATAAACGGCGTGATGGTGGCCGGCAACGATAATGGCATACTCCTACCACGCATAGTGAAACCCGAGGAGATTGACGAGCTGAAAAGCTACCTGAAGGGCAGTGTGAGAATAGAGGTGTTGAACACTAGGAGCACTGCGCTCGGAAACCTAGTAGCTGCAACCAATAACGCTGCTCTCGTATCACCCTTGATAGACAGGCAGGCTGTCGAGAAGATAAAGGAGGTTCTTGGCGTCAGGGTTATCGAGATGAGGAGGCTCGCAGAGATACCATCAGTGGGCTCCATGCTCGTAGTCAACAGCTACGGGGGTATCGTGCACCCGGGGGTTAGTGACGAGGAGCTACGCTTCCTCGAGGAGTTATTCGGTGTAGAGTTTCTCAGAGGCACTGTCAACTTTGGCCTCTATTTCGTGAAAGCCGGTATAATAGCGAACGATCATGGCGTCCTCGTTGGGGAGGATACAACGGGCCCCGAGATAGCGCAGATATCGCAAGCGCTCCTGCCCCATTAAGACTAGAGCCTTACTTTTAAGGCCTATGTCTACACGGCAGCCTCCGGGGCCCGGGTTGAGCGAGGAGGTTAAGATATTCAGGATCGAGGGCAGGATGTTGATAAAACATGACAAGTTCCCAACGTGGTGGAAGTTTAGGAAGGAGGTTAGGGCTCTAACCCCAGAGCATGCTATAGAGAAGGTATTGTCGGAGCTGGGAAGCAAGCATAGAGTGAAAAGGCATCACATCGTGATAGAGAGTGTACGAGAGATTAGCTTGGAGGAGGCAACCGATCGCTATGTTATCCTCCTCTCACAGCTCAAGCGCTGGGTGAAAGAAGATTGAGCTCATCTGCTCAACAAGCTGTTAATGTCAACCAGTTGCTCCAGCAGCTTGCCGTGCTAGAGGAGTATATTCGCGCCCTACAAGCAGCTATTGATAGGCTGAATACAAGCCTCCAGGTCCTATACGCGGGTGAGAAGGCTCTAGAAGAGTTGAGGAATGGTGACGCGGAGGCACTCGTTGATATAGACGGGGGCGGCGTCGTCTATGGCTTTGCGAGGATCGCTGGAGGCGAGAATGCCAAGGTTCTGGTCCATGCCGGGCTCGACGTCTTCATAGAGGTGCCCATACAGAAGGCCTTGGAGATTGTTAGAGGTAGGCAGGCTGAGATAGCAAAAGTGCTTGACAGGTATAGGAGGGAGCTGGCTAACGCCGTGGCGACGTACCAGCAGCTTCGTGGAGTGTTAGAGCAGGCGTTAAGAGCTGCTCAGGGGCAGTGAAGATAGATAGGTGGGTTTATGGTCTTCAAGAAGCTTCGTAAAGTATTCCAGTCGTTTACGGAGAAGATTGCGAGCAGGGTCCAGAAGAGTGTAGCTAAGAGCCTCGGTAAGGTCGCAGAGAAAATTGTTATGAAGACTCTCAGCGAGAAGGATGTGGAGGAGCACCTCCAGGACCTGCTCATAGAGCTTGTGGAGAGCGACGTAGCGTTCGATACGGCTGAAAAGATCGTGAACGGGTTGAAGGAGAAGCTAGTCGGCACGCAGATCCCGCGTGGTAGCGACGTTGGGAAGATTGTTGAGAACGCTATCCGCGAGACGCTCCTCGAGATACTGAAGACCGGGTGGAGGCAGATAGACTTGGTTAGAGAGGCTCAAGAGAAGTGCAGGAGAGGTGAGCCCCTAATCCTCGTATTCCTCGGGGTAAATGGCGTCGGGAAGACCACAACGATAGCGAAGTTCGCATACATGTTCAAGAAGGCCGGGTTAACACCCGTCATAGCCGCAGCGGACACGTTCAGAGCAGGTGCCCAGGAGCAGCTGAAGATGCACGCCGAGCGCATCGGGGCGATCTTCGTAGGAGGCCGTTACGGCGCCGACCCGGCCTCAGTGGCTTACGATGCGATACAACTCGCCAAGAGCAGGGGCTACTGCGTGGTCCTCGTGGATACAGCCGGCCGGATGCACACTGACGTGGATCTCATGGAGGAGTTGAAGAAGATAGTGAGAGTCGCCAAGCCCGACTACAAGATACTCGTAGTAGACGCGCTGACGGGTAACGACGCCGTAGAGCAGGCAAAGTTCTTCGACGAGGCTGTGGGCGTGGACTTTGTGGTGCTCACCAAGTTTGATGCCGACGCCAAGGGTGGTACCGCGGTCAGCGTTGTAGATGCGATAAAGAAGCCAATACTCTTCATCGGAACGGGTCAGAGGTACGAGGATCTCGAGTACATGGACCCCGGTAGGCTGGTAGAGAAACTGTTATCCTAGCACCTATCTCTACCAAGCCCGGGAAGTCTAGGAATGATATCAAAGATATCCGAGACCATCAGGACGTGGAAGCTTATATTGGCGCGCACGCGTAAGCCCATGCGCGACGAGTTCTACTCGACCCTCCGCATCGTCCTACTATCCATGTTCGCTGTTGGAGCGATAGGCTTTGTAATCCAGCTTGTTGCGGGATACACTATCGTGAGGTGAGCGTGTATTGAGCGAGACCCAGCACGAGGAGGTGCAGGGAGCGCAGCAGGAGAAGGCTACGCCGGGGAGGCAGGCCAGATTCTACGCGGTTAGGACCGTAGGTGGTAGGGAGCTCGATGTGGCACTTCTGCTGGAGATGAGGGCGCGCGAGAAGGGGTACGACATACGCTCTATAATAATCCCGCCCAGGCTGAAGGGTATCGTGATAGTCGAGGCTCCCGCGTCGTTCATAGTAGCCGAGGCTATACGCGGTATTAGGTATGCGCGTAACGTAGTCCCGGGCTACATACCCGTCGAGGAGATTGCTAAGGTGCTTAAGGGTGAGACTCGTGCGCGCATCAAGGTCGGTGATGTTGTCGAGGTTATTAGTGGGCCTTTCAGGGGCTACCGTGGCAAGGTTGAGAGGGTAAGTAAGGATGAGCTCGAACTCCTGCTATTCGATGCCACAACTGCGAACCTAAGGATTATAGTCTCGGCCGATATGGTGCGCCCAGTTAGGGAGGAGACTCGTGGGGCGTAAGAAGACGCTCACGTTTACCGTTGAGGGTGGTCGCGTTAAGCCCGGCCCGCCTATCGCGCCCGCCATAGCGCCTCTGGGCTTGAACGTGGCCGAGGTTGTGCAGAAGATAAACGAGGCTACCAAGAAGTTCGAGGGTATGACGGTCCCCGTGAAGGTAATAGTAGATCTGGACACGAAGGAGTATGAGATAGAGGTGGGGATACCGACTACAACAGCGCTCCTATTGAGGGCTGCTGGCGCTAAGGAGCCCTCCGGCGACCCGATGCACCACAAGATAGGCGACATACCCTTCGAGAAGGTGGTGGAGGTGGCGATAATGAAGAAGCCGCAGTTGACAGCTAAAACTCTAAAGGCGGCCGTCAAGACCATACTCGGCACTGCCAGGTGCATAGGCCTCACGGTTGACGGCAAGGATCCGAAGCAGGTTGTTAGGGAGGTGGAGGAGGGCTTATACGACGCTATACTCGCGAAGTATGAGGAGGAGTGGCGCAAAGCCTAACGCCTCTTAGTGTCGCGGTACACGCGAGAGGTGGGCCATAGTGTCGTTCGTGCCCCGCGAGAACCTCGTGGAGGCTATAAAGAAGGCTATAGCCTCGGCGCCGCCGCGCAACTTCAAGCAGAGCGTTGAACTCATAGTAGTGCTCCGCGATATCAACCCGCGTGCGCCTGAGGGTAGGATCAGGGAGATCGTGTTCCTTCCACACCCTCCAAGAAAGCATGTAGCGGTGTGCGTTGTCGCGGATGGCGATGTTGCTGTAAAGGCTAGGGAGATCGCTGATCGTGTGATAACAAGAGAGGAGTTGCAGCAGATCGATAGAAAAGCTGCGAAGAAGATTGCTGAGAGGTGTGACTGGGTTCTCGTAAAGACGGACTTGATGGGCCTGGCTGGTAGGGTTCTGGGCCCGGCGCTAGGCCCTAGGGGCAAGATACCGGTTCCAATGCCGCCGAACGTTGATGTAAAGACGTTCGTTGAGAGATATAGGAGCGCGGTCATGGTGAGAACCCGCGACCAGCCCCAGATAATGGCTAGGATTGGCACGGAGGATATGAGCCCTGAGGAGCTCGCAGACAACGCGTTGAAGGTGCTTCAAACGATTGAGGGTAAGCTGCCGAACCCCCTGCACAACATTGCACGTGTTATAGTTAAAACTACTATGGGGCCTCCTATCGAGGTGAGGCTGAGGTAGCAGTAAGGGGGTGTGAAGAGTGGCTCTCCGAGTGGTATTCAAGCGTACGAGGCCAATACCGGAGTGGAAGAAGAAGGAAGTCGAGGAGCTGGTAAGGCTCATCAAAAGCTACAAGGTTATAGCTATAGCGGATCTCACGGGTATCCCGGCGGCGCAGCTCCACCGTATACGCAAGAAGCTTCGCGAGAAGTACGGGGAGGATAAGATAAAACTGCGTGTAGCCAAGAATACGTTGTTCAAGCTTGCCTTGCAGAGGGCTGGCCTAGATGTTAGTAAATTCGAACCCTATCTAACCGGGACGAACATCTTCATATTCGCTAACATGAACCCCTTCGAGCTGGCTCAGATCCTTGAGAAGGAGAAGGCCAGGGCACCTGCAAAACCAGGCATGAAGGCTCCGTCAGAGATCGTCGTGCCCGCTGGTAACACGGGTCTACAGCCGGGACCCATAATGAGCGTATTCAGTAAACTCAAGATACCTATCAGGGTGCAGGAGGGCACCATCTGGATTGCAAAGGATACTGTAGTCGCCAAGCCGGGTGACGTGATAAGCGAGGAGCTCGCATCCCTCCTACAAAAGCTGGGCATCGAGCCCGTCGAGATATACCTTAAGCTCAAGATGGCTTACGAGGACGGCATCGTAATCCCGGCTGACCAGCTCTACATAAACATCGACGAGTATAGGGACATGGTGAGCAAGGCCGTCCTCGAGGCACTCTGGGTTGGCGTCGAGATAGGCTACCCCGAGCCCGAGGTGCTGAAGATAGCGGTGCCTTTGGCGGTACGCCGCGCGATGGCCGTCGCCGCGGAGGCTGGCTACGTGACACCGGAGACGGCGGAGTTCGTGCTAAGAGCGGCTGTTGCCAAGGCGTTTGCGGTCGTAGCGGCGCTCGGCGATAAGGCTAAGGAGCTTGGCATCGAGGTTCAAGTTGCTGCACCAGCAGCTGCTGGTGAGAAGGAGGAGAAGGGCGAGGAGGAGAAGAAAGAGGAAGAGGAGGAGAAGAAGGAGGGTGTCGGCGAGGAGGAGCTTGCAGGCGGTCTCGAGAGCCTATTCGGGTTCTAGGGTTTTACCTCCACCTCTGCATACCTGTCTATACTCTCCCACAGCCTCAGCCTAAGCGATAGTTTCTTGCAGTATTCGCGTCCCACTCTCTCGCATAGTTTCTGCCTCAGCTCTTCCGCCAGGCTTAGTGCCATATACTCGGTTGTTGCGTGAGGGTATGGTATCCTCTTGACCCTATAGCTGAACTCGCCCTCGGCGGCGAATGACGCCCCCCGGGGTAGTATTATGCTCATGTGCCACGAGTCTAGCACCTCTCTTGCAGTATCGCGCAGCACTCTAAAATCGAGTACCATGCCGTTCTCGCCTATCTCCCCCTCTACCTCGACGTCAACTCGGAACGTGTGGCCGTGTAGTATGGGCGAGCCTCTCTTCTCTGGTGTGTAGTGTATCGCCTCGAAGAACAACCCGACCACGGCGACTTTCGCGCGCAGGCCTAGCCACCGTTGCATGCTCTTATCTCATCCCTTATCCTCCTCTCCACCTCCCCGACTAGCCTAAGGCGCTCTCCCCGCGCCCTCCTGTGGAGCAGGTCGAGGCACCTCTCAATGGTCTCTAGCTCCCTGAGCTTCTTTTCGCAGCTCTCGTGGTATGCTATCCTAGTGTACGCTACCAGAATCTCCACTATGCACGAGTCTAGCCTGGTGAACGGCCGCGGCGGGCTGAGTACGTCTATGCTTAGCGGCTGGAGGACGAGGTGTATGCGGCCGTCTGGCTCCACGCTCTGAGAAGCTATAGTGGCGTTTACCACGATGTAGGGGTCTGCTGCGATAGGGCAACAGTAGCCTAGGTCTAGCACTCTACCCTCCCCCAGAAGAAGGCGTGCGATGTCGAGGAGGTCTCTAGGAAAGACTATCACCGCGCACCTCCTGAGCGTGGCGTTATATGCTCTCGTGCCCGGGTATATCCAGGCTTCTAGCGTGTAACCGTTCCTCGTGCAGACCCCGAGGGGGGTGTAGTGGCACCCGAAGCCCGTCTCGATGCTGGCCACGGTCTCGTAGATGACGCTTTCCTCCAGCATGTCGAGGAGCATCTTGCCCACGAGTGGCTTGATGCCGTTAGAGCCAGCTTATCCCTTGACCCCCTGGCTGATAGGAGAGCCGCCATACGCCTAGACGCTATACTCGAGGGTCTAGAAGCCCGTGGAAGCCTCGTCCACCCCCACGAGCTTCTAGAGGTTTTCAGGGGTAGGAGGGTTACTGTGGTCGCGGCGGGGGAGTGTGTAGAGCAGGAGCCGGTACCGGGTGGCTCTGATCTACTCGTAGCCGCTGATGGCGCGACGTCTGTAATCCTCGAGCTGGCTGGCACATGCCCCGACATCATCGTATCCGATTTGGATGGCGTCATCGAGGATATACTCAGGTGCTCTAGGCTCGGCTCTATCGTCGTGGTCCACGCTCACGGGGATAACGTGTGGCTCGTCGAGGATATAGTACCTAGCCTCGGTAGGGTTGCTGGCACCGTGCAAGCCCGTATATACTCGAGTAGGGTTCTCCAGGTGCCCGGCTTCACCGACGGGGATAGGGCGGTGTGGTTGTCGCTGGTGGGCGGGGCGGCTAGTGTTAGGGTTGTAGGCTGGTGTCCGGGTAGGAGGCAACACCCTCTCTCGAAAAGGCTACACAACCCCCTGAAGAAGAGGAAGCTCGTGATAGGAGAGGTGTTTCTAAGGCTTGCGGGGGCAACCGGGAGAGTGCAGGTCAGGGGCTAGGATACTCTGGGTTGTGACGGGGGCGGGTAGCTATCTCAGAGAGTCTGCTGGCGCAGCCGTGCTCCTATCCCGCCACCATAGGGTCACCGTCGCCTTCACCCGGGCGGGTTATGAGGTCGCGCGCGTTTTCGGGGTCCTCGGGTTATTCCGCCTAGCAGCGCCAGGAGGCTACTATCGTGAGCTTGTCGTCGAGGATAGTGCTAGTGGGGTCCCGGTTGTTAACCGGGTTGCCGCGGGTAGGTACGACCTGGTCGTGATATCGCCAGCCTCCTCCAACACTATAGCTAAGATAGTCTCGGGTATAGCAGACTCTCTCGCGTCCAGCGTCGCGAGCCAGGCTTTGAAGAACCGTGTACCGCTCCTAGTAGTGCCTAGCGAGAGGCCCGGCGGCTCGGTGACCGAGCTCCCGTGCTACGTTGATAGAGGCTCGTGCGTAGGATGCTTGGCATGCATCCCTGTATGCCCCACTGGCGCAATACTCGTCGCCGAGGGGAGGGCCCGCATAGCTCTAGAGCATTGCGTGGGCTGTGCTAGGTGTGTCTCCTCATGTCCATACTCTGCAATCCGGTGCTGGGAGCGTGTGACCGTGCAACCCTCGCCCGTGGACCTAGAGAACCTGAGGAGCCTCGAGAGCCTCGGGGTTCCCGTGTTACCGACTCCCTGGGATGTGCTCCGAGTAGCCTATGAGAAGCTTGGCTTATGCACCCCTAGGTTAAGCTTCTAGCTTGTCTGGAAGCTGCTGGAACCTGGTTCGAGTTCGAGGGTCGAGCCTTGGTAATAGGCAGACAGATGTTCACCGGGTGCACGATGGAGAATGTTGCTCCCGCAGTGCTCATAACGAGCATCGAGGAGGCCTACGAGGAGGCTGTGAAGAGGCTTCGCAGCGTGAGCGAGGAGGTCCGCGGTCGTGGGGGGTTCGCGTCCCGCAAGGGCAGGTATCACAACGTGGATATAATGGTTTTGAAGACGCCTATAGGCGCCCCAGCCACGGCTATCGCTCTCGAGGAGCTTCACAGGCTGGGCGCGAGGATATTCGTGAAGGTTGATACGGCCTTTGGGCTCCAGAGGAAGTTGAAGCCGGGCACGCTAATAGTGCCGATAGCGGCCGTGAGGGGGGAGAGCGTATCGAAATACTATGCGCCACCCGAGTTCCCCGCGATACCGAGCCACAAGTTCCTCCAGGTGCTGGACAAGGTTGTGGTGAGGGGCGAGAGCATAGAACTATACCCGACTGTGGTCATGAGCACTGACATATTCTACACGGTGCAGACGGAGGAGTACGAGAAGTGGATGAAGCTCGTGGGAGCGGTAGACATGGATACCGCAACACTCTTCACGATAGCGAGGGTTAGGGGTCTCCAGGCTGGCGCGCTCCTTGTCGTCGACAGTAACATCTGGACGGGGCCGCGCGAGGAGCTGTGGACGAGCGAGATCATAAGCGAGAACCTCTACAAGGTGAGGGAGGAGGTTATAGAGAAGCTGAGGTACGCCGTCGAGATAGGATTGGAGGTCCTAGTGCTCCTCTACGAGTACATGAAGTCGGAGAAGGCTATTGAAAAACTGGAGCGCGAGAAGAGCGGTAGAAGGGGCGCGGCTAGGCTATGAAGAGAGTATTGCCGGTATCGTGGAGTGACAGGTTTACACGCTTCTTCTTCTCCAGTAGCGATAGCGTCAACGAGGCTTGGATGGAGCGGATGGCCGCCTACCGCAAGCTGTTAGAGGAGACGGGGCTCCTCAACTGCTGCATAGAGCTCGTTGAGCCTCGCGAAGCGCCCCTAGATCACCTCTACTGGGTCCATGACCGCGATTTTGTGGAGATGCTTGAGGAGGCCGATAAGCTGCCCTCACCCATCCTGATAGACTATGGCGATACTAGAGCCTATCCGGGCTTCCTCAAAGACCTCCTGCTCGTCATAGGCGGCGAGGAGAGGCTTCTGGATCATCTCGTCGAGAGGGGTCGTGGTGTAGGGTACCAGCCGTTCGGGGGCCTGCACCACGCGGCTGCCAGGAGGGCGGCCGGGTTCTGCCCGGTTAACGATATCGCAGTGCTCATAGAGTATGCGCGCCGCCGGTACAAGTGGGAGCGCTTCGCGGTAGTCGATATAGACGTTCACCATGGCGACGGGACCCAGAGCATATACTGGGAGGACCCCAGCGTGCTGACCATAAGCTTTCACGGCTACGCGCCTGGCTTCTACCCCGGCACCGGCAACTTCAACGAGCTCGGCGGGGGCAAGGCTAAGGGCACGAAGCTCAACGTGCCGCTACCCCCCGGTGCTGGAGACCGCGCGTTCCTAGAGGCGTTTACCCGCCTCGTCCCAGAGGCCCTTCGCTTGTTCAGACCCAGGCTTATAGTGGCGCAGCTGGGCGTAGACGGTCACCGGGACGACCCCTTAGGCATTCTCATGCTAACCACCACATCATACCTACAGGCGGCTAAGATGCTCGCGGATGTGGCCGAGGAGATAGGGGCTAAGCTCGTGGGGCTCGGGGGCGGCGGGTACGGGGCGCGTGCAGCGAGGGCTATGCTCGCCGAGACCGTGGGGCTGCTCGGCGGCCTCGAGCAGTTACCGGAGGGTGTTAGGGCTAGGGTTGAGGAGGTGATTAGAGAGGAGCCTACCAGCGACTCTCCCAGCCTAGTTGAGAGGATGAGAGAGTTAGCAGAGTTACTACTCTCGAAGCTTGAGGAGAGTGTCAGCGGGGGCGGCGAGGAGGAGTGATGAGGGAATATTATGCTGAGGCGTGATGACTCGGTTCTCGGCTGAGGCTACGCCTCCATCCTCAACCTCTTCACGACAAAGCTCTTCTCCAGGAGCGAGAGTAGGGGCGCGGCCCTAGGCCCGCTATCGCTGCCGACGAAGAGCCGGTAGAACCACTTGTAGAACTCCCTCCTCTCCCTCGCCGAGAGGCCCTCCGTAGCCTTCACCAGCGCGTCTCTAATCCCCTCCTCGCTCCACTCCTCTAGCTTTTCGAGGAGCTCTGCAGCCCTCCTAAACCTCTCTACAACCCACTCGGGGGGCTCCAAGCTCGGCAGCTCCTCGAGTACATCAACCCTCAGTTGTTGCGGCGCGTACCTCTCTATCCAACGCCGCGCTCTGGGTAGCAGTGTGCGCAGCCTCTCTACATCATGGCTTGTGGGCTCCTGTGGCATGTGCCCGGTCCTCCTAAGCCTCTTGAGAGCCTCTTCGAAAGCCTCGTTGTCGCTCAGCCTCCGCAGTAGCCACGCTAGTATAGCGGCGTGGGTGTAGGGCGGCTGCGCTGGCAGCTTCTCGGGCACGTTGCTCCAGTCGCGGAGCGAGTAGAAGTAGCTCTTTGCCAGATGAGCGTCTTGCTCCTTATCACCGGTCGTCTCTACACCGTAGAATATCCTCTCTGCCTGGTACCACGCGTTGTAGTAGTTAGGTATGTCGCGTAGGCTCAATACTATCTTCTTCATCGGCGGTGTGCGTAGGTAGAGGAATCGTAGCACCTCGGGGTGCGCCACCTCGAGCCACTCTCTAGGCGTGAATCCTTTGAAATCGCTGCTAGACATGTCCGTCTCCTCATTACTCTTGGGGTCGCGGTAGGCCACCCACTCGTAGGGGACTCCCATCGGAGGCTCCATGCCGAAAACGTTGACCGCAAGGTCTTTGGCGGAGTCCCTACTACCGCCGGGCATGGCGTGATCCTTGCCGTAGGGCTCGAAGTCTACTCCCAGAGCCCACCAGACTCCAACCCACTCGAGCCTCCAGTTGAGCTTGCCGTCGGTTAACCTAGCCTCGCCCGTATACCCGCAGTGCCTACACCTGTACTCCACCGTATCCCCCCTAACCTCGACGGCTTCAGTGGTATCGATGCGGCCGCAACGAGCGCATATCGGCTCGAAGGGTATCCAGCCGGGCGGGTAGGGCTTACGCCCCCTATACTTGTTGAGCACTCTGCGTATCTCCTCCCTCCTCTCGATACTAAGCCTCGTGAACTCCAGGAGACGCGACTTGTACAACTCGGTCGTAGTCACAACCTCTACCCTGCCGTCTGTGAACTCGCCCAGGTAGGGGCCGAAATCGGACCAGTAGTGCTCAACCCAGTTGCTATGACAGCCTTTAGGATCGGGCACTCTTATGAGGGGCCAGCCCGTGTACCTCTTGCAAGCCTCCTCGGGGTTCTCGAACTGCTCGCATTGCGGCCTCTTACCCTTCCACGCGTCCTGCGTGTAGAGCGTGATATACTGGCGTATCCTCCACCCACGCCTCTCTAGAATCCTCCTAACAACCTCCGGTATCACAACCTCGCCCCTCAACCTGCCGACATGCTGGAGCCCCGAGACGCTAAGCCCCCCGTTGAACACGAACACCTCCTTGCCCTCGCCACGCCTCCTCCTCAGAAACTCCTCGACCTGCTCGGCCAGCTCGTCTATCCAGTGCTTATACCACCCCCACCGCTCCTCTAGCAAGCGCCACCCGTCTGCCATACATGCACCCCGGTAGTCTCCCGGACCCCCGCGTGGGTAAAGAAAAGGCGTGGATAACTACAAGCAGCTATGCGGCTCAGCACCCAAAACCTTCGTCACAATTCAGGCAATCGAGCCCTCATCACGGCCTCGGATGGTGGCCGCGGCCTCTAGCGCCGGACGGGGCCCCATAGACCGCCGCCACGGCGGCCTAGGGCCCCGCGTCGGCCGAGGCCTCCCAGATGCGGTGTTATACACGCCCGCCAATAGCTTTGCGAGCGCTGGGGTTTCAGCCGAGGGGCTCCTAGGGATAGCATGGTGGTGCCTGCTGCCCTACCGGAGCCCCCTGTACAACCTTCACCGCGAGCTCGGCGCCAATTTCACCGTGTTTGCCGGGTGGGAGCACCCGGTGGACTATGGGAGTGTTGTAGAGGAGCACATGGCTGTTAGGAGGAGTGTGGGCGTCTTCGACCTCTCCCATCTAGGCCGCCTCTTGGTGAAGGGCGGCGGGGTTAAGAGCCTCCTGGATAAGCTCGTGCCGAGGAGGCTTAACGCCCAGATCGGTTTCATAGACGGGCCCACGGTGTTCCTCAACGAGAAGGGCGGCATCATTGACGATGTGCTCCTCTACCCGCTCGACAGCAGTGAGTGGCTTGTTGTGGCTAACGCGGCGAGGCGTGACAGGGACGCAGCTTGGCTGGAGAGGTGGGCTACCAGCCTGGGCCTCGACGCGAGAGTCGAGGATATAACCTTCGACACGGTGCTCATCGCCGTGCAGGGCCCCGAGGCGGTAAGGGCTCTAACGCGCATAGGGCTCGACGCATCCCTCTTATCGAGCCTGGTTAGGATGCAGTTCGTGAAGAACATCGAGACTAGGTATGGTAGGGTGATGATACTCTCTAGGAGCGGGTGGACTGGCGAGGATGGTTTCGAGATATACACGGACCCGGATACCGGCGAGAGGCTTTTCCGCGCACTGGTCGAAGCTGGTGCAAAACCGTGTGGCCTGGGTGCGCGAGACTCACTCCGCATGGAGATGGGGTATCCTCTCGTCGGGCACGAGATAGACGAGAGCGTGTCCCCCATCGAGGCCAGGTACTGGATGTCGTTCAGCTACGATAAGATAGTCGAAGGCGAGTGCGTTGGCTGCGAGCAGGTGTGGCGTAGGCTCCGCGACGGCGTTGATCGTGTTAGGCTCGGTTTGAGGCTGGGGAAGGGTGTGAGAGCAGTGCCGAGACAGGGAGATAAGATCCTCGTGGGTGATAGGGAGGTTGGCGTAGTGACTAGCGGGGCTTACTCGCCTATACTGAAGAGGGGCATAGGCCAGGTTTACGTCGAGACGTCGCACGCGCTGCCAGGGCTTAGGGTAGTTGTGGAGAGGGGTCGTAGGAGGGTGGAGGGGAAGCTAGTCGACTTCCCCTTCATAACTCCAAGCTCCGGTGGATGAGCCAGTAGCGCCTCTCAAGCTCCTCTAGGAAGCGTTTAAACTCCTCGGGGGGCATGGAGAGGGTTGCAAGCAGGCACGCGGTCATCGCGTCCTCCCCAAAGCCGGTAACGGTCACCGGTATGGTCTCCTCTAGGCCGCCTCCCCTCCTCTCCATACGCTGGAGCTCTCTAGCAATAGCCCTTGTTATGCTCCTCGCGGTGGCGGATGCTAGGAGTGCTACAGTACTGCTCCACAAGACTATGCCTATAACCATGAGGGACATTGTCAACACCTTGCCCGCCAGGGTCTTCGGCACTATATCGCCATAGCCCACCGTGGTTATCGTCACTAATGTAAACCAGAGTGCATCGAGGTAGCTGTGCACACTGTGCCCATACTCGACCGCGTAGTAGGCGAGAGACCCCATGACAACCGTGACCGCGAAGAGGAGGAATATGGGCGAGAGGGCTACACCCCGTATAAACCTGTGAACCATTCTAACCAGATCGCTGCCGTAGGTGACGAGGAGGATTAGGCGGGTGAGCCTAAGCACCCTAACAACCTGCACCATGCTACCGTGGAGGGCGGCCAGCGGGATTAGGCTCAAGAGCTCCCAGGAGCCTTGAAGAGCGTACGCCAGGGGGTTCGGAGATAGTAGCGCACGATATGCAAAGAGCAGGAGGCCCGCGAGGCAAGCATAGAAGTCCAGGTGGTATAGCACGGGGTTGGGAGCTGCATACGCGGTGACCAGGAGGAAGAAGCTCAGGTAGACCTCTATAATGTCGTAGGCGTAGCGCGCCAGCCCCTCAAACCTGAGCAAGCTCCTCGGGGCCAGGCTCAACGGGTATCACCAGCCCGGAGTCGGGGTCACTCCGCCAGACCCTAATCTCACGTGGCGCCTAGCCGCGGGTGGAATAATGGGAGACTTGCGCGACTTCGCGAAGAACTGGGCTCCGGAGAAGAAGCCGGGCATCAAGGAGAGGATAAAGAAGGTGTTCAAGAAGGAGCCCCCGCTGCGCCTCCGCGTAGTGCAGGCAGTGCACATGCTAAAGGTGCAGACCCACAGGCTCGAGTATATGATAGCGAGGCTCAAGGAGCGCGACCAGGAGCTATTCGAGAGGGTTGTGGAGGCTCAGATGGAGGGTGACAAGCTACGCGCCCAGGTGTATGCAGGCGAGGTGGCGGAGATCAGGAAGGTTGTTAAGACACTGATGATGGCCAAGCTTGCCCTCGAGAGGGTCATACTAAGGCTAGAGACGATAACCAGCCTAAGCGATGCAGTCGTTGCTCTCGTCCCAGTGGTGGGCGTGGTCAAGGAGCTGAAGAGCAAGCTAATGGGCATCGTGCCCGAGATAGCGCTCGAGATAGCAGAGGTGGGCGAGATGCTCGAGAGCCTCGTGGTCGAGACTGGAGAGTACACCGGCATCACCATGGGCGTTGGCAGCGTGACACCAGAGGCCAAGAAGATACTCCAGGAGGCCGCGGTGATAGCGGAGCAGAGGCTGCGCGAAGAGTTCCCAGCACTACCGGAGCTGCCTGCCACGAGCAGCTCAGAGGGCGCCAAAGCGGAGAACAGTTAAAGAGGGTCGGTGCTGGCGTAGCCTCCACACCCAATCTTTTCTCCTTCGGCTTTGCCCGAGCCTCCTCATCCCACAGGCTCCACTATTATCTTAGAGGCTAGGCCTCTCCCAAGAGCTATCATCGTACCCCTGACTCTTAGGATGATGGGACCAGGCCCATTCCTCACAACCTCGACTAGAGCTCCAGGCGTGAGGCCCATCTCCATAAGCCTCCTCATACTCCCGTAACCGCCTTCGAGCGCGACTACCCTAGCCCTGGCGCCTGGTGGTAGTGCTGAGAGCGGCACCGGCATTCCACAACCACGCCGGAGTTAGGGGGACCTAACGAGGCTTATATTCTAAGCCAGTGTTGCTCCCCCGCTCTCAGTAACAATCATTTCCTCGAGGAGAGGCGCTCGTAGGGGAGGAGGCGTGAAGACCGTAGCTATTCTCGGTGCGGGTAGGCTCGGCTCGGCTCTAGGCAAGAGGCTTATGGAGTGTGGCTACCGTGTACTCGCGACGAGGAAGCATAGGGAGAGGCTGGGTGAGCTTAAGAGGCTTGGCTTAGAGCCCGTGCCGAGTAACATAGAGGCGGCTAGGAAGGCTGACGTTGTGATAATCTCTGTCAAACCCTGGGATGTTGAGAGCGTGGCGCTCGAGGTGAGGGGCGTTGTTGAGGGTAAGGTGGTTGTATCCGTCGCGGCTGGCGTTAAGCTTGCTATGCTCTCGCGCCTCCTCCCCGGCGCCATAGTCTACCGTGCGATGCCGAACCTGGGCGTGGAGATAGGATTATCTCTGACAGCCTTGGCGGAGAAGAGGGGCTCCGAGCACGACATGATGGTGGAGAATCTCTTCCGGTGCGTGGGCGAGGTTTTCTGGGTTAAAGAGGAGCTTATACCAGCCTGGACCGGCATCGCGGGCAGCGGCCCCGGCCTCCTAGCCTCGATAGGGGACGCTATACTGTTGGCAGCCGTTGCCGCCGGCATCCCGGCCGAGCAGGCCGAGAGGATGGTTGCAAAGCTTCTCGAGGCCACCGGCAGGCTTGTAGAGAGGTATGGCCTCAGCGGCCTGCGTAACGCTGTGGCAACACCCGGCGGCACTACTATAGCTGGCCTATCCCTCCTCGAGAAAGGTGCCCGAGGCGGCGTGCTTGAAGCTTTTCTAGCGGCTGTTAGGAGGGCGGTGGAGCTGGAGAACAAGTTTGAACATGACGCTGGTGCTGGCGGCCCTAATGATAGTTAACCTCGGTGGCGTCGGCGATGTTCTAGGAGTTTCGCCCGGGCATGTTGCCGGGCGCGTAACCTACCCTAACCATACCAGCATAGCCGTGTTCGTGAACACCAGCGGATCCTACACCATACCCGGTGCGGTTGCAACCCTCGATGCTGGTGGCGGCGCGGCGCTTGTCGTAGATGATGAGGGGAGGCTTGTAGCCGTGTACGACGGGGTCGGCTACGTGCTTGGAGACTACGAGAAGAGCATGCCCCCCTATACGGTCATGAGGGGCGGCCTTGTGGGCACGGTGTTCGGCCTACTCTATCCGAACGGTACCCTAGTCTCGTATAGGCTGGGCCACACCCCACTAATACCCGTGGCAAGGGCGGGCGAGGACCTAGTCCTAGTCACGCCGGGGGGCACGTCGACGATAATCGCTAGTAGGGGTAGAGCCCTCGAGTATAATGGTATAGTGGCGCTCGCCTACTGTGGCGAGGGCCTAGCGGGCTTCGATGAGAACGGCAACCCTGTAATCCTCTACCCGAATAACACGCTCGTGACGCTACACGTTGCGAATGCTAATCCCGTGTGGGGTAGAACCCTTGACACGAGCACAATAGCGTGTACGCCAGGGATGGTAGCCTTCATAGCCAACACTACTAGCGGCATAAGCGTCGTGCTAGTCAACCTAACGACGGGCGCCTGTCACGCCATCCACGTGGGGGATGTGAACGTACTTGGGCTCGCGTTAGACGGAGACAGGTTGACACTAGGCTACGCCTCGCTAAAGCCCATCAAGCCCCGTATTACAGAATGCGAGGCGAGACTAGCCAAGAGCCTGGTAGCGCCGCAATACGTGACACTGCACGAGACTGTGAAGAAGCTTCGCCCGTTGCGCACGCGCATAGAGGGGTTCAAACCCGCCAAGTCCCTCGTAGCGCCTAACATCATACTCCAGGTTTACAAGCTGGCCGCGAGAAGCGGAACCGTGTGGCACGAGGCAGGGGGTACTGGTAGACGGGCTCACCAACAGAGGACGCCCATACGAGTACCCGCAACCATAAGCCTAGCTGCTGTAGCGCTCGTAGCGGTTGCAATCATCCTCTGGCTGAGGTTCGGCGGAGTCCGCTCCTCCTCATCCCAGCGGCGAGGATAGGGTCGGTGCCGCGTCGGGCTCCACACCCGGTTTTTAAAAAGCGGGCGGGGCTGCAAAAACGCTCCCAAACTATTCTAGGGATCTATCCGCCGCGCCCATCTCCACGTGCTTCGGGCGTAGCTTCGAGACTATGTACTGGAAGGCGCGCTGCGGATCAGTGTGCTTGCCGCAGCTATACACGTCCACCGTCGCGAAGCGGTACTCCGGCCAAGTGTGTATAGTAATGTGGCTCTCGAGTATGACGGCCACAACCGAGACCCCCTCTCCGATCTTCCACGACTTTACATCAAGGAGTGTCATGTTGCCGACGCGAGCAGCCTCGACCACTATGTCGCGCAGCGCCTTCTCGTTCTTGAGCAGTTCCACCTCCTCGCACTCGTAGAGGTTGCCGTAGACATGGCGGCCTACCACCCTAGGCTCGTTAGCAGCTGGCTTAGGCCTTGGCCTGATAATCGGCATTGTCACTTCAGCTCACCAAGCCCCCCAACCCCCCGGCTGCTTATAAGGGGTACCCCCCTCCCCCCACTGTCACCTTCGCGGGCCCATCGGCCCCTGACTCCCTCATCAACACGCTTCAGAGCCTATCCTATCCGCATCGGGCCCGCCGCTAGTATTAACGGAGACCTAGGCCTAGTTTACTCTAAGCTCTATCATTTTAACAGGGTCAAATAATTGGTGATGGATGATTTCGAAATACTCCTATAACCGCCTCCTCAAGTGAAGTTTATTCGAATGAAGTGAGAAAATGAAACCTTTCTATAAAAACGCTACTAGCGTTTATAACGCTAGCAATGATAGCAGGTGTTGCCTACAGTATCGCGCCGATGATGGCGCCTAGGAAGCCTGTAGAGGAGATGGGTGGCGTCTGGCTCGGCGAGATGAGATTCGCGGCAACGCTACACGCCACAACGAAGGGTATGAAGTACTGGTACATGCATGGCATCGGCAAAATTACTGGCGTCCCGTACGAGAGGATGTTCTGCTGGAAGTGTCGCGCCACTTGCGAATCGTGCCACGGGGTCAGGGACGCTAACGGTAATGTGATCGACTTTAGTGTGAAGAAGGCGAGTAGGATAGAGACATGCCTCCAGTGCCATGGGCGCCGGAAGAAGGCGTACATGCTCGGCAAGGAGAACCCCGAGCTGGCTGATGTGCACATACATGGCCTTGGCGTGAGCTGTACCTTCTGCCACACAAGCCTAGGCGTTCACGGCATGCACGGGGACTTCAGATATATGTTTGACAAGGGCGGCGTGTTCAACACTAGTTGCGAGTCTTGCCACCTCAGGGGGCTACGCTCCAAGACTCTACATGTTCATCGACGAGCATAGGGAGCACCTCAAGGACATCTCGTGTATCGCCTGCCACTCGCCAACAGTGATAACCTGCTATAGCTGCCACCTCTCCTACGCGAGGGAGAAGTTTCTTCCCGCACATAGTGGTTGAGAAGGGTAGGACGTGTAAAGACTGCCACAGTATACCGGCGGCCAAGACGCTCCTGGAGAAGGGCTCACTTAGACTAGTGTGGGTTGAGAACGGTCAGGTAAAGCACCTCATCGGAGTCATACCCATCGTGAACGGCACGACGCTGATAATGCAGACTTTCGTCTGGAACGAGACACTCCAGAAGTTCCAGCCCTTCGAGCCCGTAAAGGTGGAGGTCAGGCATGGCGTGATGATAGAGAACACGCTCCCATTGACACTGAAAGACCTGCAGAAGATGGCGAAGACCCCGGAAGAGCTCATGAAGGAGCGTGGAGGCTAGCCCGCGAGAAGCCTCTTCAAACCCTCGACGAGTTTTTTCAAACTACTCTTCGTTACCAGGACAAGGTCTGGGTCCTCATAGAGGCCGCCTAGCGAAACCTCCCTAACCTCCTCCTCGGGCACCTCCCTCGCAGCCAGGTTCTCCACTCTAATGCCTAACGTCTCGGCGGCCTCTTGTAGCGCCGCCCAACTGTCGCTATCCCAGCGCAGGTAGGCCGCGAACCCCCTGTAGTACCTCGAGAACCTCTCCAAGTACGCTATTATGCGGTCCCGGAGGACCATCCGGTAGCATTCCTTTACCTCATTTGTCTCAAAGCGTGGATTCCAATCGTAAGCCACGTAGGGCCAGTACTCGTCGAGCTCGCGTGGAACCACGCCCGCGTTGGTCAGCATCACCTCGTGGATCTTATCCAGCAGGCCCTCCCTCCACAAGACCCTCCTTATCATATAGTGGATGAAGCTCTGGGAGTAGGGCTTCCCGTAGCTACACGGGAGGAAGAGGAGTAGCCTACCCTCGGGAGGCTTATACTCCGTCAGTATCCTGGAGAAGCCCTCCTCGAATGCCGGGTGTGTTAGAAAATCCAGACCCACGCCGCGTATATACTCTCTGCAGGAGCCCGGGTTCGCCCAGTCGAGCTCCCCGCCATCCCAGACGCGGCGCGGGCACTCCAATCCAGCCACCCGGCGGTGGCGAAACACCTTCAAGCTTTTCAGAACCCCGCGGCGGAGCCGCTGTACCCCGCCCCTAACACCTAGCCTCATCGAGCCCCCGGTGGGGGTCTTGGCTAGGCTCTTTCAGGCGGGGCGACGGGGCGGCGCGGCTCCGCCGCGGGACGGTCCACGAGGCTATACACCCTCTCCAAGCCTATAACAGTGCAGGGGCGGCCGCGATGCCGGTTGATATAGCGTTTGAGCTCTCATACCTCTTGTCCGATAAGCTCGGCGAGGATGTTAGCGTGGAGAACCTCAGCTTCGACCCGGAGACGGGTAGGTTGTGCATAGAGGCGGTGGTTGGTGATCGTCGTGGGAGGGCTTGCATCGAGGTTAGGGCGTGTAAGGGGCTACGCGAGGAGGGTAAGTGGGTTAGATGCGTCTCCAAGAACGTGGTGAACAACGAGAAGCTCCTAGACGAGCTTGTTAGGGGGTTGAGGGGTGGGTGATGCTCGAGAAGCTTCTTGAGGGGTGGCGTGGCGTCTGGCTACTCCCCTTCATACACGTGATGCGCGAGAAGAGGGTGTTCCGCGTCAACGAGCTCTCGAGGGTGCTCGGCGTTAGGAGTGTTGTGGTTAAGAGCGCTGTATACGCTCTTAGGAGGCTGGGTGTTGTCGAGAAGCGCGGCGAGGGGGTGTATGCTGTTAGCGAGGAGGCGTTGAGGGAGTACGACTCTCTCTTCAAATGGGTTGTGATGGAGGGTAGGCACTACCTAGCCTACACTGGGAGCCACTACATCTACGCTAGGGTCAAGGACTCGAGGGTCTCGGCGTGGGTTCTACCCGAGTACATAGTCGCGAGGGTTGGGGAGGCGGCTAGGAGGCATCCGGGCGCAAGGCCCTCCGAGATTGGGAGGATGCTAGGCTTGCACGGTAGGACCGTCTCTAGGGCTCTTCTCGTCCTCCGTCTTTCCAGAAACCTGCAGCGTGTAGAGGATGAGGGCAGCCTCGGCAACCGGGCTTAGCCTGCCCTCGACGCCCTCGAAGTAAATCGCCCTCCCCACGGCTATATCCTGCCTGCTTAGCCCGGGGTCGCTGCCCCCGAAAACCAGCATAGTCTTGCCCTGCACCAGCTCTCGCATCTTGCCCGCTGGCAGCCGCTCACCATACTCGCTGGAGACTACCAGTATGGTATCCGGTGTGAAGAGCTCCACAGCGTCCCGGAGCTCGGGGAGCGCGACGAAACTCTTGCCAAGCTTCAGTGCGATGCGTGTCGCCTCCGGGACGCCGTTCTGGGCTGCTGCGCCATAGACCCTAGTGGCCACGAGTATATCGGCGCCTAGGGCGTAGACGGTTCTAGCCATGTCTATTAGCCTCTGGGCGCTGGACACGTCGTGTATCACGGGGATGATCTTAGCCATTAGCTTCCCCGGCTCCAATGCCTGTTAAACCCTCTTTAGCGCTGCCCTCCTCCACCCGCTCAAGGTGGCGTAGAACAACCCTCGCTATCGCATAGGCTAGGGGAGGCGGCACCGCCTCACCAACCTGGTTGTACTGCTCATCCCTGCCCCCGAGGAACACGTGGTCATCGGGGAACCCCATCAGCCTCGCCTGCTCCCTCACAGTGAGGAACCTATCCTCATACGGGTGTATGAAGCGGCTCGAGCCGAGGACTGTTGGCGCCGGGCGCCTTGGATCCAGGCGTATCAGGTTCGGCAGCCTCCTACCCTCGGCGCCCTCGTAGAGTATCATCGCCTGTCCCCAGCGAAGCCTGGCAATCCTCTTCAACTTCCTCGGGCTCATTGAGGGCGGCTCGTGGTTAGGCGGCCATGGTGCACCAGGCTCTGGCAGCCCCCGGAGCGCGTCAGCCACGGTGAGCATCCTCCTCGAGGGCTTGGGGCGTATCGGTATATTCGATATGAACACTCTCCTCCTGTGGCTGGGAGTCCCGTACCTCTCAGCCTCCAGTATGTTGAAGTAGATGCGCGGGTAGCCAGCCCTAGCGAAGACCCGCCTAAGCTCCTCCCTCAACCCGTCATCAAGTATCCCGGGCACGTTCTCCATCACGAAGACCTTGGGGCGCAGCTCCCCCACGATCCTAGCATAGTGGAGGACTAGCTGACCCACAGGATCCCTATAGAGCCGGTCTAGGGGCTCCTTCATGCGGCGCGGGTTCGCGCCGGTGAAGGGCTCGCATGGCGGGCTCCCTATCACGACATCCGGTCTACCCACTAGATCCTCTACCAGCTTCCCGGTAACCTCCTTGACGTCCATGTGGAGCGCTATAGCCTCGGGGAAGTTCGCCTTAAAGCTCCGTATAGCCGCGGAGTCGTTATCCACCCCGAGGAGGACACGGAAACCAGCTTCTTTAAAACCCCTGGCGAAGCCCCCCGCACCGCTGAAGAGGTCGACGAGTGTCGGCTGTTTCAACTCCTCTTCTCCTCCCTACGAACCTCCTCTTCGAGACGCCTTATGAGGTCCTCCAGGAACTCTATTATCCTCTCCTGGTTCTCGTCCGGCACTAGGGGCGTGCCGCACCTGGGGCAAACCATCTCATACTCCATCGCCTCGTCGAAAGTCAACCGGAGGCCATCGTTCGGGCACACGTAGAAGATGTTCTCCTTCTCATACTCTAGTCTCGCCCTGAGCCTCTCTATCACAGCCTTCTTCCTCAAAAGGAGAAGGGAGCGGAGGTTCTCATAGTGTACCAGCCACTGGAAGACAACCCTCCCCGTCTCCGCGTCACGCTGCCGCTTATAGGTCACCAGCCCCAACTCCATTAGCTTGTTCAACGCCCTTCTAACCACGTTTATCTTCAAGCCGGTCTTCTCCGCTATCTCGTCCTCTGTGAGCTCCCTCCCGTTCTCAGCCAGAGTCCTGAAAACCTCCCTCGTCTCGGGGTCGTAGAGCCTCTCCACGAAGACGTACAACTGGTCCATGGGCGCCCTCAGTTTAAGGGGGGCGAAGGGTTCTGGATAAAGCCTACTCCTCCCTAATCTCGACTATATCGCCGAGTGTGAGCTCGAACTCGTCGCGCCGCCTCCTCCTAGCGGGCCTCTCGCTGGTAAACCCCTCCTCCTCGACAACCGGCTCGAGCAGCTTGATGCCGAGCACCTTCTCCAGACGCCTCGCCAGGTCGACGGTTGGCGTCAGAGTCCCAGCCTCAATCCTCTTAATCACGTTGACCCTCTCCTTCACCCTTATCGCTAGCTCCTCTTGGCTCATGCCGAGCCTCTCTCTAGCCCTCCTCACCCTCTCAGCATAGTCCGGCACAACCTCGTACCTCTCGGCAAGCTTATCCACAACGCTGCTCCTCCTAGCGGTGCTCGCGCCGCTCCTGGAGGGTCTGGGGGGTGTTGCCGCCGAGCGCCGCGGCATGGTGGTGTAGCTCGTCGCAGGCCTCGAGGCCGTAGTGCTCGTGCTGCTCCTCTTCTCGATGCCCGTCAGCTGAGCCCTCATGGGCACATCAGCAGCGCCGCTCCTAGCCCTGCTGATGTACTTGTAGTAGCAGCGCTCACAGACGTACATCTCTGTGCCCTCGACGTATATGACGTAGGGCTCTCCCTCTATCGGAGCCCCGCACATCTCGCAATAGATCACCTGTCTCCTACGCGAGGGCAACCCCGGCACCAGTTCGATAGATACCAGGCTCTAGGGTATAAACGGGGAGGGGCTCGGCAAGGGCCCAGCAGCCTCACCGCCTCGGATACTCGACGGGTAGCTCCTCACAGCCCCGTAGCGAGGCTAGAGGACCGCCCGGATAAACCCCCGGGGTTGTGTAAGGGGGTTCGATGGGCGGTGAGGAGCCGAGGGTAGGCGGAGTCGTGACGAGCCCGGTTTCCTCGCCTATGCCGAGCCGCTCATTTTAACCTGGAACCCGTACCCACGCACACCTAGGGCGATAAGCCATTACGCTCGCGCGCCCAGGATTCTCGATATACCTTACGATAGGGTGGCCTACGCGGGAGAGGTTTAGGGAGATTGTGGGCGCCCTGTCGAGCTGCGCCGACTTCTTCGAGTTTGGTATCCCGACGCCGCGCCCCATCTACGATGGGCCCACGATACGAGAGACGCACTCGGAGGCCCTCAGGGGTGTTAAGGATTGGCGTGAGGCTCTGAGGCTCCTCTCCAGCATGGAGCTGAGCAAGCCGCGGATCGTGATGGCGTATATGAGCGATCACCTCGATCATCTTAGAGAGTTTCACGAGGAGGCTGCTTCCGCCGGAGCCTCGTGCATCCTCTACCCGGACCTGCCCTTCGAGCACCCGGACAAGCTCTGGCTGTATGTCGATGAGTCTGAGAGGGTGGGCCTCAAACCCTGCTTCTTCGCCTCGAGCAGGTTCCCGCACCGCTGGCTGATAACCTACGCCTCTCTACGCCCACTCTTCGTCTACCTAGGGCTGCAGCCTGCCACGGGGGTGAAGCTGCCGATAGCAGTAGAGAAGAACGTTAAGCTCGCGAAGAAGCTGATAGGCGACACCTACCTCCTGGCGGGCTTCGCAATACGCGACCCGGGTACGGCGAGGAGGCTGATAGAGGTTGGCGCCGACGCCGTCGTCGTGGGCTCCGCGATAATAAAGGCCGTGAGAGAGCAGGGCCTCGAGCAGGGTAGGAAGCTCGCCTGCAGCATATACGAGGCTGTGCACTCGACCGGCTAGGGTCAGTCTCGCCCTCGCTCATCACGCTCCTCAGACGGACCCGACGTCACATCACCCCTCTGCCAGGCTGGACTCGATACGCTCGCGTATCCTCCTAGTCAACTCCTCTATAACCCTAAGCCGGTCTACAATCTCCCTCACAAGCTCGCGGTCAAAGCAGTGTGTAGAGGCTTTCAGCTTCTCGGCTGCACGGAGGTGCAGGTGTAGGAGAGCCTCGACTATGGCCAAGCCCTTGACGGCCATTTGGGCTAGCATCCGGGCCCCCTTGGCGGTGAGGCGATACACCTTCCTCCTCCTACCCTCTCTCTGCTCTTCCACGAGCTCTATGCAACCGCTCTCCTCGAGGCTCTTTAGGAGGGGGTAGATGGTGCCTGGGCTTACACCCCTACCCGCCTCGGCCAACAAGCTCCTAATGCTCTTGAGGAGCTCGTAGCCCGTCTTAGGCCCCTCTGCTAGCAGGAGTAGGACAAGGTACTTCGCCCGAGGCTCCACGACGCGTAGCTCGCTAGTCTCTTCACGCGCGGCCACACTAACCCTCCTCGCCCCACCACTAATCATAGTATCCAAGGCTCTAAGCTATACATGTGCCTCGGAAACCGAGATATCACCCCCCGAGGTGTCGCCGCCCGATAGGTGAGCAGATGGGAGCAGCCAGGTTCATCGCCAATCACCCATGGCTCGTCATAGCAGCGTGGATAGTATTGGTGCTCGTGGCGCTACCCCTCTTCGCCCAGCTACACAACGTCGTGAAGACCGTGCAATACTCGCTACCCTCCAACACGGAGCCCCAGGAGGCTGAGAAGCTGCTAGAGAGGATTAAGGGCGCGGGCGGCTCCCCCGCGGTTATTATAGTCGAGGGCCCCGACTTAGGCGACAACGAGACGTTGCTGAAGCTGGTCGAGTGGGGCTACGAGTACAACAAGACGTTTAATGAGAAACACCTAGGCTCCAACCTTGTAAGCGTCCCAGTCATACTAGCGGGTATCAACGAGACGCTCTACACCGCCATGCTCAAGGCCGTCAACGCCTCCGCCATGGGCGCTAGGCAGGCCTACACAGCCCTACTCAAGCTAAACGAGACCTACAGGATAGCCGAGCGGAACATTACCAAGATGATCGCGGCGCTGAGGAACGCCACGACGGGCTTGATGAAAGCGGATGAGGGCTACGCGGCCGCCTACAAGGGGCTACTGGCTCTTGAGAACGCGACGCTCATGCTCGCCAAGGGCTTGAGAATGGTGGATCTCGCAGTCGTAAACGCGACAGAGAGGATTGCGATCCTCGCAGCCAGGATAAATCAAACTGCTCGGGGGCTTGCGACGCTCGACGCGAAATCCGCAGAGCTTGCGGCCACGCTACTAGGCTCCGCCAAGAGACTGGCCTCGGTGCTCTCGAATAGAACGCTAGACGAGATGCTAGAGGAGGGCTTGGCTCTCGAATGGTGGCAGGTTAGCCGCGCATACCGCTACCTAGAAGCCTTCAACGGGAACTACACGCTCTACGCTAAGTACACCAACCTAACCAGAATCAACCCGAGGCTCGCCCCGCTGCCCGCGAGGCTGGCGCTCGAAGCATGGATGGGCGTGAAGAGTCTCGTAGAGAAGGGGCTAGACCC
The DNA here is from genome assembly GCA_964613695.1 of uncultured Desulfurococcales archaeon. Lineage (GTDB taxonomy): Archaea > Thermoproteota > Thermoprotei_A > Sulfolobales > Pyrodictiaceae > Pyrolobus. Next base: position 5,365 of record CAZTIR010000004.1, on the reverse strand, counting down.
TGACCAAGCCTCCCTGCTCATAGCGGCTAAGATGTACAATGCCACGCTCAGCAGGAGGAACCCCGCGGCAGCTAAACTACTACCAGTCTACATCCACGCGTTCAACGAGACTCTCATAGCGGTCAAGAGGTTCGAGAACATTACAAGCCTAACACTACTCTACAGCCTAGATCCGAGGCTAGCAGCCAAGACCCAGCTTGAGGTGCTTAACATAGTAGAGGGTGTGGCTAGGAGAGCTGCTGAGTCCATAGCATCGAGTTACAAGAGTATAACGGTTTCCATGCTCGCCAAGGGCCTAGAGGCTAGGGGTATTGCACGCGACGTGGCCCGTAGGCTGGCCGAGGAGGCTGTAGAGGGGAGGCTCAACGCCACCGACGTCTACATGGCTGTGGCCAGCCTCGCGGCCAGGAGGATGCCAGCGCTGCGCGGCATGGAGCAACAGGTTGCCGTTCTCCTAGCGCGTTACGACCCCAGGCTGGAGGCTCTACTCGCGCATAACTGGACGCTCGCGGTCACGGCTGCGGCGCAGCTAGTGAAGGCGATGGTTGCGAGGGTGAACACGAGCATACCCCCCGTCATCGTCGACGAGGTGGCTAGGCTTGTCGCCCTGAACGAGACGAGTAGAGAGAAGATCGTAGACATGGCATACACCCTGGTCAAAACCATGCTGGAGGAGAGGATGCCGAAGGCGGCTAAACTAGTCCCGGTGGTCCGCTTGTACGACCCCGATGCAACCGGGGTGTTAGCGCGCAACTCCACGCTACTCGCCCAGGTTATCGAGAAGTTGTTGATGGAGAAGGGCGGCGAGAGGATAAGGAAGCTGCCAAAGAGCCTGGTGGACTGGCTGGTCTCCAGGGTGGTTGAGGGTAGGCCGCCGAGCCGCGAGGAGCTGAGAGAGAAGGCGCTACAGCTTGTTGTCAGCGAAGCCTCTAAGCTCATGGGAGCCAGGCAGGCTAGGCTCGTAGCCGAGCTGCTGCAGCGCTACGACCCCGACGCTAGGGGCCTAATAGCCTCGAACAAGACGCTCGCGGCCCTCATAGTCGCGGAGAGCGCCTCCCGCGAGGCCGCCAGGAGGGGCTTCAACATAACCGCCTCGATGCTAGCCGAGCTGATACTACACCCGGAGAAGGAGCACCAGTTCTTCTGCAAGATGTTCAGGGAGGAGGCTCTCCGCCGCGCCCCGCCCGAGGCCCGCAGCCTAGTCGGTGACGCGGTCGGGATCCTGTGCAAGAGGGGTTCGCTAGGCGAGGGTGACGTCTGGAGCCTTATACGTGAGGCTCTCGAGAAGGGTGTGAAGAGCAGAGCCGGGAGTCTACCAGAGTGGGCTACTAGACTACTAGTCGACGAGGCTATCGCCGTGGCTAGGAACGAGACTAGCCTCGAGAAGGCGGCCAGGCTTGTAGCGACCAAGCTCCTGCTGGGCGAGGTTGCGCCTAGGGTATTGAACGAGAGTCGTGGTATGCTAGTGGCTAGCGACCTCAAGGGCTTCCTCATAATGTTCTCCCCGAGTGGCGCCTCGGGGGAGGAGAGGAGTAGGAGCACGCTAGAGGCTGCTAGGCTTGTCAACGACACCCTACGCGACTACGTTGACGGCTTCCGGGTGTATTATACGGGGCGTGACATACTCTTGAAGCAGGTTAGGGAGTACGCCATACACGATACGGAGAAGACGAGTAGGATAAGCGAGGCCGCGACATTCATAGTACTGCTCGTGATACTCGAGAGCCTCCTGGCCGTACTCCTGCCCTACATCGGTATAGGGCTCGGCGTCATACTCGGCGGCGCCCTAGTCTACCTTGGCGCCAAGTTCGGCATCCTGGAGGTTACCAACGAGGCGCAAGCGCTGATGATAACAACGGCCCTCGGTCTAGGAGCCGATTATGCAGGCTACCTGGTGCACAGGTTCAGGGAGGAGATGGCCATAGAGCATAACCCGAGGCGCGCTGTAGAGGTGGCGTTGAGAACCGCCGGCCCCGCTATAGTAGCCAGCGCCCTGACGGTAATCATAGGCTTTGCGAGCCTCCTGCTCGGGTGGGATCTGGCTTTCCTACGCAGCCTCGGCGAGGTCATACCAGTGGCCGTCGCGGCCACCGCGCTCGCGAGCCTAACCCTCGTCCCGGCGTTGCTAGCGGTGCTCGGGGGTAGGAGGTGGTTCTGGTGGCCCAGGAGGCCTAGCCCGGAGAGGCACGTGGGCAGGGTCAGCAGGGTTGCCAGCAGCCTAGTGCGCCGCCACTGGCTGGTCGTGGGTGTTATGATACTCCTCTTCCTCGTAGCAGGCTACTTCTACGTCAACTTCCACGGGAGCCATGACATGATGCTAATGCTCCCCTCCAACGCGGAGGCAGTGAAGGCATTCAACGTGCTCAAGAAGCAGTACATGCCCGGGGTAACCGACCCGATATTCGTGG
>CAZTIR010000004.1:0-2857 GCA_964613695.1 uncultured Desulfurococcales archaeon | reverse complement strand
GGCATAATGATAGGTGTGCTTCTCTTCCAGTGGCTCCTAGGAAAACCGGTAGTATGGTTCCTCCACATAGTAGCACTCGTGGCTGTGATGGGCGTCGGCATGGACTATAACAGCTTCTTCCTAGCGCGTGCTCTAGAGGAGTGCCAGAGGAGCAACTGCGACGTCGAGAAGGCTATACCGAGGGCCGTGGGAGCGGTGGGCCTCTTCATACTAGGCCTTGCCTTCGTGGTCGCAAGCGCATACCTCTCGATGCTAGCCAGCAGCACCACGGGTATGCAGGAGATGGGCTTCATACTCGGAATCACAATACTCCTAGCGGGTCTAATGGCGTCATACCTCTTCACGCCGCTAGTAGTCGCGATGCTCGGTAGGAGCGCGTGGTGGCCCCGCGGCCTCAAGAAGAGGATAACCCACTAAGACTCCGGTACCTTCACGCCTTTTTCCCTCATAATACTCTCCGAGCTCCTCCCGGCTCTCTTGAAGGTTGTCTTGATAAGGCCTCTGCGTGATACAGCATAGTGCGCACGTGGAGGGGTGTGCTAGCGATGGGTGCTCTACTGGAGAAGCTTAAGCCAATGAGTGACGGGCAGAAGGAGATGCTCGAGGCCCTCACGAGCGACGAGTACGAGATAGTCGGGTTGTTCGGCCCCACCGGCACCGGCAAGAGCCTGTTCAGCGTGCTAACCGGCCTCGATGCGGTTCTCGAGGGGAAGTACCGGAAGCTCATCATATCGAGGCCCGTCGTGGACATCGTGACCGGCAAGGAGCTGACCGCGCAGGAGCTGGGGCCCCAGTACTACGAGTTCGTCTCGGCCTACCTGCGCGACATTCTCGGCGAGTTCATAGACTGGAAGGAGGTCGAGAAGCTGATACAGGAGGGTAGGGTGATGTTCGCCGACACCCACTACCTCCGAGGCAGGACCTTCGACGACGCGATAATCTTCCTGGACGATGCTCAGAACGTGCCCCCGGAGACGAGCGTAGAGATAATGATGAGGATTGGTAGGAACAGCAAGTTCATCATAGCGGGTGACCCGGTCTTCCAGAAGCCCCCGCACATGGAGAGAGACGGCGCCACCATGATACGCGAGGTTCTCCTCGGAGAGGAGAAGGCTAAGGTAGTAGACCTAGGCTTCAAGGACATCGTGAGGCCTGGCGCCAGGAGGGGTATCAGGCTCCTCCTGGAGCTGAGGATGAGGAATAGGCCGTTGAACGAGGTGGAGAAGAAGATCATAGAGTCGGCTAGGGTGCACGCACCCGACGCCGACGTGATAACTGTCGTGGAGTTCGTGGAGGAGAAGAAGAGGTTCGAGATAAAGAGCGAGCACGTCCCAGACGCGCTTATCATAGTGAAGGAGGGCTATCTGGGCAGGCTGGTTGGCCGCGGAGGCGAGAGGATCGAGAAGATGGAGGAGGACACGGAGTTGAAGCTCAGGGCCGTCGAGCTGACGAGCGACCTGCGCAGCAGCTTCATCAACATGATTAGGGCTATACACCCGACGAGCTGGATATACAAGCACATCGAGGACGTGGACTTCAAGGGCCCAGAGCTAGCGATATGGGTTAGGAGCGACGAGTTCGGCGCCTTTGTAGGCCAGCGGGGCTTCTACGTGAAGTTCGTAGACTCTGTGTTCAGGAAGCTGATGGGCGTCGGTATAAGAGCCTTCGAGGTCGCCGAGGAGGAGGAAGAGGGGCGGCGTAGGAGGAGACGCCGCTAGAGGGACGGGTTAAAAAACACTCCTCTAGAACCTTTTATTATGGGATTTCTTTACACGAGGCGGGGCGCTTCCTTGGCCTGGACGCTTGGCCCAGCCACACCCCTAGGCTACTATCAGGCTATTCACGAGGAGCTTAGGAGGCAGGGCTTCATAAGGACTGATTACCCTCCACGCCGCGACGAGAAGCTCTGGAACAAGCGCATTCTCACCCTTCCTCGCGAGGAGCTCGAGAAGATTAAGACTCAGAGGCTCAAGCAGATAGTATGGTGGGCTTGGGAGAACTCGCCCTTCTACCGCCGCTTCTGGAAGAGCAAGGGCTTCCACCCGAGCATGATAAAGGACTGGAGGGATGTTGTCAAGATCCCGGTCCTCACCAAGAAGGATCTGAGGAGGGATCAGAGCAGTAACCCACCCTACGGCTCCATAATGGTACCCGAGCTCGCCAAGTACATTCACTTCGTTGGCGCCACCTCCGGCTCCACGGGCATGCCCACGTTCCAGGGGTGGGGTAGGCTCGAGCTAGACTACTTCGAGGAGCTGCAGGCCCGCTACCTATGGACCTTCGCGGATGTGAAGCCCGGCGTCGTGTACGCCAACTACCTGAACATGAGCGGCTTCTACTCCTGGGGCCCGCCGCTCGTCGAGACCGCTATGTGGAGGTGCGGCGCCACCGCGATCGCGGGCGGCGGCGAGACCTTCTTCACCTGGAAGGAGAGGCACATGCTCATACTGAAGCTGTGGAAGGTTGACGTCTTCGCCACCACCCCCTGGCTGCACAGGCTCATAGGCGAGATGGCTAAGGAGGAGGGCTGGGAGACGCCCTTCCGCGTGCTCCTGCTCCACGGCGGCGCCGCCGCGGAGAACACTAAGAAGAAGCTGATGGAGGTCCACCCGAACGTCGAGAAGATTCTAAGCATCTGGGGCACCACCGACGGCCACATCGCCGTCGAGCCCCCGGACGCGCCGGGCACGCTCCTCATCTACGAGGACGTGGAGATATTCGATGTGATAGCGCCCGGGAGCTACGAGGATAAGCCCACCGGCGAGCCCGCTGGCGAGGGCGAGCGCGGAGAGCTCATAGCATCTCTACTCTACCACTACACGATGCCGCTCATACGCTACAGCCTAGGCGATTACGT
>CAZTIR010000003.1:0-58167 GCA_964613695.1 uncultured Desulfurococcales archaeon | reverse complement strand
GGTGCAGGCTACCGCTAGAGAAGTGCCCGGAGGGCGTCGCGAGGGAAGCGATACCGAGGTGCGTGCGCGCAGCCCTAGAGTCGAGCCTAGGATCGCTCACCAACATTCATAACGTGCAGCGCATCTAGGGGAGACGCCCACGTCTAGGCTCAACGCTATCTCGTCTGCCTCGCAGCATCCACAATCATACTGGCAGCGTCTTAAAAATGCCTCGGGTCGTCTTCTAGATGTTTAGGATGGGCGAGGCTCTCGCACCTAGTGTGGCGGGGTGTCGGGCGCCCGGCTTCACTACTCGTCACTCTTCAGCGTCTAGCGGTCTCCTCATCCACCGGTTATGCTCCTAGCGCCAATCCAGGCATATAGGGCTAGTTCGAGGAGGCGTAGAGCCTCTTCCATCGAATCGGTCCGAAGCTCGACGGTGACCGGGTTTTTGCGCCGCGCCCCCGGGATGAGGGACGTTACCTCAGCGTAGAAGGGACTAGTGTGTACTATCTCGAGGTGCACAGGGCGAGAAGGCTCCAGGGGCCTGAGGACGCCCCTCTCCAGTTTCACGAGCATCCTCGAGACCGCCTCCGAGAGCCTCTCCTCTATCTCGGGGAGCGGGGGAGAGATGGCAGCATGGTACCCGAGGCTCTTCTTGAGCACAACCCTCTCAGCCCATGGTGTAAACCTCTCAACCTCACCCATCAACTCCTCGGAGCCCGCCACCAGGCCTACCGGCACACCCTTCTCGCCAAGGTACATCGCGTTGAGGAGGAACTCCGAGGCCCTAACCCCATTAACCCTAATCTCTAGCACATAGCGCCCCGCGTAGGTGTGAGCAAGAACCGAGTACACACCACTACCCGCATGATACCCGAGGAAAACGGCGGTGACAACACCCTCGACGAGGGGGACCATGGAGGGGGGTGTGCGCGGGAAACCCGAGACGAGAGCCACACCACGAGGCAGACCAGAGCCGTCAATGTTAACCATTAGCCCATGCGAATCGGCAACAACAACGGAATAGCCTCGCTCGAGAATCCTCTCGGCAACAACCCTCACAAGCCTCAGAGCAACCCTTCTAGCCTCACTCCACAACCTGCCCTCGGGGCCGAGCTGAAGCCTAGAAACCACGTATGGGAGCCCCTCGAAATCAATGGAAACGAGGACGGCATCCACCACGAGCCACCAGAGCAGGGGGAGGAAGGCAGGCAAAACTATACGCTAAACGCATAGCAACACGACTGCCGAGAGCCGGGAAGGGCGCGGAAAACGCGAGACGAGCACTTGAAGAAGCCATACTCTCCCACAAAACCCTCTCTACACGCTCAGCACCAGCCGAAAACCACCTCCATATACACACGCGACCCTATCGAACCGCGAAAACACGATAAAGGTGGGAATAGTCTAGCTCATCCCTCCCCTTCCCTGACCCCCCTCCTCCACACCCAACATATCTAGAATCTTCTCGACAAGCTCAACTAGATAACCGCCTTCCTCTTTCTCGCCAGGCTGAGCAGCTTCGGCTGCTTTACGCCTCCTAAGCTCCTCTATGAGCTCCCTCCTCGCCTCCTCCATGCTAATCTGCTTCAACCCAGAGTATTCTATTAGCAGGGAGTCGAGCGGCGGGAGGCCGATGGACTCTCCCAGCTTAATCACCTCGTCGGGGTTGTCGCCCATCTCGCGCAGCTTCTCCTTCAGAAGCTCGACCAGCTCCTCCTCCCTCACGTCCACGCTGCCCGGGCTGCTCGGGTTGCTGTCGCTGCCCAGGGCCGGAGGCTGCGGGGTGTTGGGAGGCTCGCCCCCGCTACGGGCGCTCGCAGAGGGCGGGGCGATGAGCTTCGAAATCTCTTCTACCGCTTTGCGTATCTTTTCTTCACGCCTTTCTCCCATTCTCCCGGCGCACCATTCCATATACAAGTTATGAGCGTTAATAGCATTATTTTCGATGTTTCAGGAGCACTTGTTGATGGCCGGTTGACTAGGCACGTTTATATACTATTCAGGCTTGTTTAAAGCGTAATTTCCTTCGCTATTAATGAGGCTCTAACCCGGAGGCGAGGTGCGACTCCTGGAGGGGCATCTCGAGGCGTTGGCGAAAGCTCGGCACGGTTAACATTCTTTCAGTCTTCTAGGGCCGTGGGGCTCGAAGCAAGACGTTCTCTAAAGACGGATATTTTGCTATGTTCTTTTTGCGGGGTGAGCTTCATGTTTTTCAAGCGTGTGGGGTGGAGAGCTTGATTGTCGGTGTTGTCCCGGTTAGGGGCGCCGATAGCGTCTCTACGGCTTGGCGTGTTCTCGACATGCCTCTAGTCGATGCTGTCGAGCTTCGTCTGGATTACCTCGGCTCCGTTGACGACATGCTCATCGTTATTAGAGAGGCTGGTGAGGCTGGCTTGCTCGAGAAGAGTATTGTTACTGTGCGTGCATGGTGGGAGGGCGGCAGCACTAGAGTTAGCGATGAGGAGCGTATCGGGGTTTTGAAGGCTGCTCTCGACCATGGCGCTATGCTAGTCGACCTGGAGGTTCTCACCTTCGAGAGGGTTGAGAGGAATAAGCTTAAAGACCTTGACTGGGGGCGCGTGCTTCTGAGCCTCCATGCTCCTCTTGAGAGGTTTAGCGAGGGTCTAGCAGAGTATCTCTTGGCCAGAGCCTCTAGCCTGGGCGCTTGGGGTGCCAAGCTTGCAATCGGCAGCGAAAAGCCCAGCAATAGGCTTGCCTCGGTGCTCTACTGGTTCTTGGGCGAGGCTCGTAGGAGGGGTTTGAGAGCTGCAGCCATGCCTTACGGGTGTTGTAAGGGTTTGCGGCTAGCCCTCTATGCCGCCGGCTCTGAGATCCTATACGTGTGCGCGAGGAGGGATGCAGGGTCGACGGCGGAGGGTCAGCCGTGCCTAGAGGATGACGGGGATCGTTCCCTCGTGGAGGCCGCCTCGAGGCTGAGGGCTCTTGTGGTGCGTGAGCTAGAGGGTTAGCTTCTCGCCCCTAAGCCTCCTGCGGTACACGCGGTAGCTGGGGGTCACTGTGCGCGGGTGGTTGGCGTACACGTTATCGACTCTCGCTACGCTCGTGTTTCTGGGCGCTTTCTTCACTGACTCGGGGTCCTTGTAGGCCCTCTCCGCTATCTCGCGGAGGATCCTCGCATAAGCTTCTATGTTCTCGCGTGTCTCTGTATCCGTGAACTCTATCATCAAAGCCTCGTCTACTATCAATGGGAAGTATGTTATGGGGGCGTGTAGCCCATAGTCTAGTATCGCCTTAGCCACATCCTCGGCTGTGACCCCGGTCTCGCGGGCCAGGGGAGCCGCGCTTAGCACGAGCTCGTGTTTACGAGGCCTCTCCGGGTCGTAGGGCAGCTCGTAACCCTTAACGCCCTTCATCAACGCTATGAAGTAGTTCGTGTTTATCACGGATTGTATGGCGGCTTCTCTGAGGCCCCAGGCACCCATCATAGCTATGTACACGTAGGCCTTGACGAGAGGCACTATGTTGCCGTAATAGGCTCTAATCCTGCCTATGCACTTGTCGCAAGAGTAGTCCCAGTAGTAGCGGCGGCCATCAAAGCCTATGAGGGGCCTGGGCAGGTACTCCACGAGCTCCCCCTTGGCGCAGACTGGGCCTGCGCCCGGCCCGCCGCCGCCATGGGGGGCCGCAAACGTCTTGTGTATGTTCAAGTGTACTATGTCGAAGCCCATGTCGCCAGGCCTAACTATACCCATTATGCCGTTGAGGTTCGCGCCGTCATAGTAGAGTAGCCCCCCAGCCTCGTGGACTATATCCGCTATCTCGAGTATCCTATCCTCGAATATCCCGAGAGTGTTGGGGTTTGTCAGCATGAGGCCTGCGGTACGCCTACCCACCACCGCCTTAAGCGCCTCGATGTCTACTGTCCCAGAGCTGCTGGTGGGTATACGGACTACCTTGAAGCCCGCCATGGCCGCCGACGCCGGGTTAGTGCCGTGGGCCGAGTCGGGCACGAGCATCTCATCCCTCTCTTCGCCACGATCCCTATGATACTTCCTGATCATGAGGACTCCGGTGAGCTCGCCCGCCGCGCCGGCTGGCGGTAGGAGGCTGCAGCGGTCCATGCCGGTTAGCTCGGCCAGCCACCTCTCAAGCCTGTAGAGTATCTCTAGGAGACCCTGCACGGTATCCTCGTCTTGGAGGGGGTGTAGGTGCCTTATGCGTGGGTCTCGGGCAACCTCCTCCATTATCTTCGGGTTGTATTTCATCGTACAGGAGCCGAGGGGCACCGGGCCAACATCCACGCCGTACGACATCTGGGTTAGCCTAGTATAGTGTCTCACCACCTCGACCTCGCTGAGCTCTGGCAGCTCTAGCTCGTCTCTCATCATGCTGCGCGGCAGCAGCTCCTCGGGCGCACCTACAACCCTCTCCATCTCCTCTAGCTCGTGCTCATAGGGTAGCCTCGCGCCCCTCCTACCCGGAGCCCCTAGCTCGTGGACGAGTGGCTCCTCCCACCTAGCCTGCCTCCAGGTCATCCTCCGCCACCCCCTACTATCCCCGCAATAGCGTCTATGAGAGCGTCTATATGCCTCTTTGAGTGGACCTCCGTGGCGCAGAAGAGTGCTGTCCTGCTAGCCTTCTCGCCTAGGAGCCTCCTAGTCTCCTCGTAGCGGTCTAGAGGGAGGCCCCCCATAATCCCCCTCTCCTTCAACGCCTGGTGCACACGGCTATACTCGAGGGGGAAGACGAGCGGGATGTTCTTGTAGTACCTGGCGCTGGGATAGAGCGGCTCGAGGCCTATGCCCCTGGCGCGGTGTAGGAGGTAGTTGCTCCTAACGAGTACCTCCCTCGAGAGCCTCCGGAACCCACCCTTGCCCAGTAGCGAGATGTAGACGGCAGCCGCTATGGCCATGAGAGCCTCGTTAGTCGTTATGTTAGATGTAGCCCTCTCCCTCCTGATGTGCTGCTCCCTCGTCTGGAGTATGAGGGTGAAGGCTCTCTCGCCCTCGACGCTCCTAGTCATGCCCACCAGGCGCCCTGGCATCTGGCGTACAAGCCTCCGATCCCACCTCACGCCGAACACGCCCAGGTATGGGCCGCCGTAGTTCAGGCCTAGGCCTAGGGGCTGGCCCTCGCCGACCACAATGTCCGCACCATACCTGCCCGGCGGCTTTAGCAGACCAAGGCTCGTCACATCAACGCCCACTATGAACAAGGCCCCATGCTTGTGAGCGGCGTCGCCAACCGCCTCCGCATGCTCCTGAACCACTCCGAGGAAGCTAGGGTTCTCGAGGTAGACTGCCGCCGTATCACCGCGCGATAACCTGGCCTCGAGGTCGCCGAGGTCGAGGAGCCCGGTCTCATTGTCAACCCTAACGGTCTCGACGATAGCGTCCCTACCCCTAGTCCACGTTATGAGAACCTCTAGGTGTTCCGGGTTCATGGTCTCGGGTACGAGGATACGCCTCCTCCTCGTAACCCTCATAGACATTAGAGCAGCCTCGGCCACAGCCGTGCTCATGTCGTACATCGAGGAGTTGACCACATCAACCTCCAGGAGGTCCGCCATTAGACTCTGATACTCGAATAACGCCTGGAGGATACCCTGGTTTATCTCAGGCTGGTACGGCGTATACGCCGTATAGAACTCGCCCCTAGAGATGATGGCGTCCACCACTGCTGGCACATAGTGGGGGCACACGGTGCCCCCGGTGAACGGCGGGGGGTCGAGGTACACCCGGTTACGCGACAATACCTTGTCGAGGTGGAGCCTAACCTCCTCCTCGCTCAGAGGCTTCTCGAAACCCACCCGGGGAGGCTCTGGGAGTATGAGCCCGCGCGGAACATCCCTGTAAAGCTCGAGGGGGTCGCGGACGCCTATCTTCTCAAGCATCTCTCTACGGTCTCTATCGTTGAGGTTGGGTAGCCAGGGGTGGCCCACTAACCCACCCAACCGAGGTGACTATAACGAGGCTGAAACGTGCCTTACGGCCACTATTTAAGCGCTTGCTGAGAGTGCTTCTCGCTAGAGCGTTATCCTCGGTATGGCTTGCTCCAGAGTCTCGTATAGTATCTCGCCCATACGCTTCGGCACCTTTACCACAAAGTCCCTATCAGTTATAATGCCCTTGAGGTTATCACCCTCCATTACAAGCACGCTGCTGATGCCATGCATCCTCATTATGGCAGCCACTCGGCTTATAGGCGTTTCAGGCGCTACGGCTACAAGCAGTCTTGACGCAAGACGCCAGGCTTCAACCTCTCCTAGCAGCCCGTAACCCCTCTCGTGTAGCTTCTCGAGAGTCTCCTCTATAGCCAGGAAGCGGAGGATATCCCTAGCCGAGAGCACGTACTTCGGCACACCCTTCTCGTCAACGAGGGGCACGTGTCTAATCCTCATGCTCGTCATCAGCTTAACCGCGTCGAGCACACTAGCATCGGTTCGCAGCACGTGAACCGGGCTGCTCATAATCTCTTCCGCCGTCGCCCCAACCGAGACGAAGCTCACTAGCCTCGCTACCATCTCCTCTGTAACCATGCCCACTAGCCTACCCTCGCGGGTCACAACCGGCAATGCTCCTATGTTCTTAGACGCCATCCTCTCTATCACGTCGCGTAGTGTGAAGGCCCCGAACTCGAGGGCGATAGGGTTACGCACCATCACCTCCTCAAGATGAACACCCGTGAGGGCGCCTAGGAGATCATCGTTGTACTTGGAGCGTAGCCTCTCCCACGTCCCACCTCCTATAAAGTCTAGTAGATCGCGAATCGAGTAGATGCCAACCAGCTTACCCTCATCGTCTACTATGGGGATGTGCCTCACCATGCGGTTCGCCAGCGCGAAGACAGCCGCTAGCACAGAGTGCCAGTAGGCTAGCGAGACGAGTGGAGGATACTCGCCTATAACGGTGAACCCTATCCTATCGCTCATAGGCCTTGCACCCGTCTATAAGAGACTTAATAGCGATGAGATACTAGGTTCTTCCGTCGCCGGGGCCAAAACGCACTATAGATATTGCACGTTACCCCGTAGCCTTGGGGGTCGGGGTGCACGACGTCAAGAGGTTTGACTCTGCAGAAGAGTTCCTCAAGAGCCTCGAGGACGAGATAAACGATATTCGTAACAGGCTTAGCGAGTATCTCAGGCGCGTAGAGGAGGCTAAGGCTAGGGCAGAGATGCTCAAGAAGTTCGAGGAGGTGCTGGGGAAGCTCGGGGCTAGACCAGCTACGCCCCAAACCCAGGTGATAACCCTGGGGGAGGTCAGGATAGTGATAAACCCGGACCCCAACCAGGAGCTCGAGGCGCTTGTCAACGTTGTGAGGGATCTCCAGAACCGGTTGAACCGGTTGGAGAGGGCACGGCAGCAGCTGGAACCGCTCCGCCAGATATCGGTGACCGGGATGCAGATAGAGGTCTTCTACGAGGATGGCGTACCTATACAAGTGTTTCTAAGGCTCGGGTAGGTTGGATGGTGCCGAGGAATGGTGGAGACGAAGCCCGTTGTTTTCCTCGAGGGTCTCGTCTTCATGGGCGAGGTTGTGAGGGTTAAGCTAGAGGAGTGCGAGCCCGGCTTCGCGCGTATACTCGTACAGACTAGGGATGGGCGTATCTATGCGACGCGATGCCTACACCGCGATGCCGCCCGCAAGCTGCATAGCGTGTGGAACATATACCTGGCTCAGAGGTGGTTCGCGACCAGCCAAGAGGCTTAAACCGGATATAACGCCCTTCGCGTGTGCACGCTGCATAAAGGGTGGTTGAGGTGGCAGGCGAAGAGGAGAAGAAGAAAAAGAAGCGTAGAATGAGAATGACCCTACCCAAGAAGGAGTCCGACCTCGAGAAGGTCGTAGAGGAGGTTATGGAGACGCACCCTGAACTGGAGCACGAGCATCACCATCACCACCACGAGGATCTGGACGAGCTCCTACATGTTATCGACACTCTCATGGATATCATGAACACGAGGCTAAGGGATCTGGAGGAGAGGTGTGGAAGCCTGGCGGAGGACGTGAAGACTCTATACAAGTTGATGGGGGCGCTCTTCACAGCGATATACGCTAAGAGCGAGGAGGAGAAGATGGGGGCGTTGAAGGAGGCTGTGAAGGTTTTAGAGAAGAAGGGCTAGCATCTCACAATCCTGGTTTCCGCCTCCGAGACGCCTAGGATGATAGCATCGTACCACACTCCACCGAGAGAGACGCGCGCTTTTAGGCCGGTCGCCTCGACGCACCCGCCCTCGAAGAGCATGGGAGCATAGACGCCGTCGAAGGAGACTATAAGGAGACCCTCCTTAGACAACGTGAAGTGGGGCCATGTGAGTGCTCTACAACCTCCAGGTTCTAGGCTTAACCTCCGCTCTACAATACGCCTCAAACCCCCGTAATCGATCATAATCTCGCAGTATCGGCGGGGGGCGCCGAGAGCAAACACTATTGATACCTCGCGGCCGTGATACACGCCCCTCACCCACCTCCTATACAAGCCTGGCTCCACGCCGCGTGCACGCGCCCAGGCCTCTACGCGCCCCGGGGGCAGAGGCTCTAGTAGAGCGGCAACCGCCTCTATGATATCCTTGCATCCGCCTCTCGAGTCTACATACACGACCAGGTCGATATCCGAGATTCTCGGGTCGTGATAGTAGCCGAGGATGGAGCCCGTAGGATAAGCCTCCACACCTAAACCTCTAAGTCCAGTTATGAGCTCTAGGGCCTCCTCCTCTAGCTCGTCTCTAGGGGACTCTAGCTCCTCTCGCCTACACCTGGGATCGCAGACGAGTGGAGCATGGCTCCACGATAATGTATAGGTCTTGGCGTCGAAGCAGGGGTCATGGGTATTGGCTAGGCTTGCCACCTCCCCCGGCCTATAGTGCCATACCAGGCGCTTTAGCCTAGACGCGAGGGGCTTAGAGTAGAGGAGGCCCTCGCCAACCACGTACTTCGGTATGAGGAGCGTAACGCCATTATCGTAGGACGCTAGAACCTGGTGCACCTCCCCATCCACGTATACTACGCTGCGCTCTACAAGCGGGCGGTAGTCAGGCGTGCAGCACCTGTACCCCGATAACCCCGCCATCTGGTACCAGCCTCTTCCCGCCATCCTCGAGCTCCTCTAGAGCCATAACACCCTCGAGTATTGTGCCGCCGGGCATGCAGGAGAGGCTTGAGCGTAGGGTATAGACTGTTATCCGCCCAAACCCATCAGCCACGGCCTCGTAGAGCCTGGGGATCGTGCACGGCACCCCTCGCCCCCTCGCCACCACCACCCGTGTCTCAACAAGTCTTCTTGAACGGGTCTTGCACCGTATTGGCCTCGTGCACGCTACCAGCTTGATGCTATAGGCGCGGGAGCTGTGGCGGAAGTAGAGGGGGTTTAGGGCGGCTATAGTAGCCCAATCCTCTATGCTCATCTCGCGGCGCGTAGCATAATACTCTCCTAGGCCGGGCGATTCTACAACGCCTTTAGACCACAGCTCTAGCACCACCTCTAGCGCCCGCCTCGCACCCCTACACCCATACACCACCACGTCTATGTCTCGGCTCCTCCAAGGCTCATAGACTAGGGAACCCGTCACGCCAACACCCTCGCCGACAGACGATACCAAGGTCTCGATTATCTCATCCCTAAACCCCGCAGCCAGCAACCTCTCCAGGAACTCTACGGGATTTATGATAGCGACGCTATCCTCCGGACACACTATAGGGTAGTGGCCCTCGAGGCACTTGCTCCAAGAGTCTAGGCGGGTTGGAGTCCAGGGATCGCGAACCCTCACATACCCGAGGCGCTTCGGGACCGCGTAGAGGCAGGGGAGCGGGTGCTCGCAACCCTTGATTACGAACACGCTGCCATCAGGCAGGATAGCCACCCAGCCTTCGACAGGCCCCTCCAGACCCATCCCCTCGCCTTAATAATCCCTAGGCGTGCCCGGCATAGCGGTGCGCCGCGGAGGGATGGACCGTGTCAGATGCTCTGCTCGATGAGGCGGTTAGCTTTGCCCGCTCCCAGGCCGAGACTATACGCAATGCTATGGGGAAAGCAGAGAGCCTAGCAGAGTCTAGAGCCGTGAACATAATGTTCAACCTGAGCCACGTGCTGGATGAAGTAGCAGAGATGCTGGAGAGGGCTAGATGCCTAGCAGCAGACAACATGATAAAGACGCGTGAGGGCCTACTCTCAAGATTCTGCGCCACATGGCAGCTATTGGCCACAAACGACCGCCTGCTCTTGACGCGCACAAAGCCAGCTACAGTGATAGCCTACGAGAAGGGCCGACTAAGACTAGCACGCCACGATCTACACGTGAGCATGGAGTATGAGCCCGGACGCGTAAAGATTTGCAGGTATAAGCTTTGCGAGGAGGTGAACCCGACAAACAGGGAACAGATAATGGAGAAGTTACCGGAGCTGACATACCTCCTACGGTTCCTGCTCAACGCGTCGCGCAAGAGCAGGGATGCACTCATAGTATGCGCTAGACTCAACAAGCCGAGCTGCCTAGCACTCTAACCAGCGTAAGAACGCGCTACTTTTCGTACCGTCACCCGGTCTATTCAAACCCCGTATAAACTTCCTTACTGCCGCGGGGCCCGAGACAAGCTATAAGAGTTTGAAAAGCTTTGCCAGGCGGCTTCTTTTTGAAAAAGAGGCGATTTTATTAAAAGTTGGAGTATTTTACACGATGTTCAAAACAGCCTAGGAATTCAGACATTTAGCTTGCTTAGCTTCTCTTCGAGCTTGGCAAGCCTCTCTAGCATTATCTTCCTCTCTATGCTCGCTACGAGCCTCCTCGTTCGTATCACTGCATCGGGGTTAACGCTTATACTGTCGATACCCTTCCTCACCAGGAACTCGACTATCTCCGGGTATACGCTGGGAGCCTGCCCACAGATTGAGACTGTTCTACCATACTTCTTAGCAGCTCTTATTATCATCTCGATTGCCTTGAGCACCGCCGGGTCTCTCTCGTCGAAGTAGCCCATCTCTGCTAGTAGCTGCGAGTCCCTATCAACGCCTAGTACAAGCTGGGTTAGATCGTTGCTTCCGATGCTGAAGCCGTCGACCAGCTTAGCGAACTCCTCGGCTAGTATCGCTACGCTCGGCACCTCAGCCATAATCCATACCTTGAAGTCCTTGCTTCTCTTTAAGCCGACTTCCTCCATTATCTTCAACACCTCCTTGACCTCCCAAGTTGTCCTCACGAAGGGTAGCATCACCCACACGTTCTTGAGGCCCATCTCCTCGCGCACCTTTAGAATAGCCTTAACCTCTAGTTTGAACGCCTCCCTGTACTTCGGGTGTATGTAGCGGGAGACGCCGCGCCAGCCTATCATCGGGTTCCTCTCTACAGGCTCGTACTTCTCGCCACCCTTTAGGCCGCGATACTCGTTGCTCTTGAAGTCGCTGAAGCGTACTACAACGGGCCTTGGGTATATCGCGGAAGCGACCTTGGCAATGCCCTCGGCTAGCTTGTTTATGAAGAGGTCGCCCTTACCCTGCTCGAGGAGGTAGAGCGGGTGGTATCCTATCCAGTCGGTGATTATGAACTCTATCCTCATTAGACCGATGCCGTCGAACGGCAGGTCGAGGTACTTGTCGATAGCGTCTGGCTCGCCGAGGTTCATGTATATCTTGGTTGCCGTTACGGGATATATCTCGCTCAACACCTCCTTTGGTATGGCGAAGCCCGCCACTTCTACCTTCGGCTTCTCCTCCTTCTTGGCCACCACCTTGCCCTTATAGACGACACCGCGGTAGCCGTCGACGGTTATAACCATGCCAGTCTTTATCTTCTTTGTAGCCTCTCTGGTGCCGACAACAGCCGGGATACCGAGCTCACGGGAAACTATCGCAGCGTGGCTCGTCATACCACCCTCGTCCGTTACTATTGCCGCCGCCTTCTTCATCAACGGGACCCAATCGGGGTCAGTCATCCTGGTTACGAGGATGTCGCCCTCCTTGAAGTGCTTGGCCTCCTCGCTATGCGGGTCTAGGATTACCCGAGCAACGCCAGAGGCTATGCCCGGGCTGGCGGGGAGACCTCTCACGAGAACCTCTGCCTTCTCAACGCTAACCTCTTCAGCCTCCTTAGCCTCCTCGGCCTGCTTCCTCTTCCTCACGTTCCATATCGTCTCGGGCCTAGCCTGCACTATGAACACGTTCTCCGGGAACTTCATCTCCTGGTCTATAGCCCACTCGATGTCCATGTACATGCCGTAGTGCTTCTCAACCCTAATCGCCTGCTTCGCGAGCTCAACCGCCTCCTCGTCGCTGAGGCTCGGAGCCTTAGCCTTCTCGGGCGGCAGCTTGATCTCAACGTTCGTGCCCTTCTCGGGATCGTATATTATCGCGATACTCTTCTCTGCAATCCTCTTCTCAACCACCTTCAAAGTCCTCTTATCCACTATGAACTCGTCGGGCGTGACCTTGCCGCCTACTACGGCCTCGCCCAGACCCCACGCGGACTCTATCACGACTACCTTATCGTCGCCCGTTACAGGGTGGACCGTGAACATTACTCCAGCGGATCTGCTCATAACCATCTTCTGGACTACGACAGCCATGTAGGCCTTATCATGGGGTATCTTCATCTGCTCACGATAGAAGATGGCGCGTGCGTTGAAGAGGCTGGCCCAGCAGGCCTTAACCTTCTTCACCACCTCATCCTCGCCGCGCACGTTGAGATAGGTGTCCTGCTGGCCGGCGAAACTGGCCTCAGGCAGGTCCTCCGCAGTGGCGCTGCTCCTGACAGCCACTAGGGGGTTCTCGACTCCAACGCGCTTAGCCAACTCCCTGTAGTATCTGCGTATGAGCTCCTCCAGGTCCTTGGGCATGGGGGTGTCGAGTATGAGCTGTTTTATCTTCTGGCTAACCTCCTCCAGCTGCTCAGTATTGTTGACGTCGATAGACTTTATCATGCTCAATACCTTGTCGAAAAGCCCCGTCTCCTTCATAAACTTCTTGTAAGCCTCGGCTGTTACCACGAAGCCCGGGGGTACGCGGATACCCGCACGCAACAACTCGCCGAGATTAGCCGCCTTGCCACCGACATAGGGTACGTCATCCTTGTTAACCTCTTCTAGCCAGACAACAAGCTTGCCCTCAACGGGCACACTATCCCCCAGTTTGATAGGTTGTAAACCGTTTCACCCACTTAAAAGGAGATGCCGAGCATCCTCTAATCGAACGAGGCTGTGAGCTTGCAGTTCAGGGCTTGCTACCGGGCGCCAACCAAGGTGATACTCTTTGGCGAGCACTTCGTGGTACGCGGGGCGCCTGCGCTAGCGGCTGCAACCAGCCTCTACACCTACGCGTGCTGGCGGAGGACCAGCGAGCACTATACCATACTCCACTCTCTCAACCTCGGTGTAAGGTGCCGAGTCTACCCGCGTAACGAGTGCGGCGCCTCCATGGAGGGTTTTGCGCGAATCGCGAAAGAGGCTGGTGTGGAGGGCGTGGAGGTAGTCGTGTACACCGAGGCGCCTATCGGCGCGGGCCTCGGGAGCAGCGCGTCGGCTTCAACCGTGGTGGCTGCCGCGCTCCTAGATGCAGCCGGTTCTCTCGAGAAGAGTCTAGTAGCCGAGCTCGCATTTGAAGCCGAGAAGGTGTTTCACGGCCGCCCCAGCGGGATAGACAACACTGTAGCCCTCGAGGGCGGCTTCATAGTATACTATGGGCGCATGGTGTACGAGAGGCTAGAGGCGCCCCACAGGCTAGAGGCTGTGATAGCCGATACCGGCGTACCGCGCAGCACCAGGACGGCTGTGGAGCGCGTGCTCGAAAGGTACTCTAGGCTGAGGAGCATCCTAAACCACGTCTACCTCGCAGCATCCCTGCTCGTGTGGAGGGCTGTACGCGCACTGGAGGAGGGTGACGCGAGGCTACTGGGCGAGCTGATGGACGTGAACCACGGCCTCCTCTACTCCATAGGCGTTTCGACCCCCGAGATAGAGAGGCTCGTCTGGAGCGCTAGGCGCGCTGGGGCACTGGGAGCGAAGCTCACGGGCGCCGGCCTCGGGGGAGTGATACTGGCGCTCGTGGAGCCCGGTACAGCACCGGTGGTGGCGAAGGCGCTGCTGGAGGAGGGGGCGCGTAGAGTATACCCAGTGGAGCTTGGGGCGCCTGGCCTGGAGGAGGTTGAACCGGAGACCGTCTTTAGCCTGGTCCAGGAGCGTGCAAGAACCACGGGGGGCTGAGAGTGGCTACGCTAGGCACCAACTATGCTATAATGGCTCTACTCGCGCTACTCGGGTTCTTCGGCACACTCGCAGCATACGCTATCGCAGCCCTCGTAACGAGCGGGCCCCGCCACACCTTCAAGAGAGCCAGGTACGAGGCGGGCAACCCTCCGAGGAGGAGAGCCCGGGTCCCGACCATACCACAGTACTATGGTTATATCATAATCTTCGTGGTGCTAGACCCGCTGTTCGCGCTACTCTTCCTAACACCGCCCAGCGCCAGCCTGAACCCGCTCAGAACACTCACGTGGATAGCGCTGGTGGCCGCTATACTGGTTCCACCACTCCTCTATGCCCTAGAGTACGCTAAGAGGATAGAATACTGGGTGTACCACGATGCGGGCCTGCGCGCGCTCGAGTGGGCCAAGGTTAGAAGGATGATGGCGTCAGAGGAGAAAGCAAAGAAAGCCTAATTACCACTCTATTTACCGTTTCGTACCCGTGGAGGCTCGACCCCTCGGTGCGGGGGTGCCCGAGCCAGGTCAAGGGGGCGGGCTCAAGACCCGCTGGCGTAGGCCGGCGTGGGTTCAAATCCCACCCCCCGCACCACACGGTCAGCCTCTAATACTCCTCTCCTGGTCGGAGAACATGGGTTCTGAGATTGCCCGTTAAGGGTCGCATCATTAGGATTGCTGGTCCTCTCGTAGTAGCCGATGGTATGAGCGGCGCCAAGATGTACGAGATGGTCGAGGTTGGCGAGGAGAGGCTTGTAGGCGAGATAACCAAGATTAGCGGCGATAAGGCCTTCATACAAGTCTACGAGTCGACCACCGGGCTTAGGCCCGGCGAGCCTGTCTACGGCACAGGCGAGCCTCTTAGCGTTGAGCTCGGTCCGGGGCTCTTGGGCCAGATATTTGATGGTATCCAGAGGCCTCTCGAGGAGATTAGGAAGAGGACCGGCAGCATCTTCGTGAAGCGTGGCGTCAAGATACCGGCGCTTGACAGGAGTAAGAAGTGGCACTTCCAGCCTAACAAGGAGCTTAAGCCTGGCGATCGCGTGCATGCTGGCGACGTTCTAGGCGTGGTGCAGGAGACGCCGCTGATAGAACATCGTATAATGGTGCCGCCTGACGTAACAAGCGCTACTCTCGAGTGGCTTGCGCCTGAGGGCGACTATACGGTCGAGGACACGATAGCGGTTGTGACGGTCCCCGGGAGGGGTAAAGTAGAGCTCAAGATGATGCACAGGTGGCCCGTGAGAACGCCTAGACCCGTCAAGGAGAAGCTAGAGCCCGTCGAGCCGCTTCTAACGGGCATACGCGTTATCGACACGCTCTTCCCGCTTGCGAAGGGAGGCGCAGCCGCTATACCGGGCCCCTTCGGCAGCGGGAAGACTGTAACGCTACACAGCCTCGCAAAGTGGAGCGCGGCTAGGGTAGTCATCTACATCGGTTGCGGCGAGCGCGGCAACGAGATGACTGACGCTCTTCGACGCTTCCCGAAGTACAAGGACCCGTGGACGGGTAGGCCGCTGCTGGAGAGGACTATACTCGTAGCCAACACGAGCAACATGCCCGTTGCAGCGAGAGAGGCCAGCATCTATACCGGCATGACCATGGCGGAGTACTATAGGGATATGGGTTACGACGTGCTGCTGATAGCGGACTCGACTAGTAGGTGGGCTGAGGCTCTCCGCGAGATAGCAGGACGACTCGAGGAGATGCCAGCCGAGGAGGGCTACCCGACGTACCTGGCCTCCAGGCTAGCCGAGTTCTACGAGCGTGCTGGTAGAGCGGTTCTCCTAGGAAGGCCGGAGCGCGTGGGCAGCGTTAGCATAGCCGCTGCCGTCTCGCCGCCAGGAGGCGACTTCACCGAGCCGGTCACTAGCCACACTAGGCGCTTCGTGAGGGTGTTCTGGGCGCTAGACGTGCAGCTGGCTAGGGCTAGGCACTTCCCAGCCATAAACTGGATTATAAGCTACTCAGCCTACGTCGACCTCGTAGCCAAGTGGTGGCACGAGAACATAGACCCGAGGTGGAAGGAGTATAGGGACGAGATGTACAACATACTGCTGCGCGAGGACGAGCTGAAGGAGATAGTGAGGCTGGTTGGAACCGAGAGCCTCAGCGAGAGGGACAAGCTAGTGCTTGAGGCAGCGAGGCTGATTAGAGAAGGCTACTTGAAGCAGAACGCGTTCGACCCGATAGACGCGTTCAGCACGCCACAGAAGCAGTTCAAGCTCATGAGGGCCATCATAGACTTCTATAGGGCGGCGCAGAGGCTAGTCGAGCACGGGATACCGGTCAAGGTGATTAGGGAGAAGCTAAGCGACCACCTATCCAGGCTTATTAGGGCTAAGTTCGAGATACCCAACGAGGAGGCGGACAAGATAGATAAGCTTAGGGAGGAGATACTAGAGGCCCTCGACAAGCTTATGGAGGAGTATGCGGGGGCCTAGCCTCCACCACATTTTTGCACTACACTCTCTCCGTACCTCAGGGCCTCCTCGGCAAGCCTCCTATAAGCCCCTAGGAACGCCTCCGGCCTCAACACCCTCTCCAACTCCTCTCTAGACACGAGCCCCGCCACCCTCTTGTCCTCGAGCAGCGCGTCGAGCAGCGGCCGGCCGCGTTCATAAGCTCTCCTCGAAACCTCCATGACTATCCTGTGTGCCTCGTGCCTAGCCATGCCCTTTGACACCAAGAGCGCTACAACAGCCTCGCTTAGAGCGTGGCCCCTGGTCAGCTCCAGGTTCCTCCTCATAGCGTCATAGTTGAACACGAGCCTCTTCTCCAGTATCTCGAGGATATCGAGAAGCATCTGGTCAATTGTGAGGAGCATGTGGGGGATCCAGACTCTCTCAGAGCTACTATTAGTCAGGTCGCGCTCGTGCCAGAGTGCTATGTTCTCGTAGGCCGTCACCACGAGGCCTCTGGCGACCTTAGCCAAGCCACAAACCCTCTCAGCTACCACGGGGTTCGCCTTGTGGGGCATAGCGCTGCTGCCGATTCTCCCCAGCGGGGCCTCAAGCCACTCTCCTATCTCGGGTCTCGACAACTCTCTAACCTCTAGCGCAAACCTCTCCAAGACACCCGCCAGGGCGGCAAGCTGGGCAGCCAGCTCCGCGAACCCATCGCGCGGGGCAACCTGCGTGGTTATAACGTGGGGTTCAAGCCCCAGCTTCTTCGCCACACGCTCCCTAAGCTTTAGTGCAAGCTCCTCGCCCCAGAGGAGCGTCCAGAAAGCCAGAGTGCCGACACTGCCGCCAATCTTAGCCCTTACTACACGCTTCTCGGTTTCGCATAACGCCTCTAGCCGCCTGGCGAGCTCGTAGACGTAGTTGGCTAGCTTAAAGCCCAGTGTGACGGGCGAAGCATGCTGGCCATGAGTCCTGCCTATCACCGGCACATCCATGTTCTCACGGGCTAGCCTCGAGAGGATGGAGATAACCCTGGATACCCTCCTCTTTAGGAGGCTGAGGGCCTCCCGGAGCACCAGAGCCCAGGCTGTGTCAACCACATCGTAGCTCGTGAAGCCCAGGTGAACATATCTCGCAGCCTCGGCGCCCGCCCTCTCCCCCAGGAGCTCCGCTAGAGCAGCTATATCGTGCCCCCTCCTCTTCTCGGCCTCGAGCCACTCCTCAACGGTTACACTGGCAGCCGCCCTCCTTACACTATCCGCCGCCTCTCTCGGCGCTAGGCCAAGCTCTACTAGAGACTCGACTAGAGCAACCTCTACTCGAAGCAGGTGCCTCATCCACGACTCGAGGCTTAAGATGCTCCTCATCTCCTCGGAGCCATACCGCCACTCATAGACGCAGACCGGCACCCACGCCCCCTCAGCAGCGCGGAGCGAAGCCAGAGGGTATAGGCGGCTCGGAGGCGACCCCTACCATCTTCACCCCTCAGCCGCGGCGGGACTGCCGCTCCTCACAGCCGCCGATAGTTATGGAGGAAGCCCTAACCCCTATCTCTAGGACGCCGCCTTGACGCGAGCCAGCAGCGAGGAGCTCGTGAAGAAGGCGGCGCGCCTAATAGTTAGACGACTACCGCTAGTTGCCCTTACGGGCGCGGGGATAAGCGCTGATAGCGGTATCCCAACCTTCCGCGGCGCCGATGGCCTCTGGAGAAGGTTCAAACCCGAGGAGCTAGCCACTCCGGAGGCCTTCGCCCGCAACCCCCGGCTCGTATGGGAGTGGTACAAGTGGCGCATGGAGATAATAGCCAGGGCTAGGCCGAACCCGGGTCACCTCGCGCTAGCAGAGTTAGAGAGGATGGGTGTACTAGAGTGCGTGATAACACAGAACGTTGATGGCCTACACCAGCGCGCGGGCTCAAGGCGTGTAATCGAGCTGCACGGTAACATATGGAGGGCTAGGTGCACGAAATGCGGGTACAGGGTCGTGTTCAACGAGCCTCCTAGGGAGGTTCCGCCGCGGTGCCCGCGCTGCGGGAGCCTCCTCAGACCCGACGTAGTGTGGTTCGGGGAGCCTATACCCGAGGATGCTTGGAGAGAGGCAGTGGAGTGCGTGTACAAGGCGCGCTCGATGCTAGTAGTTGGAACTAGTGGCGTCGTCTACCCCGCGGCTCTGCTACCCCGGATGGCCCGCGAGAGAGGGGCATTAATAATAGAGGTTAACGTGGAGCCGAGCGCCCTGACTAACGAGGTCACCGACATCTTCCTGGAGGGTAAGGCCTCCGAGATCCTCCCTCGTCTCGTCGAGGAGGTTAGGAAGCTTCTCCCCCGCTCCCCCTGAGCCACTTGTCCAGGGATACGCCCCTAGCGCCACCCTTACCCCTCAACACCCTCTCCACGAACTGATCGCGAACAGGCTCGTAGACCTCCTTGTAGAACTTCTGAGGGTCTGTCAGCACGCTCCTAGGGAACCTCTTAACATACTCTAGAGCCGCCTTCCAAGCCTCCTCGAAGGGTATCCCAGCCTCCTCAAACCTCCTAGCCACCTGCCTATCGAAATCCTCGGGGCGCTGCTCGACACCACCCATGACGAACCACCCAGAGGGGCTCACCTGCACCCTCTCACCAGCAACGACACGCCACTCGCCCTCAACACCACCACGCCGGTATCTGGAGCCCCTACCCGAGCTACTCGAGGCTAGTTGTATGCGGGAGCGTCTAGCAGGCCCATAGTACTTGGCCCACGCGTAGAATATTGCGCGGTTTAGCCCGAAGCTCTTAGCCTTCTCGAGATCGCCGTACAGGAGGTAGTAGCGAGCAGCCTGAAGCAAAGCCATAACGGGAAACCTGCCTGGCTCGCGTGGCCCAGAGGTCCGCAAAGGCGCTATAGGCGCCCCAGCCGCCTCCTGAAAGCCTAGTCTCGAGGCACGCGCCTCCATCAATGTTCTCTTCTTCACCCTCCCTATCCTCTTCAAAGCCTCCTCTGCAAGCGCGTTAGCCTCGCCCTTCACATACTCGCGCCAAGCGCTAGGATCGTGGCGGTATCGACCTGGTGTAGCCCACTCGGGTGTAAACTCGTCTAGTTTATCCGGCTTCAACGCCACTGCAACGCTATCAAGCCTCCGGTGGAGGCTCAGAGGGGCCGTGAACACTCTCTTGGGGGCCACAAGGTTCTCTATCTTCACGAGACCCCCGCTCGAGACTATAACCTCCCATAGGCGCGGCTCCAGGCTCTCAAGGAGGTACTCCGCCACCGCGAACGCCACGTCTAGGGGATGCGCGTTTAGAGACTCGTAGTCGAATGCCGCCTCGTGTATCCTTAGGTGCATGCCCGCGCCACTCCAGACCAGGTAGACGCTCTTCGACACTCCTCTCTCCTCGAGCCACTCAACCATCCGCCTAGCCGCCTCGGTAACGTATCTCCACGCGTCGTTGACCCTCGACTCGTCAATTATGTCGATATCTATGAAGACCGTTACGGCTCTCACATTACCCTCATACCCTTCTTCAACGTCGCTGCTAGACTCTAGCCTCTCGAACACCTCTATAGTGCCGTAGAAGCTCCTCGGCTTTATAGCGGAGAACTCGTGGAGAGCGCGTATAACATCACCCGGCTTGCATATGCTTAGAGGCTTCCCATGCCACCACCTGGCCCACCTCCTCCCCTCACCCTCGACCGCCGCCCAGCGTCCACAGAGGAATGCCGCAAGCTCTTCCTGCACACGCTTATCGCTGTAATGGCTTAACGGGTTTACGGGCACCCCTCTACAACCCTCCACTAGTTCTGGCTTCTAGGCTCAGCCGGGGAAGTAGCTTGAGGCTCGGAGGCAAGAAGCTCCGAGTCGCGTTCGTAGCACTATACCTGGCTCTACTCTACCTTATACTCTCGCGCCTCTTCCCACGCGCAACTATGCTACCCACGAATCCCCGCATACTCGCATACTCCGTGCTTCTCGCACTGCTCGCCGAGTGTGTCCGTGCAGCGCGTCTCGCCCTACTCTACTGGGGAGGCCTAGACGCGAGACGCTACATGCAAGCGCTCCGCGCGAGATTCGCGGGCAACCTAGCCGCGCTCATAACGCCTAGCGTCGCCGGCGGCGAGGTTGTACGGGGACTCGTTATCCACGGGCGCGTAGAGACCAAGGCGGCTAGAGCCATAACAGCCGCAGCTGTAGACAGCGGAGCCGATATGATCGGGAACTATACGCTAGCATTGCTAGCACTGGCTCTAGGCTCTGCACCCGCAGCACCGCTGCCAGAGATAGTCGCCGCAGCGCCCGCAGCCGCGTGGCTACTGGTCTACGCGCTCTTACCGCTACGCACGCACAAGAGGATACTAGAGCGTATTGCCGACAAGCTTGACGCTATGCGTCTCCGGCTCCTCTCCAGCATCTCATCCCTGCTCCGCGAAGCAGCGCACTACGAAACAGAGGGTAAGATGCTTGCAGGCGCGCTGCTCCTAACGCTAGTCGCGTGGCTGCTACAGGTCTCCAGCTACGCCGTGTTCGCCGAACCCTGTTACGCTAAGGCGCTCGGCTGTGTAACAGAGACGGTGCTCATGGGTGTGATACCAGTGCCGGGTGGCATAGGACCCGGGGAGGCACTGTTAGCAACGCGGTGCGCGGGTATAGTCTCGTGGCGTATACTCTACACGGTAGCCGCAGTAGCCCCAGGGGCGCTGCTGGTAGTTAAATGAGGCCCTCGCGGGCCAACATCTCCGCTATTAGTATCGCGTTGCCCGCCGCACCCCTCACGAGATTATGCCCTAGGACGAGGTATGCGAGGAGACGATCCTCTAGTATCCTGGCACGCCCCACTACCGACGCCATACCCTTCCCGGTCATCCTATCCAGCCTCGGCTGAGGCCTGTCGACCTCACGCCGGTAGACCACCGGCGCCTCGGGCGCCATCCAGGGCTTCTCGCCACCCTTCCACGGCCTCCAAGACTCCCACGCAGCCACCACATCCTCTAGAGGCGCGCTTCTAGCCAGTCTAACGAACACGCTCTCCAAGTGACCGTGGAGGACGGGGACGCGCGTCGTGGTAGCATATACCCTGAACCTGGCCCACTCGACTCTACCATCGCGGTAGACGCCCAGTATCTTACGGGGCTCGTTCGCGAGCTTCTCCTCCTCCTTCGCTATGAACGGGATTATGTTATCGATTATCGCCATGGAGGGTACCCCCGCGTAACCCGCGCCGCTGACAGCCTGCATGGTCGTAACAAACACGGTCTCGAGGCCAAAAGCGTCTAGGAGAGGCTTTAGGCTGAGGACTAGTATAGCGGTGGAGCAGTTCGGGTTCTTGTAGATGGCTCCACTCCACCCCCTCCTAGATCTCTGCGCGTCTACCAGCTTCACATGCTCCCAGTTTATCTCGGGGACGAGTAGAGGCACATCCTCCTCTAGCCTCATAGGGCTAGCATTCGAGACTACCGTGAAACCCCTCCTCGCAAGCCCCACCTCAACCTCCCCCGCGACGCTACTAGGCAGAGCCGAGAACACCACGTCAACCTCGTCGCGGGGCACTGAATCCGCGTCAACCTTGTGCACTACCAGATCGCACAACTCCTTCGGAACAGCCTCACCAACAACCCAGTTGACAGCCTCACAGTATCTCTTACCGGCACTTCTCTCGGAAGCCGCTACATACACCACCTCGAACATCGGGTGCTCGTGGAGAATCTTGACGAACATCTGTCCCACTAGACCGGTCGCGCCTAGAACAGCTGCCCTCAGCTTATCCTTCACGAGCAACCCCCGCCGCTACACACCGTCCCCGGATAAATACGGTATGTATCGGCCGCGAGGCACACCCGAAGCGTTAGACGCGCTCGACACTAGTCGAAAATCCTGACCCCGCCTGTACACCCAATATTACACCCCACTTGAGATTCAGGTAAGCTACCCGACCGCCATGGGCGTCACGGGAACACCACCCCACGTGTTACCCGGCAGTAGAGCCATGGATGTTACCGTTGGGCGGCCGCGTGGTCGTGTGGTCTCCCTGCTGCTCTCTGAGCTCGTGTTCGGCGGGGACCGGCTGGCCTCCGAGCTGGCCGCTGTCGCGGGGGTGGCGTCTAGGCAGGTGTACCCGCTGCTCCGCCACTGGGTGCGCCGGGGCGTGGTCCTGGTCGAGAAGCTAGGCTCCCTCAACCTCTACCGGGTGGACCGGGGCCTCGCCTCGAGGATGAGGGGGTTCCTCGACTCCCTCCTCCGGAGCCGGGACGCGCTGGTGGCCAGGAGGGTGTTGGCGGCTGCCGCGAGGAGGCTTGGGAGGAGGCTGACGGGGGCGGAGGCCGAGCTGCTAGCCCTCCTAGCCGAGAGGCTGGCGAGGGGCAAGCCATACCTACGCATAACCGCGGAGGACAGGAGAGCCGCGATAGACGTGGTGGCGTCCAAGCTAGAGTCTAGGCTACGGGCCAGGGGCGTGGACCCCGCGAGGGTGGCCGCGCTCCTAGCCCAGCTCCCGGACGCGCTGCAGGAGCTAGCAGAGGAGGGCATCGTCTACGCACACTGGGACGAGAAGAGGAGGACACTAGCACTCAGGATAGACAGGGAGCTCGAGAGAGAAGCGCTGGGAGCCACACCACCCGGCCACGAGACATAACATAACAACATACTATACGCGCCCCAGGCCCCACGCCTCCTCTCCACACCCTAAGGCCCCTCCCCGGCTCCACGCGCCCTGCACTCCCCCAGGCTCTAGACCCTGCTCCTCCTCAGTCCCTTGGGAGCCACGATTTCTGTAACGCAGCCTCTCTAGGCCAATCCTGGCCCCATATGCCGCGTAACGTACGAGAGATTGACTGAGACTGATCCTGTTTTCGCGACGCACGGTTCTCCATTATAGATCATGCAGGCTTACAGATCGAGGAGTACAGGGTGCCTGGTTGCCTCTTTGCAAGCCTCCAGTAGATTCACATGCTCTACGAGAGCCTGGGCTTCAACTGGACAAGATTCTCCACCAGGAGTACTTCTAGGCGTGAGGGCGACTCTTGTAATTGAAAAGAGGCTAGACTTTGGCTGTAAAGAGGCTAAGAATATGCTAGATGCAGGCTAAGCTATGAGAAATTGTGTAGAGGGGATCGTGGTGCTCTTGTAGCAATCTATCTGGAGGATGCAGAGATGCTCGCGGGAGGCTCGTTTAGCCCCTCCGGAGGTAGGTGGGAGAGGAATTGAGGGTGGCCAGCAAAGCTTGCCATGCAGCCGGGGCCTGTGTGCGCCCCTGGAGAGTTATTCTATTAGTTCTAGGACTGTGTTCAACACGGTTGAGGATGCCTCATTGCCGCTAAAGCTTCATCAAGGTCTTCCTTTTCAGCTTGTGGGTCTAGGGTTAGGCGGTGGCTGTGAAAGCGCGGGCGGCGATGCTCCTACTGATAATCTCTGCCCTCGTGTCGATAGCTTTGCTCTCTGGGGTGACCGCCGAGGCCAAGCTGGTTGTGCACTATGTTGGGCTTGAGGATGGTGTGGTGGAGGGTGGTCACCTCGAGTGGCTCCCCTGCAACGGTAGCCTCGTACCCTTCTACCGTTACGTGTACGTTGCCCCGCCCGGCGTTCAGGTAGGACGCGTTGTCATAGAGCCCGTTGAAACCAGTGTATTCAGTGGCGTGCTTCCCCCCGCGGGTCTGGCCGCCGGGTTTAGAGGCGAGACGGTCGTATACCGTAACGTGACCTGTCACGCTCCTATAATCGAGAAGGGCTACTGGCGTGGCATCCAGATCACTGTGATACTCTATCCTATGGTCGTCGATAACCGCGTGTTGGTGAAAAAACTGCGTATAGTGTTGAGCCTCGAGAAGGGGCCTAGTAAACTGGTCGCGCTTACGCCGCAGGACGTGCAACTGCTTAGAGAGATAGCGGACAACCCGGAAGTATACTCGATAACGCCTACCCTTCCTCCGGGATCACTTGGCATACTGATCGTTACCCGAGACTACTTCATGCCTGTTGTAAAAGAGTGGGCTAGGCTCAAGGAGCTTCAGGGCTACCGGGTTAAGATAATAGACATTGATAGGGATGTGTGTGCGAGCCCGACTATGGTCTCTTCGCTGGGCTTACGCAAAGCAATAAGAAACTATATCAAGTTCGTCTATGAGAAGTGTAAGGGCTGCTACCACTACCTCATAATAATTGGCGATACCAACGGCCTCGACTGGAACCGTACAATCAGGAACTGCTCGTCGATCCCCAAGTGGGAGGTTCCCACAGCCTACTTCTATAACCCTGCAAGCGCGTTCGACTTGCAGGCGAGCCATACAGGATACTTCGTCCCATCCGACGTGTATTATGCTACTCTGGACGGCGACTGGGACGCGAATAATAACGGTATTCTAGGCGAGTATCCTCAGGACGTTAGTGCTTACGACCCGTTCCCGGAGATGATCTATGCCCGTATACCGGTGAGGAGCCTTACAGAGGCGAAGCTAGTCCTCATGAAGCTCGAGAAGATATATCCAACGAAGTATAGGATAGTGTTGATGGGGTCGATAATCAAATACCTCAACGAGGATAATGAGAGCGGGCAGGCGCAGGGAGACACGCGCGTAGAGGTGATGTACGACCGTAACATAAGACCGTTAAACTGGCTCAAGCCTGTGAGGCTGTACGAGCATTACCCGGTATACACGAGCATTATATCGCCTGGAGACATTAACGGAAACCTGACGGCAGAGAACGTGAAGCTAGTGTTATCGGGGTCGCCGTCAATGGTAATAGCGAGCGCGCATGGCGACCCCTTCTGCCTGTGGAGGAAGGTGTGGGTCAAGGATACGAACAATGATGGTAAACCCGAGTCATCCGAGATCAAGTACGAGCCGTTCTTATGCGCTAGCGACGCGCCGCTACTCAAGCAGCAGCTCCTGTACCTGGTGCAGGCGTGTCTAACAGCCTACTTTGATATGCCTAACGGCGACTCTCTAGGCGAGGTGATGGTGAAGCAGGGGTCGCAGTATATAGGCATGAGTAGGATATCGTTCACAACCCTCCTGCCGCCTGGCGAGGCAGTAGACCCCAACAAGTGGGCTGTAAGTGACCTACTCTACTACTACATCACCTACTATCTCTTCGACCGCGCCGAGAGAAGCGTTAACAGGATAGGCGACGCGCTCCTCGATGCCATAATAAAGTTCGTTACGCTAGAGCCTCTCGACATGCAGGGTTATCTCGGTAATGCTACTCGTAGAGTCTTCTTCGCCCTAGCGTACTTCGGCGACCCGACGAGAATGATATACTCTATGCCAACGAGGATAAACGCGACGAGTTTAGCTATAGCGGCACCGCCTCACACGACCGTCAGCTTCTCGCTGCAACTGCTGCGCGGGGATGGGCAGCCCTTAGTGAAGGCGCCTATACAGCTCTACGACGTAAGCTTTGGCAGCTACATGCTACTCACAGTACAGTACACGAATGATAATGGGGTTGCCTTCTTCCACGTTACTGTAGACACGTATAACCGTAGCCTCTACGCCTACTACCCCGGCAACCCGTCCATCCCCACGCCCACCGAGCCCAGCGGCGTCGCGATAACGGTGCAACCGGTACTGACGAAACCCTGGATCAGCGTTGAGCCTCAGGTATACGAGCCCGGCGAGACACTCCATTTGCACGGGTGCGGATTCCCATACAACTCGCCGCTCGAGGTGTACGTGGAGGGAGTGTACATCACAAGAGTCTATAGCGATTCTCAGGGATGCATTAACGCGGACATAGTGCCGCCCTACACTATTCTACCGCCGCGAAGGCTTAGGGTAGAGGTAATCTACCCCTACTACCCGCTCATCAGGGCCTCTGCGAGCTTCGTGCTAGCATACAACCCGGTCTTAGACCTTCACAGGATAGGGTTATACTTGCAGCAACAGGTTGACAACCTATACTCTCTCCTACAGGAGACGTACAATGCCCTGCTTAAAGCCGAGGATATGCTAGCATCACTCAACAAGAATATCACAAAGAGGGTGAACACGATTAATGCGAGTCTCGAGAACCTGTACGATATTCTAAGGGCTCTCGCCCACGGCCTCGCGGGGCTAAACAAAACCATACGCTTGATTAATAGGAACCTGCCAATCATCAACAAGACGGTTGCAGAAAATAACGCCAAGCTTATGGAGCTGACCGGGCTCTTGAACCGAGTATCGTCGATGTTACACATCCTAGAGGCTCAGTTAGCGAGCCTCAATAAGAGCTTAGGGTATAACACCGAGGCTCTACAATCCAAGATACAGGTTATCCGATCTGAGGTGTCCATGCTGCTCAACACCACGAGGATGTTGTATAGGAAGGCTTTGGACATAGCATTAAGCCTTAACAATACACTCGCAGCGAGGCTCATAGCCCTACAAGGCTCTCTCGACGCTATGCGAGAGAGGCTGAACAGAGTCCTTCAAACGGTTGAACTATTATCCGCTAGAACAGCCAGACTCGAAGCGGCCATACGCGAGATCAACGCGAGCTTAGCTGGCCTCTCTTCTAGGGTGTCTCTGCTGAGCGGTAAGGTTGAGGAGGTTCTAGAGACGCTGGGCAGGAGAATCGACAACGTTAACACCAGGATATCGACGTTGGAGGGCAAGCTCTTACAAGCAGTCTCTGAGAGCTATTCGAAGCTCTACAAGAGCGTAGCCGAGGGTACCAAGGAGTCAGAGAGGATAAACCGGGAGGTGACAATGATGGCATACGTGGTCTATGCTATACTCGCGGCATCGTTGGCGACCCTCGCGCTCACCATCATCAGGAAAAGCTAGGGGTGCTAGTAGAGGGGGTTGAGCGTCACCTCTATCTCGGTTAGAAGCTCGCCGAGAATCTCTTTTATCTTGGCAACCTCTCTGCTCGCCTCATCTAGGCTATAGCCGCATAGTTGCAGGTTGTGCATCAACTCCTTCTCCGCGAACTTGCCCCTCCTTATCCTAAGGCTAGTGTGTGGCGTGGAGATAGTGTCTACGGGTATCGTTATCACTATCTTGCTCCACGTGCTAACGTTGCTTAGGAGCTCAGCGGTTGGCGAGAGGCCTAGCTCGTGTAGAGCGTAGACGCGTTTAGTCCTACGGTTGAGGACTAGGACTGGGTCGTTCTTCGAATATATGGGGTAGGAGGTGTAGCCAAACGTTATCAGCGGTGACTCCTGGAGCACCTCTATATAGGTTGGTAGGATCTTTGCGACATCCTGCGGGCGTGGCCCTTTACGAGGGCCGCTTATCCTAGTCACAACGGTGTTTGCTAGACGCCCGCTGAGGTATATCCCGGTGGGGTGTTGACGCGCTGTTAGTATCCTAGAGTAGGTGTAAAGCGCCGGGCATATCCACTTACCCTGCTCTATCCGGAGCAGCCCATTGTATATACTAGAGTAGTTGAAGGCTAGGAGCTCTGCCATAGTCTCTATAGCCGGGTCTGTTAGTATGCGCGCGCACTCGTCAAGCTCGGGCCTCTCTTCATCCACGCCGCTTAGTAGCAGTGTCATGCACTCTAACAGTTTCCTCTCGAAACCGGTTACGCCCGGGTATCCCTCCTCCGCGAGGAGGCTGGCCGTGTACATGAGCATTGAGAGGAGGCGTGAGGCGCTAGCCTCGTATGCCAGCACCACGTCGTGTAGGTAGACCTCGCTGTACATGTACATCCTGCCCAGCAGCATAGACTCTACGACAGAGACGCCCTTATCCACGACGCCAACGTCAATAGGCATGTCTCGTTTCGAAGCCACGCCCGGCTCCTCAACCGCCACGAGCACGCTTATGAGCCTGTCAACGTCGTAGAGCCCGTAGCTAACCCCCGCGCTGCGGCTATCCCGTAGCAGGTAATCACCCCTGTCGACGTCAACAGTGCCGCTGAGAAGCCTAGCCGGTATTAGGAGCGGGTCGATGTCCGCGCCTGGCTTGCCCTCACCATAAGCGTAGTCTAGTATGCGTTTCACCCTTTCAATCATCGTATCGGAGTCTACGCCGCAGAGTCTATCGTGCTTCGCTAATAGCCTTAAAGCTAGCCGTAGTGTGAGCTGCTCGTGGCTAACGAGCGATAGTGACAAGAGGATGGCTGGCTCGGAGCGCGCATAGGCTATCACATAGTAGTCTGTCAACGCGCTCTCGAACACGTGGCTCCAGGCCAGGTGCCCTATATCGTGGAGGAGTGCTGCTATGCCTGATGCGCACCAGAGGGTGGTGTCCTCGACGAGGCTCTTGACAGCCTTAAACGCTCTACTATTCTCGCCGTACACGTGGAGAGTGTTGCGATAGATGGCTTCGAGCGCGGTGAGCATGAGGTGCGCTACTCCGAGGCTATGCTCGAATCTCGAGTGTCTCAGGCCCGGGTAGACGAGGTGGGTTAAACCAGTTTGTTTGATGTATCTTAACCGCTGGAAGAGAGGATCGTCTATTAGTTTGAAGAAGTCGCTTGGCAGCTGGATGCTCGTGTAGACGGGATCTTTGACGACCTTAGTATCCATCTTGTAGAGCAACGCCTCTTAAGCCAGTCTCGTTAAGACATGGCTCACTTTTTCAATCTCTTTTCTCGCGAGTCTCGGTAGCTTCTCCCACACGAGCCGTAGGCTACCATCAATCCGCTCAACCACGCCCATGTGCTCGAGAAGCTCTATCTCATCCTCGAGGCTCCAATGGCCCGCAGCGACGACGATGCCATACTCCTCGGCCTTGCTGATGGCCTCTCTAAGCTCCTCTATGCTCACGAGCCCGCCCTTCGCCGCCAGATATCCTAGCAGGAAATCCCGCAGGTATACGACATGGAGTTGTGAGAGCATGGGGGTCACCGCGTCATCCCCTAGAGTGTATCGGGTGAGACACATATGGGGGCACCCGCGCGGTGCTAACGTCGTATTATTAGTTCAACGTATTAGCACGCTCCCCGCGGCCTACAGCTTTTCTAGTATAACCTCGCCGTACTCACCCCTCTCGATGCCCCAGCCGGGTGGTACGACAACAGTGGTATCGGGGAGCTCGAGGATCGCTGGCCCCCTGGCGCCCCTAGGGACACCGTTGTACACGTCCGCCTCCAACCACCCCTGCTCTAGGAAATAGGCGCGTCTCCTCAGCTCACGGGTTGGCGCTGGATACCCCCTAAGCCGGGGGAGTTTCGAGGAACAGTAAACCTCTACTAGGAGATAGTCGAGGATTATGGGCGGATGGGGTTCAGGCGGGAGCATGCCATAGAGGCTCCTATACCTAGCCCTAAACCCCTCGACCAACTCCCCCATATTGGGTTTAAACTCGACTAGGATGACACCGCCCTGCCCCTCGAACCTCATAGCAGCCCTAACGGCAGTAATGTGGCGGCAGTCAACGTCCTTGACGAGCTTGGAGACTACCCTGCCAACCTCTTCCTCGACCACCCCCGCATCCACGTCCTCCACGCGGCGACCTATGTAGATGCGCTCCGATGCCCTATACCCGGCCGCCACCAGGCCGAGTGCAGAGAAGACGCCTGCAAAAGGCGGCACTATAACCCTCCACACTCCAACCTCCTCTGCAAGCTCGGCTGCATGGAGGGGCCCCGCACCCCCAAAAGCGTAGAGCGTCGCCTGTGACGGATCGACTCCACGCTCTATGCTAACGAGCCTTATCGCCCTAGCCATCTCCGTATTGACCAGCCTAAGGGCCTCTGATGCTGTAGTATAGGGGTCGAGGCCGGCAGCCCTGGCAAGCTCCTCGTAGACCCTCATTGCTAGTGTAGAGTCTAGCTCTAGGAGGCCGCCCGCTATAACCGGGGGGAGCCTCCCGAGTATGAGATGCGCGTCCGTCACCGTAGGCTTGTTGCCGCCGCGCGCGTAGCACGCGGGCCCCGGCTGAGCACCGGCACTTAGGGGGCCTGCGCGTAGCGCCCCACCCTTATCAACCCATATTATGGTCCCGCCGCCCGCGGAAACCTCGACGAGGTCCACGTGTGGCACGCGGATAGGGTACCCGCTCCCCCTCACAAGGCGGCCGGCATGATACCTACCGCCCACCTCGAAGTAATCGGTTAGCAGGGGCTCGAAGCCCTGTATGAGCGATGCTTTTGCAGTAGTCCCGCCCATGTCGAAGCTTATTACAGTCTCGTCGCCCCGCATCCTTGCAAGCGCGGCGGCGGCAACAACGCCTGCGGCGGGCCCGCTCTCGATGAAGTAGACGGGCTTCTCTCGGGCGCGGAGGGCGGGCGCTAAGCCCCCATTGCTCTGCATCACCAGCAGCTTGCCCCTAAACCCTCTAGCCCTAAGAGCCTCCTCCAGCTTTGAGAGGTACTCTCGGAACATGGGCCGGAGCATGGCGTTAACAATGGCCGTGGAGGCTCTCTCATACTCCCCGGGTAGCGGGTCCACACTACACGATGTAACCACATCCAGGGCCTCGGGGCATGCCCTTCGGATGATCTCCGCTATCCTCGCCTCAAGCCCTCCCCTGTCACGGTAGCAGTGTATCACGTGTATAACGAAGACTGTGCGAGCCCCACAATAACGCTCGGCAATGGAGCGTACCTCCTCCTCGCTGGGCTCCAGCCTCTCCCCCCACGCGTATACCCTGGCGTTAATCTCCACGCGGTTACGCCGTGGCACAAGCGGCCTAGGCTTGTCGAAGAACGCGTTGTAAGGATCGGGCCTAGCCTGCCTACCGATCTCTATAACGTCGCGAAACCCCTTAGAGGCGAGCAGCACCACCTCCGGCTTCTCGAGACCAACCTGGCCGAGGAGCATGTTAGTGCCGAGCGTCGTAGCGTGAACGATAGTATCGAATCTATGTGCACCACCCAGCTTCTCAACAGCCTCAACGACACTAACCCACGGCCTAGACACCCGCGTCAAAACCTTGACTAGCCTAACCTCTCCACCCGGCCCAACCGCTATAGCATCGGTGAACGTTCCGCCAACGTCAACGCCGACGCGCATCATGCCCGCACCGCATTAAGACGGGGCACCAGCCTATACGGGTAGGGGGTGAGGCTCCTCCAGCCTCTGCCGCTGCCGACATGAGCCGGGTGGGGACCGGACCTCCGGCCGACCCCTTATAGCCGCGTACCTGTCCACGGGCCACTGTGGCTGTGAGGAGCTTTTCGGGGAGATGGAGCCGCCCGCCTCGCCCTCTCGCGAGGGCGGGGTGACTGGGCGGTTACCCTGCCGAGCCGTAGTCCTTACGAGTGCTCACCTATACTCGTGTAGTGCTCTAACCTCCACCCGTGGCACACCCGCCTGTAGCTTAAGCACCACCAGGCTCTCCTCCACTATAGTACAGTCGCGTATGCCTGTGGTAGATACGGCAGCCCACCTCCCGGCATGTTTTACGCAGAGCCTAGTACCAGCCATTATAGCGACGGGTACACGCCTGGTATCAGCCACGAGGGCGAGCAGCGAGGCCGGCGAGCCGCCGGTCATGACCATGCGCGCGGCTATCTTCTCAACACTAGCGCCTTCACCCAGAAGCCTCCTAATGTAGCCCGCGATGACGCTCCTCTCGTGGCTGCGTAATCCCCGTGGGGGAGATGAGGTGGCAAGCATCCCCTTGCCTACTCTCATGCTACACGCGAGAAGCCATGCGGGCGTATGCCCGCCTATGACCTCGTAGCTCGATACGCAGGGCCAGTCGGCGCCCGCAACCATTATCACCGCGCCCTCGCTCCACGCCAGCCGCGTGGCTAGCCGCTCGCCAACCACGATGCTAGACACTCCGCCCTCCTCGCGATAGTATAGTATCGTGCAGCCACCGCAAGCCTGGATAAGCGAGTGTATCTCGTGGCCGAGCAATGTGCGTGAGGCCATCAGGGCTAGGCTTGGCACCCTAACGCACCAGGGGGCTCGGCGTAGCTCGCCCTCTTCAACGGGGCGGTGCCCCTCGGGCGGTGGTTCGAGTCCCCACAGCCCCGTGGATACTCGGGCACTCACACCAGGTATATTGTAACGGCCTCGCCTGGAACACTCTCCTGATACGTCTTCCTACGCGCGTTCGTCTCAAACACCAGCTTGTCGGTTGTCAGGATCGCGTAGTCGTAGAGGAAGCCCCCCGGAGTAACGATGGTTAGGAACCGATCGAGACCCTCTATCTCCGTCACGCGTATCTCGAAGAGGCCCACTAGGCTCCTCGAGTCTATATCCACCCGGGGCGCCTCCAAGCCCTCCACGCCCCTCGGCAGGTCTACATACACCCTCTTCCGCCTCTCATCCGAGTACTCCCTAACGTAGAACTCCGGGGCCTCTACGCGCACGCTCCGCGGCTCAAGATCAACCTCTATGCCCTTACCCCGTATTATCATCAAGTCCTCTGCTACTTCAAGCTCCAAGGCCTTCCCGGGCCCCCACTTGACGTAAAAGACTGGTCTCTTGCGTGGCAACCTCGAAGCCCTAAACGCTGTTGCCCGCCTCTACCCTAAAGCCTAAGATGTTGATAAGCGGGCGTCATCATAAATCCTGGCTGGGAGCAGGTATGAGCCTAGCGAGGGATCGTAGGAAAGACCCGACCAAGGACCCTGCAGTGGTCAGGAAGATGGCTGACTTGCTTAGAAGCGGTGCCACTATGCTAGCCGAGCATTGCCCTAAGTGTGGTTTGCCACTCTTTCGCCTAAAGACCGGTGAGGTTGTCTGCCCGATACACGGCAGGGTCTATATAGTGAAGAGTGAAAGCGAGGCAGCCAAGGTGACCGTCCAGGGTGTCCTAGAGGAGCTCGAGAAGACGCTGGTGGAGAAGATAAGCTCCAACATCGCCTCTCTAAGACACGCGGACTTCACCGACGAGGATAAGCCGAGAGCCCTAATATTATGGCTAGAGGCTCTCGAGAGGACCGAGAGGATATTGCAGAATATACGTTCACAGCTGCAGGAAGGTATTCCCTCAGGAGGCTCCTCATCCAGGGAGCGGGAGGAGAAATAATAACACTTAGTGTCCTCGCCTTCGGCTTCACACCGGGTGATGACCACACCGCTGGGAACCTGAGCCCGCAGCGGGCCCCGGGCGTTGACGAGAGGTCGGCGTGCTGACGCTCCTACTCTCGTAGCAGGGGCGGCCTCTTCTCGACCACCCTCTTACGCACCTCCGCTAGAAGCTCCTTGGCTTTCGTCGGGAAGTCGTTGGGGAGCTTCCGGAAGAGCGGCTCTACCCTGCCTATACGGTGGCCAGGCTTTAGTATGAATGTGGCCGCTTCGCGCAGCCTACCCTTCTCGTGCACCGAGCCCTGTAGCTGTAGCATCTTCCAGAGTCTCTCGGCCGCGTCGGGCGTGAAGGGGGCCAGTAGTATCGCTAGGGTCGCTACGCTGTTCGCAGCGTAGTATATTATGGTCGCGGCTTCCCTTCTATCCCGCTTGTACGCGTCCCAGGGGGCTCTCGCGTTTAGATACTGGTTGCCCAGCCTCGCCACCTCGAGAACCTTCTCGAGGCCCGCCTTCAACCTGAAACTATTCATCTCTTGTTTAAACTCCTCGACTTTCTCCTGCACGCCCTTCCAGAACTCTTTGTCGGCTTCACTCGGGTCGCCGGGCTCGGGTATGGTGGAGTCGAACCTAGACTCTACGAACTTTAACACACGGTGCACATAATTGCCGATATCATCGTTCAACTCCTTGTTCACAATCCTTGTGAACTCCTCCCACGTGAAGTTAGTGTCCTTAGTCTCGGGGCGCATCCTGATAAGTGCGAAGCGCCAGTAGTCGGGCGGGAGTATCTCTAACGCCTCGTCTATCCAGATACCATGCCTACGGCTCTTTGAGAACTGCTCGCCCTCATACATTAGGTACTCGGTGGCGGAGATATAGTAGGGTAGTACGTACGGCTCCCCGCTGGCCATCAGCATGGCTGGGAAGATTATAGCGTGGAATGGTATGTTATCCTTGCCTATGAAGTAGACCGTTTTGGTGGACTGGTCGAACCAGTACTCCTTCCACTTCTCCGGCTCACCCCTCTTCTCGAAATACTCTATGGTGGCTGAGATGTAGCCCAGGAGGGCGTCGAACCAGACGTAGATGGTCTTCCCCTCGGCGCCTGGGAAGGGAGCCGGGATGCCCCACTTGTTATCACGCGTAACGCTGCGCGGCTTCAACCCCTCCTCAACCCACCGTAGACTATAGTTCTTCACGTTGTCGGGGAGGCTGCTCTCCCGCAGCCACTTGAGCAGAGGGTCGCGCAGCTTAGGCAGGTCGAAGAACCAGTGCCTCGTCTTCTTGAAGATGGGTGTTGCACCGCAGATAGCACACCTCGGGTTTATAAGCATGGTGGGGTGTAGGAGTCTTCCACAGTTATCACACTGGTCTCCACGGGCGTAGGGGTAGCCGCAGTATGGGCACGTGCCTATCACGAACCGGTCGGGTAGGAACATCTTATCGCGGGGACAGTAGGGCAGCACCTCATCCTGCTCAAAGATATACCCGTTCTTGTAGACCTTCATCATGAAGTCTTGCACGAACCTCTTGTGTATCGGGTTCTCCGTTCTAGTATAGTTGTCGAAGCTTATCCTCCACTCCTCGAACAACTTGGATACGTACTCGTGAGCCTGGTCGGTGAGCTGCTTCGGGTGGACACCCTTCTTGATAGCCTCTATCTCTATAGGAGTCCCGTGCTCGTCGCTACCGCTGACGAATACGACGTCTTCGCCTAGGAGGCGAAGGTATCTTGCAAACACGTCAGCCGATAGCACAGAGCCGACAAGGTTGCCGAGGTGTGGCACGCTGTTCACGTATGGCCAGGCCGAGGCCACTATCCACTTACCCACCCTCAGCGCACCACTCCACTCCACAGCATCGAGGGGGCGTTTAGACCCAGCCTTCACAAGTTTTAGGCTGGCGCCTCGAGTATACCCTGGCGAGCGTGTTGAAGGAGCTCATCCTAGCTATAAACTTTAAGGCCTATCCCTCAGCCTTCGGCTCTAAAGCCCTCGAGGTTGTTAAGGCGGGTGAGAAGGTAGCTAGAGAGTATCGAGGCGTCGTCAGGGTGATACTGGCCCCCCCGTATACCGAGCTAGCCCGTGCAATCGAGCTGGTAGAGGATGCTGTCATCTACGCGCAGCATGTAGACCCGGTCGAGCCGGGCGCGCACACTGGCAGCATACCGGCCGAGGCTCTAGTAGAGCTTGGAGTGCGGGGCTCGTTGGTCAACCATAGCGAGAGGAGGCTAAGGCTAAGCGACATAGAGTTTGTAGTGGAGCGGTTAAAGCGCCTCAACCTAGAGCAGCTCGTCTGCGCCGACACCCCTAGAGCGGCCGCGGCTGTCGCGCTGTTCAGGCCGACGTTCGTTGCCGTCGAGCCCCCCGAGCTCATAGGCACCGGTATTGCAGTCTCGCGCGCGAAGCCCGAGGTTGTAACAGGCTCTGTTAGCATGGTGTCAAAGCTTGCCCCTGATGTGCCGGTCTTGGTAGGCGCGGGTATAGTGAGCGGCGAGGATGCTAGACGCTCGGTAGAGCTGGGCGCTGTGGGCGTGCTCGTGGCGTCTGCGGTCATGAAGGCTGGAGACCCGTATGCCAAGATGAGGGAGTTGGCGGAGGGCCTCGCGTCAGCGAGGTTTAAAGGGAGGGAAGGGTAGTACGATGACCTAAGAGTGGGAACCTAGTGCCGCTATACGTTGTCGTAGGCGGGTTCTTCGGGGATGAGGGCAAGGGCAAGATAGTTGGGTATCTGGCGCTCCGCGATAAACCCGCTGCAGCCGTCCGGACCGGGGCCACGAATGCGGGGCACACTGTTGTCCACGAGGGTGTCAGGTACAAGCTCAGGGCGCTACCCTCCGCTATTGTCAACCCCTCGACGCGCCTCTATATTGCACGCGGCGCTCTGGTACACTACCGCGTCTTCCTCGACGAGGTGGCAAAATACGGTGCAGGAGGTCGCGTGGTTCTAGATAAGCACGCGGGCGTCATAACCGATGAGCACGTTGAACGTGAGCGCAGCGACCCCCATCTAGCGAAGAAGATAGGCTCTACACTAACCGGCGTCGGGGCGGCTATGGTCGACCGGGTGTTGCGAAGACTGAAGCTTGCCAAGGAGTATCCAGAGCTGCGAGACTACACGGGTGACGTGCAGGAGCTCGTCTGGGGGCATCTCGATAGAAGGGAGCTTGTTGTCGTAGAAGCTACGCAGGGCTACTGGCTGAGCCTCTATCACGGCACCTACCCCTATGTAACGAGCCGAGACACCACGGCTGCCGCAGCCCTCAGCGAGGTGGGCCTGGGGCCCCGCGACGCCGACGAGATAATAGTCGTGTTCAAGGCGTTCGTGACGCGTGTAGGGGAGGGGCCTCTGCCGGGCGAGCTTAGCCCAGAGGAGGCTGAGAAGCTGGGCTGGGTCGAGTACGGCACGGTTACGGGTAGGCGGAGGAGGGTTGCACCTTTTAACGTGGAGCTTGCACGCCGCGCTGTAAGGGCGAACACGGCCACGATGGTAGCATTGACTAAACTAGACGTGTTATACCCAAGGGCTCGTGGCGCTAGAAGCTGGGATGAGCTACCCCGCGAGGCTAGAGACTGGGTTAGGAGCATTGAGGCCGAGCTGGGGGTCCCAGTGGCCCTAATCGGGACTGGTGAGGAGGTACTCGATACTATCGATAGGAGGTGAGAGTATGAGAGAGTTTGACGTCGCGATCGTGGGCGCCGGCCCCGCGGGCCTATTCGCCGCGCTGACGGTGCTCGAGGGGAGCAGCGGCAGGCTAAGGGTAGCCCTCTTCGACATCGGGGGGCTTGTGGAGCAGAGGCACTGCCCTCTAACAAACCCGAGGATAGGCAAGTGCACCTACTGCAAGCCATGCCACCTACTCTACGGCGTCGGCGGCGCGGGTACACTATCAAGCGGGATAATCAACCTTAGACCAGACATAGGAGGGGATCTCCACAAGCTCGTGGGGAGCTGGGAAGAGGCCGCCGCCCTCATAAAGCTTGTTGACGCGGTGTTCCTGCGCTTCGGGGCCCCTAGAGACCGCCTCTTCATACCCGACAGGGAGCGTGTGAAGGAGCTCGAGAAGAAAGCCGCCAAGGCTGGTGCGAGGTTTGTGCCAGCAGTGCAAAGGCACATGGGGAGCGATAACACGCCCAAGGTCATTAAGGCTATGCAAGACTACATTGCCCGTCTCGGAGGCAGATTCGTGACTTTCACAGAGGTGCGCCACGTGCATAAGACTAATGGTGGCTTCCTCCTAGAGACCACGCGTGGGCAGTTTAGAGCCCAGTATGTTGTCCTCGCCCCGGGTCGCGGTGGTGCAGCCTGGTTCTCGAGAGAGGCTAGGAGAATAGGCGTCGAGACTATGCCGGGGCCCCTGGACGTGGGGGTTAGGGTTGAGGTGCCCTATACGATATACGAGTCTCTGACAGAGGTCGTTATGGACCCGAAGATAATAATCTATACGAAGACGTACGATGACAAGGTGAGGACCTTCTGTACCAACCCGCGTGGCTTCGTGGTGAAGGAAGTGTATAACGACGGTACTGTCGGCGTTAACGGGGAGACCTACGCTCACCGCAAGAGCATGAACACCAACTTCGCGTTTCTCGTGACGATTAGGCTGACGGACCCCATGGAGGATACGATAGAGTATGGTAAGAGTATTGCACGTATGGCTACGAGACTCGGCGGGGGTAAACCGCTGATACAGAGGCTTGGCGACCTCGAAGCTGGGCGTAGGAGCACGTGGGATAGGATCAGGAGGAGTATAGTGGAGCCGACGTTAACCGACGTGACGCCGGGCGATATCGGTATGGCTCTACCCTACAGGGTGGTGCTTGACATCATCGAGGG
The DNA here is from genome assembly GCA_964613695.1 of uncultured Desulfurococcales archaeon. Lineage (GTDB taxonomy): Archaea > Thermoproteota > Thermoprotei_A > Sulfolobales > Pyrodictiaceae > Pyrolobus. The sequence continues at coordinate 19,965 of CAZTIR010000003.1, read as the reverse complement.
GCTCCACAAGCTAGACGATATAGCGCCTGGCGTGGCGCACCCGCATACCCTCATCTACGCTCCTGAGATAAAGTTCTACTCTGTACAGGCTAAGGTCGTGTCAAAGTATCTCGAGACGACGGTAGACGGTCTATTCGTTGCTGGCGATGGAGCAGGGTTGAGCAGGGGGTTGAATGTTGCCGCGGCTACCGGGATTCTCGCTGGCCGAGGCGTTCTCGCCAAGATAGGGTATGAGCCCGAGGGGTACCCGCGCGACGAGGGACTGGTAGCCGAGCTAAACTACGAGATACTCCATTGAAGCCACGTTTTTCGTAATACCGTCTCGCGGGCCCCCGCCCCTCCCGCAATGTAAGCTCCGAGAATAGGGGTTAGATGCTCCACCGGTGCTGTAGGGCGAGGCTTGTAGAGGCTGGCTTAGAGGGTCCTAGCGTACGGCTAGAGTTAGACGATCGCGTAGCATCCTACTCTACACGGGGGCTCCTAGACCCCCTCCCCTTAGCCCTGAGGGGCAAGGGCTACCTGCATATACTGTTATCGTGTAGCAGTGTCTGTGCCGCTAACGTGTACGGGGAGGCGGGTGAGGAGCTGAAACGAGCCTCGGGTAGTATCGTGCTGATAGAGTATGAGAGGAGGGGGGCCGAGGAGAGGCTTCGTGTTGAGGGCTTAGAGTCGGAGCTATACTCGGGCAACGGCGTAGTTGAGCTCAGGCCCAGCCTCGAGCTCGACGTAAGCGATATCGAGAGATGCGTCTCCAGCGACGCTGCTAAGGTGCTCGCCGATAAGCTCCGGGAAGCCTCCAAGAAGGGCATCCGCCTCCCTGGTGAAGGGCTGCTAGGCTACTCGCGCATACTCGCCGCGGCGCTGCTCAACCCCGTTGCTAGGCGCGTGGCCGGTGTCGGCGGCGCTGCTTCATCGTGCGTGGAGGCTCTAGTGGCTCGAAAGATGTGGGAGGAGGCGGCACCACTCCTCGTGGCCGCTCTCCTTCTCGAGGACTACCTGGAAAGGAGCATAATAGTCTACCCTGTCAAACCGGACGCGCTCCTCTCAATCGATAAGAGCAGGCTAGGCGATCATGGTGAGGGATTGGGTCGTGTGCTAGCGGAGCATGCTAGAGAAGCATCTCTGCTAGCCTCAAAGCTTCTAGGGAGGAGCGTTGCTGTGGAGCGTGTGAGCCTTGACGGTCTACCCCTCCCCCTCGTGATCATAGATGGTGTGACACTCCACAGTCTCTCTGCGTCGCCTCTGCTAGCCCTTGCACTGAGCATCACGGCGGCGATATTAGAGAAGCGTAGCATAATACTAGCTGGCGACGCGCCCGTCGAGAGGCTTGATAGGAGGACATTGCGCGAGAAGCTCGAGAGAGAGAACGCCGTATTACTATACACGAGGTTGTAGAACCGGTACCTTACGGCGGGGAGGGAAAAATGAGGGCTTAGGGCTTGCAGAGTAGCTTCGCAGCCTCTAGCAGCTTCTCCGCCATAGGCTTTGGTAGAGGCACGTAACCCTTCACGATATATTTCTTCTCTATGTTAGCCTTGTATATCCACTCCAGCAGCATCTTCAGAGCCTCGCATTTCTTGGGATCGTTATACTTCTTTCTGAGCACTATGTGCGTATATGCTGTCAAGGGGTAGCCTCCTACCTCGCTCGCAGCCTTAATGCTCAAGCCGAAGGTGTTGGACCAGTCTGCGTCGGGTGAGGGCAGCTTCTCCGCCACCTTCGCCAGAGTCTTTTGTATAGACTCTACGCTGGGTAGGAGGAATATGTCGCTCCTGCCTGGAGGCGCTAGCGCGGCTATCGAGAGGTTGTAGCGGAGGGCGTAGGCGTACTCAACATAGCCTATGGAGTATGGAGTGTTCTTCACGGCGGCGGCTACTCCAGGGTTGCCAGTCGCGCCTATGCCCACGCCTTGGACCTTCCACACCTTACCATACCCGTACTTCTCGGCCCACTCTTTGTTCGAGAGCGTGAGGTAGTAGGTGAAGTATTGGGTTGTTCCACTCGAATCACTCCTATACACCGGCACGATCTCCTTATGCGGGAGCTTGACTCCGGGGTTGAGCTTCTGGATGGCTGGGTCGTCCCAGTACCTAATCTCCCCCATGTAGATCTTCGCTAGTACATCCCCGGTTAGGTTCAGGTGCACTTTCACCCCAGGTATGTTGTAGACGACTACAATGGCGCCGGCGATAGTGGGCGCTTGCAGCACACCCCCATACTTCTCTTTAGCTCTGAGCCATATGTTGTGCGGCAGCGGCGGATCGGAGCCCGCGAAGTCGACAAGCCCTTGTATGAAGTCCTGCACACCTCTACCGCTACCCACGGGGCGGTACTCCACGTCTATGCCCGTCTCCTTCCTAAACTCGCTGAACCACACGTCGTACTGGGCGGCCGGGAAGGTAGCGCCACTACCATATATCCTGACCCCCGCCAGCTGCGTTGTAGCGCTGCTGCTCGTGCTCGTGTGGCTCGCCGCTGTGCTGGCCGGGCTGCTGGTTGCACTCGTAGGGCCGTGGTGCATCGCCGCAAAAGCCGCGCCTATAGCAACAATTATTATGATAACAATTATTGCTAGTATTGATGTCTTGTTCACGCTCTTCACCTTTCCGGGCGTGGCTGTGGGTGGGAGTAAAGAAAGGCGAACCGGTTAGCTCCGGGCGAAAAAGCGTGATAGGGGCTTGCCGAGCGTAGTGCCTCTAGGTGCTGAGACCCTCGGTCACGCGAGCGCCGCGATGACGACAAGGATTTCGGCTGAGGGACATGCTTATCAGCCTCTCTTCTGCTTCTGCGCGCTTCTCGTGGGGAGTCCCGGCTCCGGCTGGGGCTCGCCCGTGGGGAGGTGAGCGCGTGTGAACAAGAGGAGGAGGAAGGGTAGGAGTCACTCGACGAGACCCGCGTCCCTAGTGGCGCCTAGGTGGGTTGAGTACGATCCCGAGGAGATAGAGGAGATTATAGTGGATCTTGCGCGGAAGGGCTACGGCCCTAGCATGATAGGCATAATACTCCGCGACCAGTTCGGCATACCGCTAGTGAAGCCCATCCTGGGCAAGAGTGTTGAACAGGTGCTCGAAGAGCGTGGCATCAAGCTGCGTGTACCAGAGGATCTCTTCAGGTTGATGGCTAAGGCGGTTAACCTAAGGAGGCATCTCGAGGAGCACCCCAAGGACACCCACGCTAAGAAGGGACTACTCGACCTCGAGTCCAAGATCCGCAGGCTGGTCAAGTACTACAAGAGGGTTGGTAAGCTACCTCCCGACTGGGAGTATGACCCAGAGCAGGCCAAGCTAATTGTATCGACGGGCCTCTACATCTTCCCCGAGGAGGAGAAAACAGCTTCTTAGCCATAAGCGGCTTAGGGCGCCACGGTATTTTTCCTCTCGTTTTAGGAGGCCGACCCCGTCTTCTCGGAAGGACATCACCGCTTGTAAACCAGTACAGTGTAGCCGTAGCCGACAACCCCTCCATCAATCGCCGCCAGTAGCTGCTCGAGGCTCGCGCCCTCGTCTAACCCCAGGGGGCTCTTCAACGCTATAACCACGAAGTAGTAGTGGTGAGGCTTATCGCCCCTCGGGGGGCATATGGGGTACCACCCTATCCTGCCCGCACTGTTCAAGCCGAGCTTATAGCCTGGTGCCGGCCACCGCGTCTCAACACCATCGTATGCCACAAGGTGTATGAATGTGCCCAGTGGCGCGTCGGGATCGAGCACGATTACCGCATACGCCCTAGCCCCTTTCACGCTGTTCCAGCGTATGACCGGCGGCTTGGGGTGGGGAGAATCGCATGTATATTCGACAGGTGCTCGACCCCCTTCTGCACCCTCTACTACCACGTTTATCACGCGCGGCTTTCCCTGCAAGAGTTGTGCAAGCGGCTGCGGTAGCCCAGTGTTGCTTGCACGCATCTCGTGCATAGTGTAGATGATTGTAGAGAATGCAACCAGTATGGCGGCTGCCGCGATTATCAGTGAGAGCTTGCCCCGGTGCACGCCCGGCCCCGTATATCTAGTGATACTGTGTGTTTATGTAGAGTATTCGGGTTAGGCGCTGTGGCTGAGGAGCGCGAGGAGATAATAGAGGAGGTTGTTGGTGGAGAGCTTGGAGCGCCGCAGGCCGTAATGGTTGAGTTGTTTAAGAGGCTCCCTAGGCACGCATCGAGATTAGCGCAGCGTGTTGCTCAGCTGCGAAGGATTATAGACGGGTGCGAGCCCCTCAAGAAGGTGTTGGTGAGCGATCGCCCCATAGAGGCTGGTGTATGGGAGCCGCGTGTTGGCGTTGCTGTAGATTCGACGTTCCCGCCGGAGGGCGGGATAGACCTAGTTGTAGGTACGCTGATAGGTGTCGTCGCCGGGTATCTCCTTTACCATGACGCGATCGGGGTTGGTCTAGAGAAGAAGGCTGTGCAGGCGTTACCAGCTGTGATAGAGAGCATGGATGAGGCTAAGCGGGTGGCCGCAGAAGCATCTAAGCTCCTTGAGCGCCGCCTAGTGCTTAAGACTATTCTCCCGCGCCTACCCTCCGACTCGATAGTACTTGTTGATGGTGAGATAGTGCCATACCTCCTGTACTTCACGAGGCCGGTTAGAAGTCTACGAAGACGCCTTGACGAGACTACCTCTAGTGTACTGAGGGTGGCTAGGGAGAAGAGGATTGTGATAGCTGGTGTTGTTAAGAGAAGCTATACTTTCCTCTTCAGCGTCTACGGGGCCCAGTGCACGGGGGGCAAGAGGCTCCCGCTCAACGATAAGAGCTTAGCGAGTCTCGTGCTGCAGCCGGGCAGGTACCTGGTTCTCGGGAGGTATTCCGAGCTCCTACCCCTCTATGCCAGGCTGGTCTCGTCTAGAGTGCCTCCCGAGAAGATGGCTAGGCTTGTGGAGGAGAGACTAGGGGAGCGCAGCGAGTACGGCGACGTGATTGTCGCCTTCTACAAGCCTAGCCGCGTGCCCGAGGCATGGCAGGCTGTCAAGCTGGAGGTTTACGCTCCATGGCTGGAGCCCGAGGAGGCTGTGAGGCGCGTGGTCTCCCACCTAGACCTCCTCACTAATAGGGCGACGGGATTGCCATACCCGATAGACTTCATAGACCAGATTGTGAGGCTGGAGGCGAGGGCTCTTGACATAGTTAGGCAGAGGCTCTTCCGACTCCTGGCAGAGAAGCTCGTGGAGAACGGGCTGCCGGAGGATAAGGCGTTGCTTCTAACATTCTACACGAACCCCGAGAAACGCTACCTATACCGGCCCTAGCATCGAGGCTTTAACGGTGCAGAGATTGCCCCGGCACCTTGCAGTCGGTAATATCAACGTGGATCTCTACGTGTATGTCGAGAGGCTCCCAGAGCCTGACGAGGAGCTTCCCGTGGAGAGGTTTAGGATAGCTCCGGGGGGAGCGGCGGCCAACTATGCTGTCGGCGCCAGCCTAGCTGGCCATGAGGCGCACCTGCTAGCACATACGGCTAAGCACGCGGAGAGCTTTGGAGTGCTTAGCGCGTTACGGGAGCGCGGTGTCGTACTGGACAAGCTTGTTGTCCATGAGGAGGGTCTGCCTGGTATAGTGGTCGTTGTCGTCACTAGGGGAGGCGAGACGGTGATGTTCAAGGTTAGGGGTGTAAATGAGCTCCTAAGGGGCGACGAGGTTAAGGGAGAGAAGTTTGACGTGATACACGTTGCTAGCGTGGAACCTAGTGTAGCGTTGAGAGTCCTCGACAACAATACCGCGTCTATCACAAGTTATGACCCGGGCGGCGCGGTGGCCTTCAGAATGCCAAGCCGCGTGGCCTCGATGGCCGGGAGGGTTACAATACTCACGCTGAACGCCCGCGAGTTTGTACACGTCTTCGGGTATAGTATCGGTAGGGCTGCCTCCACCCTACCCGATGATAGGTACCTGCTACTACGCCTAGGTGCGCGTGGCTCTCTCCTAGTCTGGAACAAAGGCGTACTCTATGCTAGAAGCTGTGCATTCGGCACGGCGGTCGACACTACCGGGGCGGGGGATGCTTTCAACGCCTACTTCAACTCCTGGCTCGCGGAGGGGAGGAGTGTAGAAGAGGCGCTGGTGGCTGGCAGCGTGGCGGCCGGCTTGAAGGTTCTACGCGAGGGCGCGCAGTCTATCCCGGCTAGGGGGGAGGTTGAGGATAGGATGAGTGCCTGCGCGGATATCGTGAGGAGACTTAGCTTCGCGGATGCGGAGTCTCTGGTGAGAGAGGTTGCCTGAGGAGGCTGCACGAGCGCCAGAGATACGGGTGCCTTGCACGAGGCTAGGGTGTAGCAGATGCTGTCTCGGCACCCAGATGGAGCTCTCCAAGAGCGATATCGAGAGGATAACAAGGCTCGGGTATAAGCTAGAGGATTTCGCGGTGCGAGGAGCTGATGGTAGATACCGGTTGAAGAACGTTAATGGTCGTTGCGTGTTTCTAGGAGAGGATGGGAGGTGTAAGATATACGAGCATAGGCCCTTGGGCTGCCGCCTCTACCCGGTAGTCTGCGTGGAGGGCGAGGGCCTGGGTGTAGACTCTGAATGCCCGCTCTCGCGCATGGTGCTCGGATTATTGAGGAGGGATGGGAGGCTGGTCGAGGAGATAGCATCGGTGGTTGCCCGCGAGTTTGGAGTCGAGTGTCCAGCGAGGCTGGTGGGTATCGTGTAGAGGCTCGGCTACCCCAGGGCTGTTCCTCACGCTCTCGGTTTTGCCACCTCTCCTCACAGCCTCCAGGATGCTTGTAGGGGAATCCCCGGGTATAAGTGGAGGTGTTACGGGGGCGGCGGCTTCACCTCTAGGCGGGGGTATAAGGATAGTGGTGCGGGTACCGTATGCCAATCGCGCTAGACTTTAAGCCAAAGGGGTTTAGGCTGAAGTCGATATTCTCGATATTCCCGTTTAGCGTTAGGGACGCTGATGACGAGAAAGAGGATAAGATAAGGGTTTTCATCTTCAAGGCTCAAGAGCTTGAGGAGAAGATGGCTGAGATCAGGATCAGGCTGGAGAGGAGGAGCGAGGAGCTCTTCCGTAAGGTTGTCGCGGCTCTCAGGCAGGGTGAGAAGAAGAAGGCTGAGGTGTATGCCGCCGAGATAGTACACCTCAAGAAGCTCTTAAAGCTGATCAGGGCTATTGAGCTCCTCGCGGTGAAGTCGATCGAGAGGGCGAAGACGGTCAACGATGCGCGCGAGCTCGGGGAGATGCTTCTAGCCTTCGCGGCCGCCCTTGATGAAGTTCGTGAGCAGATGAAGGGCCTGTACCCCAGCCTCGCGATAATGTATGGCGAGGTAGCTAAGAACGTTAAGATGATGCTCTTGGAGACAATGCCGCCCGATGTGACCGATATAGACATCGAGGCGGTCTCGCAGGAGGCTAGTAGAATGCTTGAGGAGGTGATGAGGGAGGCTGAGAAGGAAATCGAGCGTAGGCTGCCCAGCGAGAGTATCGAGAAGATACTAGGCGAGAAGAGTAAGGTGTTGACGAAAACGGGTGTTCTCCCAGCTTCGCGTAGCGGAGAGTCTAGTGGCTCTAAAGAGCGGGTGGAGAGGGGGGAGAGTAAGGCTCGAAAAACAGAGGCGACGAGCACCCAGAAGAGCGCTAGCAGCGGTAACGTAGCGGTTGCCGTCCCTACCGCCCACAGCTCGAGCGTAAGTGCGGGTGCCAGAGCCTCTACCGCTCAGGCGGCGGTGAAAGCGGCTAGTGTGAAGCGCTCAAGGCTGTCGCAGGAGGAGCTCGAGAGAATACTCCTAGACTATATACTAGTGCATGGCGGCTTCCTAGATCTATCCGACTTCACGAGACGCTACGGGGTTAGCAAAGAGGAGGTTCTCGCGGCACTCCAGCGGCTGCATGCTAAGGGCCTGATCCGACTCGCTTGACACGCATTTTTAAAAGCGGTGTGTCTCGCTCCACGCGTGGTATCACCGAGTCCTAGGCTCTAGCCCAACCCCTCGTGGAGGCTTAGCAAGGGTACAGAGTGCTATGAGCGCGGTGCTCCCGCGCCTAGAGGGGTTGGCACGGAGGTATGTCATGGCGGCCATCGAGGCCGATAAGCAGGGTAGGTTCGAGGAGGCCATAGTGAACTATAGGAGAGCTATCGAGGTTTTATCGAAGATAGTGCGTCTCTACCCCGACTATCCGCTCGCGAAGACCTACGCGGAGATGATAAAGAAGTATAAGCGCAGAGTCGAGCAGCTCGAGAAACGTCGTGTCCCCGCGGCGCCTATCGGGGGAGGCGATGAGGGAGGCGATGTAGACGAGTGGCTTGTTACAGAGAAGCCGAAGGTGACGTTTGACGACATAGTCGATCTAGAGGAGGCTAAGCAGGCTATAATCGAGGCTATAGTATACCCTGTTCGTAGGCCTGACCTATTCCCTCTCGGCTGGCCTCGTGGGATACTCCTCTTCGGCCCCCCGGGCTGCGGTAAGACCATGCTCGCGGCGGCCGTGGCTAACGAGGTTGACGCCAACTTCTTCCATGTCGACGCTGCCAGCATTATGTCGAAGTGGCTGGGTGAGGCCGAGAAGCGTGTGAAGAAGCTATTCGACACGGCGCGTAGACTGGCACGCGAGACGGGCAAGCCCAGCATCATATTCATAGACGAGGTTGACGCCCTGCTAGGTGTGCATGCTAGTGAGGTTGGTGGAGAGGTTAGAGTCCGCAACCAGTTCCTAAAAGAGATGGACGGGCTGCAGGATAAGGATAAGGCTCTACACGTCTACGTGATAGCGGCTACGAATAAGCCCTGGAGGCTTGACCAAGCCTTCATAAGGCGCTTCCAGAAGCGCATATACATACCGCCCCCGAACAAGGAGGTTAGGAAAAAGCTCTTCATGTACTACACGCGGAAGATAAAAGTGGCGCCCGATGTAGACTTTGACAAGCTCGCAGAGATGACTGAGGGCTACAGCGCGAGCGATATACGAGATGTAGTCATGGAGGCTTACATGAGGGTTGTCCGCGAGCTCTTCGAGAAGAATGGCGGCGTCGGTGAGCCAAGACCGGTCACGATGGAGGACTTTATGGAGGTTCTGCGGAGACGCGGGCCCAGCATCTCGCCCGATCTGCTACGAGCGTATGAAGAGTGGTTCTCCAAGTACAAGGCTTTGTGAGGGTCGGCGAGATCGGTTTTCGCCACGAGAATCGGTATAGGGTAGCTTCCTCATCCCCTCCGCTATGCGTGGAACTCGGACTCTACCTCCTTAAGCCTCTCCCCAAGCCTCCTAGCAACAAGCCTATACACCGAGTACGCCATCTCACGCGTCACCTTGCTCTTCTCGTGGGCGAGTAGGACGGGGAGTGGTGGCTTATCCCCAGCTGTTAGGCATGCGAGGGTATCCAGCACCCGTTGCCACTCGCCCCGAGGGGCCACGTCGATTTCCACCACCTTATCCACAGCCTGCCTCCAGTACACTACTCCAATATCCACGCTCTTGTAGGCGGGCGGCGTAACGGCCCGTAGCGGCCGGGTAGCCTCGCCAGCATCTAGAATTGTTAGCAGCGAGAACACGTTACTAGGTGCCCGCGCGCCATACAAGAGCTTTAAAGCGTGCAGTGATGAGGCGCTAGACACGCGTTTCACGTAGCCCGCTATACTTCCAACCCTTTTGACTATATTGGAGAGGATGCGGGCCCGCCATGAGTGATACTCGGTATACTCTACCCCCAAGAGCCTCTGCAGCACGCTCTTAGCGCGGCTCGCTGTGGGCTCGTACGGCGGGTCCACAAGCGGACCATCAAACACTATAAGGGCTTCGCCTCCCTCAACCTCTTCGGCCACTTTCAGCGATATCAATGCCTCGAGGGCCGCGGTCATTTCTTCAGCGGTTTCTCTGGTAACCCTCCCCGTGTGCGCTACAGGCAATACCGCTACTACCGGCCCCAGTGTCTCTAATCTTAGCCTGCCTCCCTGAACCTCTACAGCCGCCGCCCTAGCGACTATAACCTCGATCTTATCATCCCCGTGGATGTAGAAGCTGCCGTCAATACCCACTACGTGTAGCTCGCTAAGATCTCGCCTGCATCTCGGTTTCAGAGGTTTAAGCGCGTCTCTTAAAACACTACGCGCTTCTCTAATCTTCTGCAGCTCCTCCACCAGCTGGTCTAACAGCTCTTCGTCTACTAGCAAGCTCTCTAAGCTTCTCAGTGACACGAGTTGCTCCCATTCGGTGAGGTACCCTCCTCCTTCCAATCTTAACGAGTAGCGGGTGGCCGGTTACAAGCATCTGGCCAGCTACCACCGCTACCCCGCGTGGAAGCCTCGTTAGCATGCGCTCCAGTTCTCTAGGCAATCCGCCTAGACCCTTAACCACGTAGGTGAGGTCTTCCGGCGAGACACGGTGTATAATCCACGTGTTCGTCATCGAGAGTATCACGGGGTCTAGGAAGGCGGGCCTCTGGGTTATGAGGAGGAGGCTTAAGCCGAACTTCCTACCCTGGGTGGCTATCAGAGCTAGGTAGTCGCGGGCGATGCTAAACCCTATCGGGTAGTTACGGAGGTTTGGGGCATAGTTCTGGGCCTCCTCTATACCGAATACCAGGTATCGCTCCTCTCCACGCATCTTATACTCTGTGAAGCGCTGATAGAGTAGGCGAGCTAGGTATGCGACAACCAGCTGTTTCAGCTGCAGGGGTACGCCAGGCGCACCGTCGGCCGAGAAGTCGAGTATAACGAGGCTGGGCTCGGATCCCGTAATCCTGTCTATAAACTCGCTGGTTAACGTCGGCTTATCCGCCAGGACGCCGGTGTTGAGGTACACTTCCCTATGGAACTTGTCAAGCGCTGCTCTAACAGCTTTCGCGGTCTGGTGGTGTATGGGCGCATCCCTACCCCTCGAGAGCGCGTCTAGACGATCGTACACTACGTTAATCTCGCGGGTTAGTAGCTCTGTAGCCGTATACCCCTCGTCCATGAGCTCGCTTAGCACGCGATCAAGGGCAGAGACTTGTAGCTCGTTGATATTCACGCCGCCAGCCTTGTAATTGACTATTATCTCGGCTATCTCTCGCGGTGTGAAACTATCGAGTGAGATTCGGAGCTCTAGGGTGAAGGGCGAGCCGCGTAGACTAGAGTGGGGGAAGACGACGCGTATCACTGACGAATACTCGCCCACACGTCCACCCTTCACAAAAGCCTCGTGATAGTCTATGTAGTCGGCGTTAGCATCGACCAGTATGACTGGCAGAGCTGCTCGAAGCCCATCCCCCACTGGTATAGAGGAGAGCTTCTCGATGAGATACCCGACTCCATAGCTCTTACCGCTCCCGGTCTCCCCGAAGACGCCGATATGCATTGTAATGTTCTCCACGTCGAGGGGCGCTTCTAGAGTCTCGTAGCCGTATAGCTTACCGAACCACACTATACCGGGCTCCTCCTCGTTAACGCCGAATACAAGCCGCGGATCGGGCTCGAGCCATACCACCTCATCGCCGGGATAGGGGGGCTTGGAGGGGGCTGGTAAGCCCCTCCTACCACCAACCCCCAGTATCGTCAGGTGCGCTACCAGGTAGCTATGCGCGACCTCCGAGAGGTTTGCGGTGGAGGCGTAGGGACGTAGGTTCTCCCACGTTGAGCCCGGCTTAAACAAGTCACTCTCTACTCGGAGGGACTCGACACGCGCTATGAGTAGTGTTTTACCCCTCCACGCCTTAATGCCCACTAGCATGCCCTCGTGTATCTCGTTCTCGGCTTCTCTCAGCACGCCGGCCTCGGCTTCGCTGGTGGTGGCGCCGCTGAGGATAAACCCTAGCACATGACCGGCACTTTCGCTCCTCTCCCTCAATCTCTGTCACCACGTTCCCGCATGTAAGAGGGTGTGTTGGGCGTGAACCTCTATACTATACTCTCCAGGCGCGCAGAGCCCTCCAAGATAGCCCGTGCTATAAGACTAGTTGCAACCGACCGGGTGGCCTACATCCGCCCAGCTCCGGGTGGTCTCGTGGGTGTAGTGATAGGCGAGAAGGGTGAGAAGCATATCGTATACCTCTCCACCGATGGGAGTAGGTATTCGTGCACATGCTACGATTTCAAGAGGAGTGGCAAACCTTGCAAGCACGTGCTAGCCTTAGCCTTCTATGTCGAGAAGCTGCTCAGCCGAAACCTCCATCATCATGGGGATGCCGTCAGAGAGAGTCGTGTTCATCACCCTGCAGCTTCCTCCGCAGCTCCACAATCCTCCTGGGGTAATCAGTTGCAATAGCATCTACACCCCTCTTCCACAGCTGGAGTGCAGTAGACTCGTTATTAACAGTCCACGCTACAACCTTTAGGCCGAGACGGTGTGCAAACCTAACAGCTTTCTCGGTTGCCAGTGTATACCGCGGGAGTACTATCCGGGCGCCAAGCCGCTTAGCATCAACTATCCGGCCCGGCGGCCTAGCATATATGAGGCCGACTGGTATGCTCGGAGCCCGCCGTCTTACCTGAGCAATTGCGTCGTCGTGGAAGCTTATTATAGCTATCCACTCTTCAAAGCCTCTAACAGCCTCCAGCACTAGAGGTGTATCCTCAGGATGCTTAACCTCTATGAAAGCTGGTATAACATCAACAATGTGTTCTAGGAACTCGTCCAGCCTCGCCACCCTCTCCCCGTTGGGCAGCTTTACGCGCGACACCTCCTCCCAAGTGGCTTCTCTAACGTTTAGATCAACGCCCGCAATCCTGTACAAGTTCTCGTCGTGAGCCAAGACCAGCACTCCGTCGCGTGTTGCTTGCACGTCAACCTCGACTATATCAGCGCCATCCTGTATAGCTTGCTTTAGAGCGGATAGCGTATTTTCAAGCGCCTCTCCAGCAGCGCAACGGTGGCCGACGACGGCGAAGGGCTTGCGCTCCAGCGCTTCTAGCACGCGGTTCAAGGAGGATACCCTATCTTGTAACACGCTTTACGAAGCCTAACTAGCGTATAGGGGTTAGGTTCTCAGCCGATCTCGGGTTCATCACATCTCAGCGAACTCGGCATTCATCAACGAGTGGTGGCGGCGGGGTCAAGTCGCGGTAATCTCTTCATCGCTCCCCCGGCTCTCCTGGGGGGCAAGTGTCTACATCCCCCGCCGCCATTAGCGACATGGAGCGTGGAGAGGGTTATAGGGCCTCAGCGGCTACCATTCTCCCCATCGCCTTCTCGTCGGCAGCGGCTAAGCACATCACTGGCAAGGCTCCGCGGCAATCCATAGTTATAAATAGACTGGTTTAAAAGGGGAGCTGTAGAGCTAGCCGCCACCGCGGGATAATCAAAGTGAGGTTCACGTTATTAGATGTGCTCCTGGTGCTTATTGGCGGCGGTTTAGGTGCTATCGCGCGTTGGCTCCTCTCGCTCTTGGTTCAGGAGAGGGTGAGCAGCGTATTCCCTCTAGGCACTGTGATAGTTAATGTGCTTGGCTCCCTCTTCCTAGGCTTCGTGATGAGCGCTAGTCTTGCATATGGCGTTTTTACTAGGGAACAGAGGCTCTTCCTGGCTACGGGCTTCGCAGGCGGCTTCACAACCTTCTCGACATTCTCCTACGAGACCTTCACCCTACTGGAAACAGAGCCGGTAGCAGCATTACTCTACATAACCGCGAATATGGTAGGAGGATTACTAGCGGTGTGGGGTGGGGCGGTTCTTGCAAAACTCCTCTACCGGTAAGTGGCTTAGAATGCGGATATATGTAGATGAAAGCGACCGGTACAAGGGTAAAGCCCTCTACATCTACCTCCTCGAGCTCCTCCGCCGTAGAGGGCTACGCGGCGCAACAGTCTATAGGGCTATTGCTGGCTTCGGGGCACATAGTCTCATACACCTCCCCTCACTGCTACGCTTCTCCGAAGACCTCCCCATAGTAATCGAGGTGGTTGACGAGGAGAGGAGGATACGCGAGGTTCTCGAGGAGATCAAACAGGTTGTACAGGAGGGGCTAATAACCCTCGAGGAGGTTGAGGTGGTGTTCTATGGGCATAGGGGAGAGCAGCGAGAACAGGGGACGTGATAGTACGATATGCGGCCGAGTCGTTATTGACGAGGGTAAATGTACTAGGTGCTGGCTCTGTGTAGACCTGTGCCCTGTTAACGCGCTAGCCAGGGATACTATACCCAAGCAGGTTGCAACTTGCATACTATGCCTGGGCTGCATGGCGGTGTGCGACGCGAGGGCGATAAAACTAGAAGTCGAGTACTGTTAGCATCGAAACCCTCCTAAAAAGCGGGCACCCTAGCCTCTATTGCAGGTCGCCTTTGTGGTACTTCTCTCTTATCTCGTCGGGCGCTATTAGACGGGCGCCGCGGCTGGCCTCGTGCCTCTTGCGTAGCTCCCTCTCCTTCTGCTTCTTCTTCCACTTGTGCTTTATCGTGCCTCTCAGGCCGCGGCTCTTTCTCAGACCCCTCATCTTCTTACCCGCGCTGGTCAAACCGCGGAACACTCTGCCACGGTGCTTGCCACTGCATATCCACTTTAGCTCCTGATCCTTGCATATTGCTGGATGGTGAGGATCGACTAGGATGACCTCATACCACTTATAGACACCGTCCTCGGCAACGTAGTAGCTGTTGAGAACCTCTAGGTTCGGGTATTTACGTGCAGCCCTCTCCTCGGCTATAAGCCTAGTCGACTTGGCTGGAGCATAACCATAGACGCCCATACGCTTAGGCCTCCTACCCTTATTCGGCCTCGGCCTGTTCAAGCCACCCTTCCTAACCTTGACGCGCACGACTATAATGCCGGGCTTCGCCTTATACCCGAGAGCCCTCGCCCTATCAAGCCGCGTTGGCTTCTCTATGCGGACCACTGTTGGTTCGCGACGCCATCTCATGATACGCTCCTTCCAGAGCCTCGCTAGGTCTGGGTCCTCCCAGCGCCTCTTCCAGGCTTCACGTAGGTAATGGTATAGCCCGTGCGCCACTTTCACTCAGCCCATCGGGGCTCACCCACTAAACTCTCTTAAAGCTAGTTGCGAAGCTGCAACATACTCTAGGGTGCTGTTTTGAACCATTGTGATAAGATCTACGTTGAGAGCCTCTGTAAAGGGAGGAGTCTGGTTATAGGCACGGGCTGCAACTGTATCCAAGAGCTCGTCGAGAAGTATAATGCGGATGCTATCATCACCCTCTACGAGAGTTGGGAGTGTGACGCGCACGACGAGATAGTGGCGGAGGCTAGGAGGGGTCGTTACCAGCTATACCACCTACCCGTCCAAGACCGCACTGTGAACCCGCTGGGACATATAATAGAGGCTGTGAGGACTCTAGCTAGGCTCGTGGTACTGGGACGTGCTGTAATAGTCTCGTGCTACGGCGGCTGCGGCCGCACTGGCACGGTAATCACGTTGTTCAACATAGTCTATCGGTGTATGGGTTTCGAGCAAGCCCTCGAGCATTACTATAGGCAGCGCGGGTGTGGCCCCGAGACTCCAGAGCAGGAGGCGTTGCTGTACGAGGCTTCGAGGATAGCGGGTAACCTTTGTAGAGAGCCTCTCGTGGATAAGGATGGTTGTAGGGTATACACGCGGAGCTACGACCCGGAGTTCGTGTTGGAGAAGCTCGAGGAGCTGTCGCCCATATAACCCGGAGGAGTGATACCACTCCACCCGGTCTACTAGGATTGATTGAGCCGGTAAGGGTGAATCTCTGTGAGTAGTAGCGTCTGGAACAACCCCTTAGCATACCATACCAGCAAGCTCATAATGATAGTCGCTGGTCTGCCTGAGGACGAGTACCGGGAGGTTGTAAGGAGTCTTCTCGAGGAGGTCGACGTGAGCAGCATACTCTTCCACTGGGCGGTTTTCAACACGCTCGTCTACAACTGGGCCATGTTCGAGGAGGAGTGTAGAGCTAGGAGAAGATGCCATGATAGACGCTATCTCCCCGAGGGGGTGGAGCCTCGCTCCGCCTCAGCCTTCTTCAACGAGGAGACGAGGCGCGTGCTTGTAGAAGCATGCGCTGACATGGCACCCGACTGGGTTATACCATCGTGGGTCAAATGGGTGGCTAACCGGCTTGGCATCGAGCTCAAGAGCTATAAGGAGGAAGGCTGGGGCGAGATGCTCGCAAGGCTTGTGGATTACTCGGTCTACGTGTGGGGCCTCCGCGGCCTGGCACACGGGTACATGGAGTACTTCCAGGTAGAGGGCTTCGAGTATGCAATGGTTGTGGCCTCCCACGTTAGATGGGAGCTTGTAGAGACTCTCGCAGAGCCTCTCGAGGCTGCACTAGAGCCGCTGAAGAGGAGGTTCTTGGTAATATTGGAGGCTGTGCGTAAGGCAGCGTTCGAGGCCGCGACGAGGTTCGCGGAGACGGGTGGTGAGAGCAAACTAGGGTTGGGAGAGATTGCCGAAAGGGCTGTTAAGAGGCTTAGAAGCACGCTTATAGAGTCTCTTGAGGAGGCAAGAGCAATTACCAGCTGAGACCCTCTTGTGGAGAGCGGGCTCATATCATGCCTCTTGTTGATGGTAGGCGTATAGTAGCCGAGTACGACCCCAGCAACATACACGTTGCCGTGGTTGCAAGCCATAGCGCGCTCGACGTGCTATGGGGTGTTAAGAGAGCCGGGTTGAGGACCATAGCGGTTGCTGAGAGGAGGAGGATAGAGCCTTACAGGAGGCTAGTGGGCCGCGTTATAGACGAGTTGATAGTGTTAGAGCGCTACGCTGACATGGTTAGAGAGGATGTGCAGGAGAGGCTCCGCTCCCTAAACGCTATAATAGTGCCGAATAGAAGCTTCGCAGTCTACCTAGGCTACGACGCTATCGAGGAGAAGCTCGAGATCCCAATCTATGGGAACCGGCGCCTACTCCGCTGGGAGGAGAGGAGGGGCGAGAAGAACTACTATAGGCTGATCGAGAGGGCGGGGCTTAGACACCCGCGGGTATACGAGAGCATCGATGAGGTCGATAAACCTGTTCTCGTCAAGCTCCCCGAGGCTCGGCGGCGCGTCGAGCGGGCATTCTTCGTTGCGCGTGATCGCGAAGACCTCAGGAGGAGGATTGAGGAGTTGAAGAGCAAGGGCATAATTGATGACAAGTCGTTAGAGGAGATGGTTATAGAGGAGTTTGTCGATGGCGCTCATTTCAACGTGAACTTCTTCTACAGCGTTGTTCGCGACGAGCTGGAGCTGTATAGTATCGATAGGCGCCTACAGACTAACATAGATGATATCAATAGGTGGCCAGCGTGGATTCAGGAGAGGCTTGAGGGTGTTGTAACAGAGCGGTTGATAGAGATAGGGCACATACCCGTGACCATCAGGGAGAGTATGCTTGCGAAAGTGTTCCCCGCGGCCGAGAAGATACTGGAAGCCTCTCGCGAACTCGAGCCACCCGGTATAATAGGGCCCTTCACGATCCAGTTGATAGTGACCCCAGAGCTTGACATAGTGGTTTATGATCTCGCGCTCCGCGTGGGCGGGGGCACGAATAGCGTCATGGCGTGGGGCGGCCAGTATATACACCTTTGGCTGGGGCGGCCTGTGACACTAGGCGAGTTGATCGGCATAGAGATACGCGAGGCGGCTGAAAGAGGGATGTTGGAGAAGATAGTCACGTAGCTCTCGGCCACCTCCTTAATTACCCGGGTGCGTGGCCTACTACTCTTAAAATGGATGCGGCTGTGGCCAGGGTGTATATAGAGACTTACGGCTGTGCGCTCAACCACGCTGACAGCCTGGTAATGGAGTCTGTGCTTAGATCGAGGGGGCACGTGATCGTAGGTAAGCCCGAGGAGGCTGACGTCATTATAATCAATACGTGCACGGTTAGGCTCGATACAGAGCAGCGTATGAAGAGGAGGATTAGCGAGGTGTGGAGGCACTATGGTGGCGAGAAGCGAGTGATAGTAGCAGGGTGTATGGCCAAGGCTCAGCCCTATACCATCAAGAGGCTTGCGCCGGGCGCCATCCTGGTATCGCCTGGGAATGCCCACCGGATCCACATTGCCGTGGAGGAGGGCGTTGAGCTTCTTCGCGAAGATCCCCTGGAGCGTAAGACTCTGCCTAGTGTGGCCTCGCACCGCGGGGTGGTAGCCGAGGTTGTGGCTCAGGAGGGTTGTCTAAGCGATTGCGCCTTCTGCATCACCAAGTACGCTAGGCGCGTGTTGAGAAGCCAGCCTTTGGAGAAGATTGTCGAGTATGTTGGTAAGCTGCTGGATAGGGGTGTCGTCGAGGTTAGGCTGGCTGGGCAGGATCTGGCGACCTACGGGGTAGACCTCTATGGTCGCCGCGCGCTGCCAGAGCTGGTGGAGAGGGTTGCTGCTCTGCTAGAGGATAGCGGGGGATGCAAAGGCTTCCTCAGAGTGGGTATGATGAGCCCCGATCAAGCCATGCCCATATGGGATGAGCTCCTCGAAGCGATGAGCCACCCGTGTGTCTACAAGTTCCTGCACATACCAGTCCAGTCCGGCGACGATAGAGTATTGAGGCTTATGAGGAGGCGCTACACTGTCGACGAGTACAAGAGTATGGTGAGGGAGGCTAGGTTGAAGCTACCCGGGGTCACAATAGCGACTGACATCATTGTTGGGCACCCTGGCGAGGATGAGGAGGCTTTCGAGGCTACAGTGGCGCTCGTTAAGGAGCTCATGTTTGAGCGTGTCCACCTCGCCCAGTATACCCCTAGGCCTCGCACGCTCTCAGCGAGGCTTCCGCAGGTGCCCGACCCTGTGAAGAAGGAGAGGAGTAGAAGGCTGCAGAAGCTGATAGAGGAGATCGGGTACTCTATACACGCCAGGTATGTTGGAAGCAGGGCTCTAGCGGTTGCCACGGAGGAGGGCGAGGATGGCACCGTGGTAGCCAGGCTGTATAACTATACGCAAGTCGTGCTGCCGCCCGGCGCAGCTAGGCTGGGCGGCGTCGTGGATGTGGAGATTGTTGGGGCAACGTGGTATGACTTGAGAGCAGTGCCGATAGGCGCTTACACTCCTCGAAAGCCCCTACCCCATGGTGCACGCGTTGCAAACGCTGGTTAGGAAGCCAGCCGTAGCCGGACTCTTCTACGAGCGCGATCCCGACGCTCTACGGGCGCAGCTGGAGTGGTGCTTTACTCATCGATTAGGACCTGGCAGGCTCCCCGAGGAAGCTGGAGGGGTAGAGCCTAGCATCGGCTTCATAGTCCCACACGCGGCTCTAAACTATAGCGGGCCCGTTGCGGCCCACGCGTATGCGCGTATGAGGCTAGAGGGTAGGCCAGAGACAATCATTGTAATAGGCCCTAACCACACGGGGCTTGGAGCGAAGGTCGCCGTCTCGCCTCCTAGCAGGTGGGAGACACCTCTTGGCGTCCTGGAGGTTGATGGGGAGCTTGCTGAGAAGATTGTAAGGGAGAGTAGCTACGCGGAGCTCGATATGAAGGCTCATCTTTTCGAGCACAGTATCGAGGTGCAGCTACCCTTCATAGCATACCTGTACGGGACCGATGTGAGGATAGTGCCGGTTGTGCTCTGGGACCAGGATGCAAGGATAGCCGAGGATCTGGGATCAGCTCTTGCATCGGCCCTAGAGGCTACCGGGAGAAGAGCTGTAGTTATAGCTACGACGAACCTCACCCACTACCAGCCTCTGAGCGTGGCGAGGGAGCATGACAAGAAGATAATAGATTGTGTTATGAGCCTCGACTATCGATGCATATACGACGTAGTGGAGAAGATGGGCTCGACGATGTGCGGCCCCGGCGCCGTAGCAACGCTCATCGTGTACTCTAGGCGGAAGGGTGGCAGGAGGGCTGAGCTGCTAGCCTACGCGACGAGCGGAGACATAACCGGAGATACTAGTAGCGTCGTCGGCTACGCGTCGATGCGAGTCTACTAGCTCGTCTAGGCAGCCCCAAGGAGGGCTGGTGGCTTGTGGTGTTCAAGCGCTCGTATAGGCTGCCTATACCGCTCATGGGTGTGCAGCTCAGGGGCCGGCATAACCCGGTGCTTGTGGCGCTAAGCTCGGAGCCTCTGGTGGATGTTGTAGTTGAGCTAGAGGAGTCTAGTGAGACGAGGCTCGTGGTGAGGGGGGAGCCGCAGCTAGGCTGGAGGGGTGTGCTG
>CAZTIR010000002.1:0-62299 GCA_964613695.1 uncultured Desulfurococcales archaeon | reverse complement strand
CTATCAGTCTCCTCCTCTCCTCGGGATCCCTAGCCTTCGCTATCATCCTAGTGACAACGTTATGCTTGTGCCTCACCTGGTTAACCTCCTGTAGCTTCCTGCGCCAGAGCTCGTCAAGCTCCCGCGCCTTATCCGCGAGGCTCTCATCGAGGCCCCGTTTACGCAGATGCTTCTTATACTCCTCGGGGTTCTCTCGTAACAGCTTCAACACGCTCCATGTGGGCAATATCCCCTTACCTCCCCTCCCTTAGACGCCCCTACGCTCTACTTAACCGGGACCTTAATCTAGTCAAGTAGGGTGGCGGATGAGGAGGCCCCTACACACGCTGGACTCCGGGGGCCCGGAGGCTGAAGAGGTGGTCCTTCGCCGACGCCCTAATACCCTCCACGGCTGGCCAGAGACGCTAGGCGGTTGGCATGAAACTGCTTTTCGCTGATGCACATGCACACTCTAACCCTGTGCAAGGCCTGGGTGCAACCGAGATAGCCAAGCGGTTCAAGAGCAAGGGAGGATGGTTTATCGCCCTCGTAGCACTCTCACCCTGGCATTACAAGATAGACGCTAAGAAAGGATTCGAAGCTTACAAGGAGGCCTACAGGATACACATTGAGGAGTGTAGAAGGGCTAGAGAATCGGGGCTAAAGACAGCTTGTATAGCCGGCTTCCACCCGGCAGATGTAGACAGATTACGAGAGCTAGGGTTCGACGCAGCACAGGTCCTAGAGCTGGGACTGAAGGTTGTAAACTACGCCGCAGAGCTTTGCAAGCAAGGAATCCTAGACGGCCTTGGCGAGGTTGGACGACAACACTATAACACACGCCCCGAGAACGTGGCCATAGCCGTAGAGATCTTGATGGAGGCAATAAGGTTGAGCAAGGATTATGATTGCATCGTCCACATGCACCTCGAGAACGCCGGGCCCGTGACGGTAGAGCTTGTAGAACGAGCAAGGCTACGGCTCGGCGCGCATAAAGAACTGCTGCTGGTGCACCACGCTAAACCAAGTCTAGCATCCTATGCTATCGAAAGAGGCTATTATACAACGCTTCCGGGTAAAGAGCAGATACTCCGTTACTACTTCGGCGAGTTGAAAGGACCAGTGGATAAGCTGCTCATAGAATCAGACTATATAGATGACCCCCGCAGGCCATGCGTCTCGTCATGCCCATGGGAGGTTGTGGAGAGGGAGGAGAAGCTCTACAAGAGCGGTATTATAGACGAGGAGACGCTTATGCGCGTAAACATCGACAATATTGTAAAGTTCTATCGAGTCGAGCCGCCATAAGCGTTTAGAGGTTTATGTCGAAGGCGTTGTACGCCTCTTTTCTCTCACTTTTCAGACGGTAGAGTGACGACCTTCAGAGCCTCCTCTTTCGACAGTTTCATAACGCTCATGTAACTCTCTGAGACCAGCCTCAGATCCGGGTTATTGCCTTGTATCATCACTGTGTGTAGACGCGCATTGACTCTAATTAAGCCCCGTCTCACCGCATCGATGGTCACCTTGTCCTCGCCATCAGTTATCAATATGATATCTGACGGGCCACGCCTCCTAGTATTGCTTATATCCTCGAGCGCGGCGAGTATTGCTCGTGTTATGTCGGTGCCTCCATTAGCCCTTATCCTGGCGACATAGTCGAGGAGCTTTATGAGGTCTCTTCCGCGCGCGTTCTTCGATAGCCTGAGAGGCGGGTATGGTATACTGTCGAAGAATCTGACGTAATAGTCTCTCCTCTCCCTAGCAGCCCTCTGCGCTAATGCCAGCGCCACCGCCTTAGCCCATAGTATCTTCGTCCCCATCATGCTCCCCGACTTGTCCAGCAGCACGTATATCGGCCCATTGCTCTCCGGCAAGACCTTCTTGTAGAGGAGTAGACTGCCCTCGCTATACTTGTAGAGTAGGAAGTCTAGCGGGAGTGCGAGCTCTGATGGAACCATTCTCTCAACATCGCTTCCGAGCTCGTAGCCGTCTAACTCTCCGCGCGGCGAGCGTCTGACACGCCTCTTGAACCTAGCTTCACCATCCTCTATAGACTTGAGCATCTCGAGGATGTTCCTTACGTCAGTGTTCTTAGCGAGCTTTAGTACATCAGCGACACTATCCTCGAGGGAGAAGCTGCTACCCGTACCCGCAACGAACTTCGCGGCCAGCATTTGTATCTGCTTTGCTGTCTCCGCGTGAACCCAAGCCGCCTGCAGTGCACGGTTAACAGCTCGTGATAGCTGGCTCTCGTTCTGCATTAGCGATGCTGCGCTGGTCTCCCTGCCTCTTCCCGTGTTGTACTGATTACTACCTGGCATGCTACGCATCTGATTATGCAGTTCGCGTATTAGGGACTCGACGAAAACCGCCGAGACCACCATACTGGTCGTCGAGTCTGCTATAGTATACTTCCTAACCTCCTCGAATCGCTCCGATGATATCATGCTCGAGAGGATACGGTATTTTATAGCACCCTTCTCGCTCCTAACGATGCTAGTGTTAAGCATGGGCACCGGCAGGAAGAATAAGTAGTACGTGCTGACTGCGAACTCGTTATCAACGAATTCGGGTAGCATATCGTTACTTACAAGCTTCTTTATCAGCGATAGTACACGCTCGCCACGATACTGGACCGCAGGATCGTCGTAGTTAACGCCCACAACGAGGCCCGAGCCGCGGCTGCCCTCACTCCCTTGCTGCTTCAGCTCAACGCGCTCACGCTGCGTGCTCACTGCGGCTTCACCCCTACATATGTAGCTTATAGGTCACTTTTGACAAAACCTCGTCTATCTCGTTTATCACTTGTTGTGCGAGAGATCGGACACTCTGGTCCTCAGTATCTTTCAGTATGTGGAGTACCTTGCTCTTTGCCACCTTTAGACTCCGGAATATATCGACAAGCCTGGGATCGTAACTCTTTAGAGCGTCAACCAGCCTAGCAGCCTCCTTTATATTCATGCGTATCTCGTTAAGCTCCTTAAGGTACTTCTCGGGCGTCTTAAGCTCCTCCGAGAGTATTATAGCCACGCGATCGAAATCCTCTATCTCCTTGGGAGCAACGTATTTCAACACTAGTAGGTCCGACTCTTGCGCGACAGTCCTACCCTCTAGTATAGCGTTAGCCGCTATCACCTTGAGGAGCTTGCCCTTCCTACGATCCGTGAGGTGTATCCCACGCTCCTCTAGAACCGCTATTAGCCTCAACAGCTTGTTCTTTATAGGTTCCAGGTTAACCTCGAATATTAGCTTATGCGCCTCCATCAGCTCCTCCATGCTCATTACAGGCTTGGGCTCTGGCACACGCCCCGCCTCCAACGCCCACGCCGCATCGAGCAGCTCACCCCACTTGTTCTCGGGTAGGGGTCTCGTGTATTGCCTCAGGAGGAACCTGTCATAGACCGCCTCTAGCTCCGGCTCGTCTGGGACACGGTTAGACGCTCCTATCAGAGTCCAGAGCGGGACGCGTATCTCAGTATAGCCGTCATACCATACGCGTTCCTGCATTATGCTGAGCAGGGCGTTCAATATTGCAGAGTTCGCGTTAAAGACCTCGTCGAGGAATACTATCTCAGCCTCCGGCAGCTTACCCCTAGTTATCCTGACATACTTGCCCTCCTTTAGCGCAGAGATGTCGAGAGGCCCGAATAGCTCGGAAGGCTCGGTATACTTTGTTAAAAGGTATTTGAAGAACTTCGCGTGTAGTAGTTGAGCGGCTCTGCGCGCTAACGCGGACTTTGCGGTGCCGGGCTCGCCTATGAGTATTACATGCTCGCGGGCAAGCAGAGCCAGGGTTATAGCGCGAGCTTCCTCCTCGCGGCCAACAAATGGGGCAGCAAGTTCTTCATAAAACCTCCTAACCAGCTTAATAACGTCGGGCATGTTCAAATTTCCTACCTCACCTGGTGCCAGGTCCCATGGATAATGGTATCACGGCCTCACACCCTATTAACCTGCCCCTAAGCTCAACAGGCCTCACTCTAGTTAGGGGGAAGGGGTTAGCCTCCATACTCGCAGCGCTCCTACTAAACGATGCAACAAGCCAGGTGATACTCGTCTACGAGGGCGAGCTAGGAGTAGACTACGTCGTACAGAAGGGGGGCATGGCGGATAAACTCCTCAAATGGATATTACTCGCGTCACCCCGTATCCTCTTATCAAGACTCATGAGCGACAGGTATATAGTGCCAGACTCTCTAAGCAAGCGCTTGCTATACAAGCTGCCGGTATACGGCATACCAGTAATTCTTGACAAGAGTGTCGAGTGTAGCTCGTGCAACAGTATACATGTGAACGTGTGCAGAGGCTTACCCCTACCCGCCGACCTCGCATCATCACTAGAACTTCTTGAAGACGGCTGTATAGCTCGCGACGAACCCATCGTGATAGAGTTGGATAGCCTCACAAGGATTGTTATCACGACGCGCGAGCTGGACCGGGGATTAGAGGTTGTCGGTGCATGGGGTCGGCCCTCACACGGTTCAGCATAGAGGTTCGCTTCTCAGATCCGAGATCGGTCCCCATCCCCTATTTACACGTCCTCGATGCCCGCTTTTATAACGGTAGGGGGTAGGGTGTGGCTTTGAGAGCGTCTCTCCTACTCGCACTAAGCTTGTACGTGATGGGGGTAGTGCTAGGGGCGCTAAACCCTATTAACATATCGTTAATATTCTCGTCGCTAGCGCCTCTCATCTCTGCAACGCCCCTCCAGTTCGCTCTCTACATTCTCGCCAACAACCTTGCAACTAGCATACTCATGGCGTTGAGCGGGTTCCTGATAGTGCCCCCTGCATTCATGATATTCTTGAACGGGTTGGTGCTCGGGAGTACTCTGCGCTACGCGTTAACACGCTACACGATAGTCGAGGTCGCATACCTTATACTCCCTCACGGCGTGTTCGAGATACCGGCTCTCCTGTTATCGGCTGAGGCGGGTATCGACGTTGCGCTCAGCATGCTTGAGAAGGGGTTTAGAGAGACGCTGCTCACCCTCGATAGCATCGCAAATAAGCTCGGCATCGTTTCGATCCTTCTGCTGGTGGCTGCAATAATAGAGACTGTCGTTGCGTACCTGCACTAGTCGTCCAGGTGGAGCCATAGCATATTCGCTCGTCTCTAAGCGTGACGTATCGTAGAGAGGGTGGGGTATGGCAAGGTTCTGGTACGATACGCGAGGGTTATGGATGGTCTATAGGCCTGATGCGGTCCACGTGTGGTTCGACGAGGATGTCAGAAGGAGGCTCTCGTGGTACTATGCGGTGATGAGGGACAAGAAGCCAGCGAAGTTCATGATAGTTAAGAGGGTTGACGCGGAAGAGGACCCGAAGAAGCTGGACACGGAGGCTCTCTGGGAGCTGCATGATAGGCTGTCGCGAGAGGCTAGGAGGTTATGGGAGCTAGCTAGAAGGGATAAGTTTGGATGGCGCGAGCTGCGCGAGATGAGCGAGCCTCGCTATAGCTTCCTTGACGTGAAGATAGAGCTTGCCTATCGCATGCTCCGCTCGTGCCGCTTCTGCGAGAGAAGATGCGGAGTTAACCGGCTGGAGGGCAAAGTAGGTGTTTGTAGGCTAGACCACCGCGTGTACGTCCACAGCTGGTTCCACCATCTGGGCGAGGAGGCTCCACTAGTGCCGAGCGGCACCATATTCTATGGCGGCTGTACCTTCCGCTGCGTCTTCTGCCAGAACTGGGACATTAGCCAAGAGAATGTAAGAGGAGGGGTTGAGGTCGATGCTAGGATGCTTGCGAAGATACAGAAGGAGTTGAGGGTGACAGGCGCGCGTAATATTAACCACGTTGGGGGCGATCCTGTTCCAAGCCTCCACGTTATCATCGAGTCGTTGAAATACCTTGACGTGAACGTACCCCAGCTATGGAATAGCAACATGTACATGACTGTTGAGAGTATGAAGCTACTGCTAGACATTATAGACATATGGCTGCCGGACTTCAAATACGGTAACAACAAATGCGCCATCAGGCTCTCGGCGGCGCCACGCTACGTCGAGGTGATAACGCGGAACTTGAAGATGGCCGTAGAGTACGGGGACATGATAATACGGCACTTGGTGCTGCCCAACCACCTCGAGTGCTGCACAAAACCCGTCCTAAGGTGGATCGCTGAGAACCTGCCAAGAGACCGCATACTAGTGAACATTATGGACCAGTATAGGCCCGAGTACCTCGTAGCCAAGTATCCCAGCCGTTGGCCCGACATCGCGAGGAGGCCGACAAGGGAGGAGATAGAGGAGGCCTACGAGTATGCGAGGAAGCTAGGTCTTAGATTCGAGCCGGTTAGCTAACGTCTACACGCCGCACCTACCAGATCGGTTACACTCTTGAAATCCTCACTTCTCATGTACTCACCCAGCCCCTCCACTATCTCGCTTACCACGTGTAAACCCTTATCGAATAACGCTGTACCGACCTGCACAGCCCTAGCCCCCGCGAGCATGAGCTCAACTGCATCGCGCCATGTGTATACGCCACCCACGCCTATAATCTCGACCCCAGTCTCGCAATAGACGTCATAGACGCTCCTAACTGCTATGGGGTGTACTGCGCGGCCCGATAACCCGCCTACGAGACCACCGAGAACCGGTCTCTTGGCGTAAACGTCTATCACCATGGCGCGCACGGTATTTATCAATACTACCGCGTCGGCACCCCTCTCTATGAACCCGAGAACTCTATCCGGTAGCCTATCCAGGAGCCCGAGTTTAACCCAGACGCCCGTTTTCCCCGCCGCGACGCTGCTCACAGCCTCCACTATCGCCGCGGAGAGCTTCTCATCGTAGGCGACTTCTAACCCTCTCCCTCTAGAGTGGGGGCAGCTGAGGTTAACCTCTATGGCATCGGCGCCAGCCCCTACGGCCTCCTCTGCAAGCTCTTCAGCCTCCTTCACGTCGGCAGCCGCTATGCTTACTATAACAGGCTTACCGTGCCTCTTCACAGCCTCGACGATGGGCCTTATGCCCTTTAGACCCGGGTTGGAGAGGCCAACGGAGTTTATGTAACCGTAGCCCAGAGGCACTATTATCGGCGTCGGGTGACCCTCTCGAGGCTCCCTTGTGAAGGATTTTGTCACAACCGCTGAAACGCCCGCCTTGAGAAGCTCTAATGCACCATCAGGATCTTTTGCCAGTATACCACTCGCGTTCATAACCGGGTGTTGGAGGCTAACCCTTCCCACGCGAACCTCTAACCCAGTATGCAATGTTGACACCCGCGCCCGGCTTAGCGTATAAACACCCCTCGCGATAGACTAGACAACCGCGTATAATAGTGGCTACTGGCTCGCCCCTATACACCCAGTTCTCGTAAGGCGTCAGCTTGGCCTTCGAGAACGTCTCATACCCTACTATCCTACCCTCACGCCGCATGTCAACAACCGTATAGCTCGCTATACACCCGGGCTCCACACACCCGTAGTTCTCGAGGCCCAACAGCGCCGCCGGCCTCTGGGACGTGATCTCCACGAACCTCTCGATACTCATGAGGCCACGGTTAACAAGCGTCAGCATAAGCCTTGCATAATGCTCTAAGGATGCTATGCCGGGCGGGCACTCGTCAAAATCTTGCAACTTCTCCTCCACCGTATGAGGCGCGTGATCCGTAGCAACGGCGTCTACATCGCCCGTGACCGTCGCTACGAGGAGCTGTTCCCGCTCAACGCTAGGCCTTAGAGGAGGGTTTACCTTAGCAATACAGCCTAGCTCCTCCTCGCTCCGAGAGTCTAGGAGGATATGGTGAGGAGTTACATCTACACTATATCCTCTATCCTTAGCCTCTCTCAGCAACTCGACGCTAGACACGTGGGTAACGTGCACCCTGGCGCCCTTCGGCACCAGCCTGGAGAACTCCGAGAGAGCTGCTAGCTCGGCGGCAACAGGCCGGCATTTCCACCTCTCTCCAGGCTTACACCCCTCTCTAACCATAGAGGGGTGCTCGCTGTGAAGCACTAGGAGCAGCCTCCTCCTCCAAGCCTCGTATATCACGCTTTCAAGCCCATCCCTACGCTCAGCGATATCCTCCGGGTATATCTTAAACCCGATTATGGATCCGGTTTCGGCAACACGCTGTGCATCCAGAGGATTATCCGGGACCCCAGCGTACACCCCATAGTCTACAATAGCGTTCCTCCGTAGTGCACTAAGCTTCTCTACTAGCGCCTCGGGGCTGGCAACCCTTGGACGCGTGTTAGGCATGTCGACGACAAGAGTGACCCCGCCTGCAGCAGCCGCAAGGGTGCCGCTAAGCTCGTCCTCCTTGTACGATAGCTGCAAGCCACGAAGATGAACATGCATATCAACTAGGCCGGGGAGGATGAGATACCTCTCCGGGAACACCACCCTCTCGGCCCTTTCAGCGCATGAGCCGCGGGTAAACGAGCTCACACGCCCCCTACGCACCGATAAACAACCGTATACGGGTTCTCCTAAAGACGGGTGATAGAACCGACCCTCTATGCTATAATCGCAGCTCATGAACCTAACAGCCTCGCTACGCTCTCCGCCCTGAATACGGGTCCATCGCGACACAATAAGGGGCCGTTCTCCCACAGCCGACAGGAGCCGCAGAAACCGAGCCCGCAACGAACCATGGATTCCAACACCACTATTAGATTACGTCTGCGGTGCTTGTACACCTCGCGCAGCATGCCGAGAGGCCCCGCAGCCACTACAAAGTCCGCCCCGAGTATCTCGTTTCTAAACGCATCCACAACAGTGCCTCTCTCGTCACACCACTCTCCCATCTTCTCGCACGCAACGGACACCTTCACCCCGTGGAGCTCAAAGACCTCGCGTATCGCTGCCTCCCCCGGCTCCCTGAACCCGAGGTAGACTGACACACGCAGCCCCCTAGCCTGGAGCCAGGCTGCAGAGTAGAGGATCGGGGCCACGCCACTACCCCCACCCACCAGCACATACTTGCCCCTCGGCTCCACGAGCTCGTCTAGGCCGCGTCCGAGGGGACCTATAACGCCGAGCGTGTCGCCGGGCTTCGAGCCCCATAGTCGCTGCGTCGTCTCGCCTACACTCCTAACGATGAACTCGATACCTGTATCGTCGGCCCATGCTATGCTCATGGGTACAGCCTCAAACCCTGGAACCCATAGCATGACGAACTGGCCGGGCGACGCTCCACCCAGACCCGGCGTAACCCTCAGCCACGCTAAGCTCGAATACCTCCGCACAGCCGCAACTCGTACACTAGAGTACCTCGGCAGCCCAGGCCCACCCCGTCAGCTCCTTAGTATCTGATCTAGAATCTCGTCCTCGGTTAGCACGGTGCCACAGTACTCGCAGCGAAGCTTAACAGGGCTCCTTGACACTACCCTGAAACGGGGCTCTATAGGCTCGCCCTCCTTCCTCGTTATGCACGTCGGGTTCTTGCACCGCAGCACGCCGTGTATAACGTCGGGTAGCTTAACGGGACGCTTCTCTACAACCTCGTAGCCGCGCACTATGTTTATCGTAGCCGTCGGCGCCACGAGAGCTATTATATCGGTCTCGCGGGGTGTGAGGTATCGGCCCTCCACCTTCACAATATCCTTCCTACCAAGCTTCTTACTCTCGACGTTCATGACCAGCGCTACCCGGAGACCCTCACGACCAGTTATACCAAGTATCCGTAGCACAGCGAGGGCGCGACCAGCCGGAATATGGTCTATGACTGTACCGTCGCGTATCTTACGAACCAGTAGCTCGTGGTTACTGCTCACGGCGCCTCCACCCCCATAACTAGCGTGAGAAGAGCCATCCTCAACGGTACACCTAGACGAGCTTGCTCGAAATAAGCAGCTTGTGGCATCGAGTCAACCCTCGGATCTATCTCGTCGACCTTTGGCAAAGGGTGTAGTAGTCTCATACCCGGCTTGGCCCTGGAGAGCAACTCTGGGGTTACACGATAGCTGCCCTTCACCCGCTCATACTCCATAGGGTCGGGGAATCTTTCACGCTGTATGCGCACCACGTATAATACGTCAAGTTCCTCGATAACCTCTTCTACATTCTCTACCTCGCGGAAGGGGAGACCCCGCTCAACTAGAATATCCTTAACCTCCTCCCTCACGCGCAGCTGCGGCGGCGATATCAGGTAGACGCGCCGGGGCTTGAAGAGCGTAAGCCCATAGAGGAAGCTGATAGCAGCCCTACTGTACCTAAGGTCGCCCAGCACACCGTAGACTAGATCATCGGGCGTACCGAAGAACCTCCTAACAGTGTATAAGTCTAGCATCGCCTGAGTTGGGTGATGCTGACGCCCATCACCAGCGTTGATAACCGGATGCTCCGCTATCTCCGCAGCGTATAACGCGCTGCCCTCGTAGCGATGCCTAACCACGATAGCATCGGCGTAAGCGTCAAGCATTCTTATAGTGTCTGCAAACGACTCGCCCTTAGCCACGCTAATAGCCTCCTCCGACGTGAATCCTATCGTCTCGCCGCCCAATCTCTTCATGGCTGTTTCGAAGCTAAGCCTGGTTCTCGTCGAGGGCTCAAAGAAGGCCAGCGCCAGTATCCTACCCTCGAGGAGCTTAGGCACCCTACCCTCCTTCAATAGCCTTACAAACCTATCCGTAACCTCGAACAAGTACTCCAGCTCGTCGCGGCGAAAGTCTAGTATGTTTATGATGTCGCGAGACTTAAACGAACCCACCGAACCCTTCACAAACGCCGGTTCGAGACCCGCTTAAAAGACTATCTACGTGCAAGACGAGAGTATCTTAGCGGCTGAGGCGCTGAGCCCGTACACGGATCTCAACGGGTCGGGCGACGCTACAATACTACGGCCTATAATCTCGTAATCGGCGCCCGCGCAGATAGCCGAGCCCGGCGCCGCACCCTGAGCCCCAACACCGGGCGAGAATATAACAAGGTCGCCATAGCGTCGGCGAGCACGTGAGACTAGAGACGGCCTGGTTGCGGGCGCCACGAGGCCCCAGGGCTTAACCCTCTCAACCACCTCGTCTATCCTGTCGAGGCACTGGTCCATTACCTCGCTTGCCCCTGGATGACTCATCGTATATACTAAGACGAGCTTGACGCCATACTCCTCTAGGAGCTTCTTGAGCTCGGCTAACGCGCCCTCAACACCTATGAAAGAGTGGGCTATAACCGCATCAACAACGTCCACAAAAACATCTACAACGCTCCTCATGGTGTTATAGATGTCGGCTAGCTTAAGATCAAGAAGCCTAACACCAGATGCGCTGGCTAAGAAGCTTCGAACCCTCTCAACACCCCACCGTAGGATAAGGGGCCAGCCCACCTTCCACCCTGCTACAAGCCCCTTCAGGCTTGTATACACGCGTTCAAGCCACTCGCCTATCTCGACGCCTCCCGGAGGATCCAGGGATACTATAATACGAGACGCATACTCCTCGATACTCATCACGCGCGTACCTCTCTCAGCACCCAGTCGACATATTCCCTAAGACCCTTCACGATAGGCAATGCTATAACCTCCGGAACCTGATAGGGGTGG
Source organism: uncultured Desulfurococcales archaeon (assembly GCA_964613695.1). Taxonomy (GTDB): domain Archaea; phylum Thermoproteota; class Thermoprotei_A; order Sulfolobales; family Pyrodictiaceae; genus Pyrolobus. Next base: position 50,830 of record CAZTIR010000002.1, on the reverse strand, counting down.
ATACTCTTCACCCTCTCGATGAGCTTGTCGAGCACCCCAGCCCGCGTCTTTATTATCAACAAGTCCTCCTTATCCTCCTCTATCCTCCCCTCCCACCAGTACATGCTCTCAACGGGAACAATGTTCACGCAGGCAGCAAGCCTCTCCTCGAGGAGCCTCCGTGCTATCTCTCGCCCCCTACCCCTAGGCGCAGTCACAAACACTACGACTATATCCTCGCTCATCTCGCACTCCCACCTATCTTCTCGGCCACTATCTTCTCGAACTCTTCGGGGCTCATCTCCTCTCGATGCCTAGGCAACTCGACCATAACAACCTTACCGTGAACCAGTAGCCTTAGCACATCCCTATCCTTATAGCGGTAGACGTCGAGCTGCCTCACCCCCAGCTTCTCCAACACCTCGAGGTACCTACGGAACTTCTTCCTGTTAGCCATCTACACCACCCCACCTCAGCCACAACTGTACGTGATATAACCGCAACTCTCTAACACCAAACCACCGGGAGTGACGAGCATTCCGGCTCAACCGAGCCCCTAGAGGGGCGAGGAGGAGGGCCAGGACAGCCGACCCTACACGAGCCCCGATATAGTCTCAACAAGGTAGTTCCTGCACGCCCAGGGTCTAGGAGTGCATCCCAGAAGCCTCCGCAACACCGTATACATTCTCTTGCTCAACTCACCACACTTCCATATAGGCAGGCGCCCGGATGCAGCATAGAGCGCGAGCCTCCTCCCCTCATCCATAATCTCCTCTGCGCGCACACACTCTATCCTAGCAGCATCATAGTAGCTGCGTAGCACGTCATTCTCTGCGCTAAACCCCTTCTCCTCCATCCACAGGCTAACCTCCAAATCCTTGACCACCGTGTATGCGATGTGCAAGACCAGTAAGTCTCGAGGCTCCCTAACGACCCCAATGTAGTATTCGGGAGAACCGTGTAGAATGCTATGCACTAGTTCGTGAACGAGCATCGCCCTCTTAAGACGCTCGGGCACAGCTAGGAAGCGGTACAGGTCTATATGGATGCGCGGAAACCCGCTAAGAGCTTCATGCGTCAACCCACCCTCATACTCCACTATCAAGTCCCCAATCCTCTCCGGTTCGCCACACTCAACGACGATCTCTGCATATCTCGGCCTCTCTATCGAGTATACCCTCTCCACAGCCTCCACAATGAGGTTGAGCACATCCGGCGGAGGCGTACACCTAAACACTAGATAGACATTATCTCTTAGACGTGTAAAGGCGTCAGCGAGGTCCTCCAATCATCACACCTCAGCACAAATCGGCCTCATCACACTAACTAACATGATACGCGACGGGTTAAGAGAATAATACTAGCGGAACACTCGAATAACATTAAACGGGTGCACACCACCTCATGCCCCCGCGTCCCAAGCAAACCCTGAACAACCTCCTCCAAGGCTCATTACATAAGCTAAACCTGGATAACGTGCTCGATGCCAGACTCGAGGAGAATGTAGTCAAACTACTCTTAGCGGATGGGAATGCCATAGCGCTACCAGCGACAAAGGAGAACCTCGAACTATACTGGAGCATAAAAATCCGTAACAGGAGACGAGCCTTCGGACTCGACTAGGCTACCCAACAACCACTACTACCGTACCCGCTTCTCGGGGCAACCGCCGCTCCGCTCCACAGCCCACACCTCATCAGGATCACGGGTGTTGCACCTTCTCCTTGAACAAGACCGGCTAGGTTACCCTCACGGAACGTGACCTGAATTCAGGCCATCTTTTTGAGAGGCGCGTTTGTATAACTAGCCTTTATACAAAAGAATGGTCCTCACTAAACCTCTGCTTGTAGATACTACCCATAGGAGTTGGTGGAGGTAGACTCTCCACTAGAAGCTGGGGGGTCTCCGACTCTCGTCTAAGACCCTGGAGGCTTTGCTAAGCTGGATAGACACGAGTCGAGCAGCTTCTTCAACTGTCTCGAGAGTCCTACTCGTACACCCATTCGCTTATCATGGTATATGTACACGAGTCCCTTAGACTGGAGGCTTCTGAGAACGCTCGCAAGCCATGCATGATCGGCGTCTAGAGACTCTCGGATCTGGTCTAGGTAGAGGTAGGTCTTGCCCCAGCGCGTATAATGCTCCAGGATCGAACGTAGTACGTCGTGCTCGTCCTGAGGGAGTAGCGTAGAGTAGCTTTCTAGTAGCTTGTGGGCGCATACTCTTCGTTTCTCGGTTTCTTGCTCGATCGGCACTGTTCCTCCTCCTGTGGCAAGAAACGGCAAGGATTCGGGGTATTGCCCAGGGTGGTGATACTCTCTCTTGTCGTTTCTTGCCGTATTGGCGCTGGCGGCGAGAATGGCCTTTGCAATAGTGACGTACTTTGCTTCGTGTTGCTCCTCGTACCTCTTCAACACCTCCTCTGCATAGCGCCGGCCCTCTTCTGTGAGGGTCCAGTAGCCGTTTTCGTAGCTGAATAGCCCTCTACTCTTCCAGTAGCTCAGGTAGCTCGATACGTAGCGGCTGCTGAAGCCGAGTATAGATGCTATCTCTGACGCTCTCATGGGCTTTGCGTAGAGTAGCACTGCGATAGCCTCCACGATCTTGCTTCGTGGTCCTTGTGAACTCCGCCTCGCGTCGCGTGTTATCATCTGCGCTATTCGCTTCAGGTACTCTTTCTCCACACTCCCCCGTTCCTACTAGTTGCTTGTACAAGGTGGCTTGGGTGGAGGGGGGATGCTACGCGCGTAACACTACCGAGCGCGTCTAAGGGCTTAAACGAGACGCTAGCCTAGTTCATTACCGTGGGCGGTGATGTGGTAAGCGGTCTCTGAGGCACGGTGCTGACACTCCCATGGACTGAGCCCGTTTTACTCCCCATCGCGGCGTTTCGAGCGGGTTGCTAGCGTGTGGTCGTTGAAGGGTAGGCACCTTCTCTGCCTGGCTGATTTCAAGCCACACGAGATAAGAGCGATTGTGGAGACGGGCCTCGAGCTGAAGAGGAGGTATTATGCCGGCGAGAGGGTAATACCAGTGCTGCGCGGCCGCTCTGTAGCCCTTATCTTCGAGAAGCCTAGCACCCGTACACGCGTTAGCATGGAGCTGGCGGTGCACCAGCTAGGCGGTTACCCTGTTGTGCTCCAGACTAGCGAGATGCAGTTAGCGAGGGGTGAGCCAGTGAAGGACACTGCTAGGGTGCTCTCGCGTTACGTTGACGCCATAGCGGCGCGCGTCAAGCGGCACGAAACCCTCGTGGAGATGGCAGAATACTCCAGCGTGCCTGTGATAAACATGCTGAGCGACTATAGTCATCCTCTACAAGCATTAGCCGATGTAATGACGATTATAGAGAGGTTCGGTGATATCCGCAACACGACCATAGCCTACGTGGGCGACTGTGGTAATAACGTGGCTCACAGCCTTCTTCTAGCTAGTGTCGCTCTCGGCGCTCACGTTCGCATGGCTTGCCCTCCCAGGTATAGGCCTGATAAGCGTGTAATCGAGGCCGCCGAGCGTTTTGAGTCAGAGACGGGCGGCTCTTTCGAGATTCTAACCGATCCGCGCGAGGCCGTCAGGGGCGTTGACGTGGTGTATACGGACGTATGGGTTAGCATGGGTCAGGAGAGCGAGGCCGAGGTTAGGAGGCGGGAGTTAGAACCCTACAGGGTCACACCCGAGCTCATGAGGCTTGCCTCGAGGAGAGCAGTGTTTATGCACTGTCTTCCAGCCAGGCGCGGCGAGGAGGTCACCGAGGAGGTTATCGAGGGTCCCTGGAGCATAGTGTGGGATCAGGCTGAGAACAGGCTACATGCACAAAAGGCTGTACTAGCTCTGCTCATAAGAGGGGGTGTGTAATCTCACCCAGCTCGCCGTGCGTGATGAGAGGCTGGCCCACCCACGCTGAGCACGATGCTGAGTGAACCCGCGGCTGAGAGGGTGTACGGGCCTTGGATCGCGCCTACCTGGTCGGTGTACTAGGCGCTTTGATGATCGTGGTTGCATGGGCCTCTACGATACGCTCGCCCCCTCCCCCTCCAAGGTTATCAGCGCTGTACGCTCTCGGGAGCCTACTACTTACAGTATATGCTATCGAGCTTCAAGACCCTGTGTTTACGATGCTCAACGCGCTGGCGGCTCTCTTGGCATTCGCTAATATTGTTCGTGCTCGTGGCAAAGCGTAATTTAGCCGCAGGCCGGGGGTTGCGCGGGCAGTTAAAATGAGCCTTGGGGAGCAGGTTGTACGCTTCTTAGAGAAAACCGAAGAGGTGGTAGAGGCTAATCGTTACATTGTCTATCTCGTGTTGGGGATCGTTATAGCAGTGTCTGTAGTGCTAGGAGTTGCTATAAGGGCGGCTGCATGGCCCAGATGGGTCGCCATAGACAAGGTGTACATAGACGCGTTTGACCCCTGGATAGAGTACTGGCTGGCAAAGTACCTGTATACCCATGGGCTGGGCTCCTGGTGGACTCTAAAGCCGCCCAATCCCGCCGTTATGAAGTTCTGGTACCCCTGGGGCCGAGACTTCACGAAGACCGCTTACCCACTAGTCCCTGCTCTAATAGCCTTAACATACCCGCTAGTCTCCAGCTTCATGACTCTACAGCAGTGGGCTGCATGGCTCCCGCCCATTGGCGCAGCGCTCCTGATAATAGTGGCGAGCATCTACATGTACCGGAGATTCGGGCTCCTAGCCGCTATAACCACGGCCCTCCTGCTAGCCCTGCTTCCCGCGTCGATGGATAGGACTCTCCTGGGCTTCATAGAGAAGGAGGGTATAGTGCTCTTCCTTGTCATCCTCAGTATAATGCTCCTAAGCGAGAGCCTGGCGAACCTCGAGAATCCCTTGAAGCGTAGACTCTATGCACTACTCTCCGGCATAGCCGCGATGCTAGTTGGCTTCGGTTGGGGTGGTTACCCTCTCCCAATAGGCACTATGGCTCTCACCATCATCCTCCTGCCCGCGGCTCGTAAGGAGCTCCGCCTAGAGCATATAGACATACCGATACTCTTCGCGGCTGGCCTGGCTCCCGCTATGATATGGGCCAGGTGGGGTGGCAGTGCCCACGTGCTTCTCATGCCGGGCGTGCTAATACTAGCGCCTATAGCATACACCCTTCTCGTGTATATTGTGCGCCGATTCCGCGTTCCAATACTATACGAGGTGCTAGAATGGTCATTTAGAAGGCCGCTGGTTTACTTGATACTGGTGTTCATTGCAACCGGGCTAGTAGGTATGGTCGCGGCGCTCAGCGGCGTGATTGGAGGGAGGATATCATACCTCTTCCTCCCCGGCGCGCTCAAGAACATAGTGGTTAAGCGGGAGGGTCCTCTCGTAGAGTCGGTTGCCGAGCACGTTGTCGACGTGAATAGGGTTATGCAGGAGGCATCAGTGGCGGTTATAGTGTTTGCGCTATTCGGTCTCCTGTACATGCTCTACCGGGTAGTCGTGCTAGGCGATGCGCCGGCGCTCCCGCTACTGGTAGCGTCTCTAGTCGGCTACTATGGTCTCTTCAACGCGGCTTACCTCCTTCAAACGGGTAGCGTGTTTGCATCACTAGCCGCGGCTAGTCTCACCGGGGTTGCTCGCGAGGCTGGCGTGGGGAGCGGGGGGAGGAGGAAGAGGCGTGCAGCAGGCGAGTGGAGGCCGGTGCTCAAAGTGGCGGCTATCATAGTGGCTATCATACTCGTAGCCAATGCGGCGGCGACCGTGTACGCGAACATGACCTATTATACCACAAGGCTGCCGTTGGTGCTAACCTCGGGTGTCACAGTCAACATCTACTCTCCCGCCTGGTACAACTTCTTAGTATATATCAGGAAGCATACACCACCAAACACGATATTCGTCTCGTGGTGGGACTACGGGTATTGGCTGAGCGTAATAGGGAATAGAACCACGCTTGCCGACGGAGCTACCATGAACGCTACGCAGATACACCTGCTAGCCCGCATCCTTGTGGGCGACTATCACGAAGCGGTGAGGCTACTCGAGAGGCTGAGGTGCAAGCCTAACGAGACGTACATAGTAGCCTATGGCGTATACTGGCTTATAAGGAGCGGCAAAACAGTATACGCGGTTATAAACCCATTCCAAGGCGATATAGCCAAGTCTTACTGGATGGTGCGCATCGGAGGGTTCAACGTGAGCCATTACTTCTCGCCTATCACACTGAGGAGTGTGACAGGGGAACTGCTTACTGTGAACACGTTAAACATTTACAGTAAGAGCGTGGATAACGCCCTACTATACAAGCTATTGTTCCAGGCACCTCTCATGCTAACAGAGCAGGGTGTTGTAAGGCTCGTGGATAAGCGTGTTGCAGAGTTTGTAGGCAATAGTACCATAATCCCTGCTCTAGGCGTGATTACGGCTAGAGGTCTACGCATAGCACCTCTTAGCGGCGCGGCGCTTGAGCTTCTAACACTACCTCCTGGTTTCAAACACGCCATAGTCTCGGCAACGCCCATAGAGGAGTCCGGTAACATCATGGCTGTTGTTATAGTAGCTGCGTTCAAATGGAGTACTACCATAGCGTAACAGGCTATTAGATTAGCCTGGCTACTAGTTGCCGTGAAGGAGGTAAGGGATGTCCAGCCGTGGCATGCAAACCCGACGCGCTAAGAAAGGCTACGGTATTAGCAGTCTTTGGCGCTGTGAGAGCCTCTATGAAGGGTTTTAGCGAGGCTAAACGCCTATTCGAGCTGCTCGCGATAAGACTGGATCTTCTAGCCAGTATAGGTGTCCCGGTGGAACGCGACCCCCGCATATCCTCAATACTCACGAGGCTTAGCGTTGAGCGCGTCGACGGGTTAGACTGGATACTCGGCTCGATTTGCGAGCTTTTAGGGGGCTGTGCTTTCGAGGCATGCAAGGGTGTTTCGGGTGGCGAGCTTCAAGGTGCTAATAGTGTGGAAGGGCGAGGAGGGGGCAGAGATAAGCGTCTATGATAGCTCCGGTTCTAAGCTCTTCGAGAAGCGTGGAGGTAGGCTCCGTATTCTGGTTCAGGGCTCGCGGCGTGTCGAGCTAGTGCCTGGCTTCACGAGTCCAGGGTTGGTGGTGGATTATGATACTAAGCCTTGTATCGAGGAGAGGGGTTCGACTATTATGGTGAGAGAGTGTGGAGCTCGTGGTGGAGAGGAGTAGGAGCAGGCGCGGCAAGCACGCTATCGTGAGGAAAGTGTTCATCGTCACGAGGCGTGGCGAGGTGCGTGAGGTTACGGGTCCTAGGATCGGTGCGGCTAGGGCCACGTACTCGAAGGGGGAGGCCTACCTGGTTCGCGTGGAGCCGGATGAGAACAGCCTCGTGGTCTATGTGGTCCTGGTTAGGGGGCTAGGCGGCCGTGTGAAAGGCTACTTTGAAGTGTATAATGCCGAGGGGAGGCTCCTCTATAGGGCGGTGTACAGGAGGCTCAAGATACGCTATAGTAAGGGCGATCCGAACTACGCGTGGGCTGTGAAGCTCGTAGCAGAGCACCTCAAGCTGCCTGTTAAGAGGTATAACCTGGTGCCTGCCTGGCTCCGTAAGGGCCGATGACCGGCCTTTCGGGCCGTAGGGTTAACCTGATGCGGTATTCACGGACCGGGGGAGGCCTCGATGCCGCTAATGAGGCATAGGAGGCTCGTGGAGCGCGAGGTCAAGAAGATGCTCCTCGAGGCGGCTAAGCGGGGCGGTCTAAGCCCTAGAAGCGTAGCCGAGTGGCTTAGAGAGGAGTATGGTATTAATGCACGCCCCGAGTGGAGGAGTATTGAGAAGGCCCTCCTATCCCCCGAGGTTACGAGTAACGAGTTCGCAGCCTTCCTAGTCGATAATGGTGTCGAGGTGCCGGAGGAGAAGTGGATTGAGATACTCCGCAAGTACGGTATCAGGGTGTAGCGCCGAGCACCTATGCAGCCTCTACCGCCTCGCATCCCTGATCTCGGAGCCCCGGCGTGGCGTTAAGCCCGCCTTTACAGAGCAGCATGTAGTGGCTTTGATTCTTCTCGCCTCTTGGGAGCCCATAGGCAGGCCTAGTCTATCCAGGATACTGGGGCTAGGGGATACGGCTACAAAGACGCTCCTAAGGCGCACGCGTGAAGCTGGATTAGTGGTAAACGTTGGTAGGCGGGGGGTTAGGACTGTTGACGATGTACGCTCGTATGTCGAAGCGCTTAGGCCGTGTATATCCGGTCGTTGCGTAGCCCTCCATATAGGCTGTGAGCCGTGGTGCCGCATGTCGAGTGGTTTAAAGCCTGTGCTCTTGCTGCGAGATGAGCTTGTAAAACTTGGCATAAGTTTCGAGGTTATCGCGTGCTGCGGGGAGAGGATAATGGTGCCCGGTGCTGGTACGAGAGAAGAGAGGATGGTTAAGCTGGAATGTGACCAGTGTCTAGAGGCTGCGACGACATGTGTACTACTTACGCGTGAGGCGCATGTGCTAGACTTGTCCGGTGTCGTGACGGCGGCGGCTAGGGTCATGTGTGGCTAGTCGCTGCCAGCTATCTCCCTAATCCTTGCGATACCATCTATCTCACGTATGATTCGCACCACGGCGGGTGGCACGAGATGCTCCCAACGCTGGCCGCTCGCTATAAGCCCTCGTATATGTTCGCCTCTTAACTCGCGCCGGTTGAAAGCGGGTGGTTTCTCGACACGTATGCCAGCCTCCTTAAACACTCTCGCTATGACCGGGTTGCGCGTCACAATAGCTTCTACGGGAGGCACGTGTGTTAGGACATAGTGCACGCAGCCTATGTGAACCTCCATCGTTGGCAAGGTTGCTGTAATGACGCGCGCCAGGTCTATACCCGCTTCCCGGAGGGCCTCTCGTATCATCCATATCCTCTCGCCAGCAGTGAAGGGGTTGCGTAGCGTATGACTCTCGCTAGACATTCCAACCAGGATCACGATCTCGTCATAGCCCCTCTCCTCGAGCACCCATCTAACCACGTAAAGGTGGCCGAGGTGGAAGGGCTGAAACCTGCCAAAGAAGAGCGCTCTTCTAACCATAGACCCCCCATTCACCCCTAGACTAGCAAGGGTTTAGGAGTTGACTAGGCGCAAGATACTCCTCGTAGTTAATCCCGTAGCTGGCCTCGGAGGGCCTCTCGCGTTAAAAGGCACCGATGAAGAGACAGGCAGGAAGCTGCTCCTCCGGGGTGCAGAGTCAGTATCTTACACTCGTGCACGGCTCTTCCTCCGTACTCTGAAGAGACTAGAGCCAGGCATCGAGATAATCACGGGGCGTTACATGGGCTACGAGCTTAGCCTAGAAGAGGGGTTTAGATCGGTAAACGTGTACAATCCGCCGGAGTGGCCTACGCGTTCGAGCGATACACTCAAGCTAGTTGAGCGGGGTTTACGCGAAAACCCCGATATAGTAGTTTTCGTGGGTGGAGATGGAACAGCTAGACTAGTGGCCGATGCTCTTAGAAGCCATGGAGCCTCTATTCCAATGCTTGGCGTCCCGGCAGGCGTGAAGATGTATAGTAGCGTGTATGCGGTCAATCCGCAGGCGGCGGCGCTAGCTCTGGTTGAGTATCTATCGGGTAAGGCTGGGTTATGTGACGCAGAGATAATGGATATCGACGAGGATGCTTTTAGAAGAGGGCGTTTAAGCGCAAGGCTATATGCTATAGTGAAGAGCATCTGCTCAAGGCACATGGTTGGCTCATCTAAGCAACCATCCCCCTCAACCCTCGAAGAGGAGGAGAATAAGCTGGCCATAGCCCGTTACGTCGTAGAGAACTTTGTGAAGGAATGTACGCTTCTAGTCCTCGGCCCCGGGACTACAGTGGCGGCAATAGCCCGCGTCCTCAATACGCCTAAGACGTTGCTCGGCGTAGATGTTTATCATGGCTCGCATCCGCTCGAGTTGGATGTAGACGAGGCGAAACTATATAGTCTAGTCGCGAGCCATAAGGGCCGCAAGCTCCTGATAGTGACTCCCATCGGCGGCCAGGGCTTCATACTGGGTAGGGGTAACCAGCAGATATCTCCTCGTGTATTAAAACTCTTCAACCTCGACGAGGAGCTTTTAATAATAGCTACTAGGAGCAAGATGAGACAACTTAGGAACCGTCTTAGAGTGGATACCGGTGATGAGGAGGTGGATAAAAGGCTTAGAGGGTACCGGAAGGTGCTCGTCGACTACAACGAGTTCATAGTTGCGCGTATCGAGTAACGAGTCTACATAATCGCGCCTTTAAGGGACACGACAACCGCGAAGAGGGCAGACGAGTAAATCGATGCTATGTAGAATAACGGTCTATCATCGCATAATAGCTTTGGTCTTGCAGTTAAAACAGTAAGCGGTGGCAGTGAGAAAGCCAGCGAGAGCCAGTCGTACGATCCTATAATACCGAGTATGAGCCCCGCTACACTACTAGCGATGAACACTCCAAGTGCGATGCGTTTTACAATTTTTGAGATAAGGTAGGTTGCGAGAACAACCGCTACTACACCCGCTGCCGCGTAAGGCTGCAGTAGTTGCGCCGCACTCTTGTAGAGCCACGCGAGTAGTACGAAGCTTGAAGCGTATAAGGGTATAAAGCCGCTCCTATACAATATACATAGCTCTTCGCCTGCGTTTATAGGAGGATTCTTCCAGCCGAGTACCACGAGAAGCGCGGTCGCTACGAGTAGCGTTATAGATGATGTTAGAGGATACCTTGAGTAGAGTAACGAGAGTGTGAAGAAACCAAGATAAATTGCTGTCAAGGCGGCGTCTACGAGATTATGGAGTCTCCCCACCCTCTGAAGTGTAGCGGCTTGCCGCACACTATCGGCGCTTCTACTCATCCGGCCAACCCCGCTCTAGTAGTAGTAGTCTAGGAGCCTTTGTGCCATCAGGTATCGGTAGGCTCGTACTCTCCTCTTATCCACGAATATCGGTGTTAGGGCTATACCCGCTAAGAAGCCGCCAATGTGAGCCCAGAACGCTACGCCAGTTGGCACCCCGCCCGTGAGACTGACAAGACCCATCATTAGCTGGTAGAGGAACCATGATGCTATGAATATCCATGCTGGTATGCTAATGGCTACGGGGAGGAGGAACCAGAACACCAGGGCGTTTACAACGCTACGCGGGTAGAGTATTAGATACGCGCCTAGAACGGCTGATATCGCTCCACTAGCTCCTATAGCTGGTACGAGCCACGGGTCTACACCAGCGAATGCTCTATAGTTGAGGAGTGCTTGGGGCGGCATGAGGGCGATGCTAAGTATGTGAAAACCTGCTGCAATAAGTCCCGATATCAGGTAGAATGCGAGGTAGCGTAGGGGCCCCATGGCCGCTTCTACATTATCCCCGAATATGTACAGGAATAACATGTTACCGAGTATATGGTCCAAGCCGCCGTGCAGAAACATGTGGGTTACTAGGCGGTACAGCTCATGGCCATTAACAACCAGTATAGGTATCAGCCCGTAGCTTAGTATAACACTGTCAAAACTATTGGCACCCAAGAGCCAGGGCGCCACCACGCTTATTATAAAAACAATTACATTAACCGCTATTATTATCATGTTCATGATAGGTCTTGTAAACGGTACATTAGTGTCTCCTATTGGTATGGCCACGAGCACAACCCACTGTCAAACCACACGCTCTCCTAAAATTAAAACCGTTGTCGGTGCCCATAGTTGCGTGGAAAAAGGTATGGGCTCAGGATGTAGTGTTAAGGATGTTGTCGAGCTGATAAAGGTTAGGCAGACGCTCTTCCTCGTCATCGCAATGTACTTGGGTTTGGTTTTTGCGGGTTCGACGAACCCGTACACCTACTTAATCGCTGGAATTGTAGCGTTCACCTCTATTGCGGCCACGACAAGCATCAACATGGTATTTGACGCCGATATAGATGCCGTCATGACGAGGACTAGGGATAGGCCGCTGCCCCGTGGAGTGTGCGATGCTCGCAAGGTCTTGTCTGTGTCGCTGCTAGCGTTAGTAGCGTCGATAATCGCGGCATTCATCCTAGTGAATGCTTACTTTGCGCTCTTTGTCGCAATCGGGGCATTTGCGGATATAGTGCTCTACACGTTATACTCGAAGAGGCGCACATGGCTTAGTATATTCCTAGGCGCGGTGGCTGGCGCGTCGCCGGTGCTAGGCGGCTACGCGGCCGTCAAAGGGTACATTGATATAGAGGCTGTACTCCTTTCGATGCTCATAGTATCCTGGATACCTGCCCATATATGGACGCTTGCAATGCACTACAGGGATGATTATGCGAGGGCTCATATTCCTATGCTACCCGTGGTCAGGAGCGTGGCTACAGCAAGAAAGTCTATAATAACCAGTGTGGTAGTCTTTCTTACCACGCTCATAGCTTTATACATGCTGGGTGCAGTCTCGCTGCCAGCCATCGTACTAACAGCTGTGCTGGGTGCAGCGGTGTTAGTCACGGTTAGATCGTGTAAACCGGGAGCATGCATAACGTCGTTTAAGCTCGTCAATATCATGTTAGGGTTGTGTCTAGCATCGTGCATAGCGTCTAGGCTAATCGTCCCAGTCGCTACTCCACTCCATTAACAATTTCTTCTCGATGCGCGGGTCTATGCCCCCATACCTTTTAGGCACGTATATACGATAGCTTCGTAGTCTCCGGGGTACCGGCGGTGTATCTAGCCTATACTTGAAGTAAGGCTCTCTTAACTGGTTAACAATCCTAAAAGCCGATATAATGGCCTCTATAGCCTCCTCCCAGCTCCTCGCCCTCCTCGCATACGATAACGCATCGACCCTGATGTCGCCCCTGTTGAGGCAGGGGGTGAGCTCGCCCCAAGGCGATACCCGTACGCGTGTACACCCCGCGCAGAAGACGGGGTTGCCTACAGGGCCTACCACCTCCACCTCCACACCCTCCCAGGTCTCGATGATAGCGCGGTGGTGGAGATCCGATCTGTATTTAATCCTCCTCGCATGGGGGAGCAGCAGAGCCAGAACATCCTTGTAAGGTACATGATACTCCCCGAAAACGTGTCGAGCCTCGCCTACAGGATGCAACTCTATTATCTGTAGCTTGGCGTCTAGCCTCCTAGCCAGCTCGAGCATGGAACCTATCTCGTCCGTATTCAACCCGCGTAGCGCGACAAAGTTTATCTTTATAGCGAGTCCGGCATCCCTCGCCGCTTCTAAACCTTTGAGCACATTCTCGAGCCCGTCTACGCCCGTTATCTTCTCAAACGTGGCGGGGTTGAGGGAGTGGAGGCTGACGTTGACGCGTTTGACGCCATACTCGGCTAGTTTGGAGGCGTACCTCGCTAGGAAGTAGCCGTTGGTTGTTATAGATATCTCTGCATCCGGGTTGCCCTCGTAAAGCGCCTTGACAACATCTAGTATATCGTGTCTGACGAGGGGCTCGCCTCCCGTCAGCTTATAGGATTTTATGCCGATGCGTCGAGCAGCCTCTGAGAAGAGCAGGTAATCGATGGGCTTCATGATCTCTTTCTCTTTTCTAGGTGCGTGTGTTAACCCCTCGCGATGACAGAAGAAGCATTTAAAGTTGCAGGCTAGCGTGACGACGAATCTGAGGTTTAGCAGTGGCCTCCCGTATCTATCCCATAGCACCATAACTATCCACTCAAGTTAACGTGCTTGAATGATAATAATTCTTAACGCCGGAGGGGTTTTCATAGAGGTAACACGGTAATCGAGTCAGGAGGATTCGATAAGCGAAAGTCGCGAGAAGTGCGGGGGTGTAGTCTATAATGGTAATGGTTAGAGACCATCAAGTGGTATGTCCCCGCTGCGGTAGCAAGATGATGTACATCATTGAGGCGGAGGGGAGTAACAAGAGGAGGATAAGGTACTACTACCGGTGTCCAGTGTGTGGCTACAAGCTGGAAGACCTGGCGGTTAGTATAGAGCATAACGGGGCTGGTGTCGTGATAGAGGTGCTTGAGACTAGGCGTAGAGTAAGATACCCGTTGAATATCGTGAGGAGGTGAGCAGAGTCCCCGATGAGAAGGTTTTTCGCCTATATGCTTGCGCCTTTTACGCGCCTCTATCGCTTTATACGCGAGATTAGGTATCTTGCTTCAATCCTGGAGGCTCATAGTATAGCAAGACGCATGTTTGTGACGAATGCATTTGATAGCCTGCTCTCAACTCTAGGCATAGTTCTTGGCCTCTATGTTGCGCGTATAGACAATCCATTGTCATACGTTAGCGCTGTTGCGGGAGGCGTTGGTCTAATGGGTGTGTTCAGCGGCTTCATAGCGACCTACCTATCCGAGCGTTCCGAGAGGCTTAGAGAGTTGCACGAGACGGAGAGAGTGATGCTACACGATCTACGCGGCAGTATCTACTGGAGGGCTGCGCACCTGGTTCCACTCTACGTGGCCTTGTGGAGCGCTACTGGGGCTATACTACTGCCGATGCTGTCCATAACGCCCTTGGTGCTAGAGCTTATAGCCGGTGCTAGGATAAACGAGGTCGGCGTATATGCGAGCGTATCAATAATCCTTATCGAGATGTTTCTCTTAGGGTTCTACCTGGGGCGTATAAGCGGGGAGAACCCGTTGTTGAGCGGGGCCAGGTTCCTGGTGATAGGCCTGGCCGCTACGGGTGTAATGCTTCTGCTGAGAATCGTGTCAGGCTAGGCCTCGGGTCAGCGAAGAGCGCATCACTGATCAGCTCCGCCGGAATACCTCATCGGCCCATTGAGAATGCCTTCCCAGCATCTCGGTAATAAGGTAGTCCGTAGGCAGGCGTGGTAGGGGTGCCCTCTTGAAGCCAGAGAAGCTAGTGTACCTCGTTCTAGATGGTGCGGCTGATTCGGTCTCGCAGCACGAGCCAACAGTCCTCGAGTCGGCTAGGAAGCCGGCACTAGACAGCCTAGCGAGGCATGCGATATGCGGCATGCACTATCCTATAGCGCCGGGTGTCGCGCCGGAGAGTGATGTAGCTGTGCTATCCCTGCTCGGTTATGAGCCCGAGAAGTACTACACGGGTCGGGGGCCTCTCGAGGCTATTGGCGCGGGGCTGAGCATCAGGGAGGGGTACGAGGTCGCTTTTAGAGGTAACTTCGCTACAATAGACGAGGCTACACGAAGGATAATTGATAGGAGGGTTGGTAGGAGCCTTACCAGCGAGGAGGCTAGGAAACTCGCCCAGAGTCTTGATGGCATGAGCCTCGGTGACGGTTGCTATGCTAGGGTTAGAGCGACCGTAGGGCACCGTGTAGCGGTAGTCATAGGCTGTAAAGATAGCTTGTTAAGCGACCAAGTGGATAACGTTGACCCAGCCTACGTGCGTAAGGGGCTAATATCAGTTGCCGTACCCAACCCGGATATGAGGCTGCGCAAGTGCAAGCCTCTCGTTGACACGGAGGAGGCTCGTAGAACATGCAAGCTTGTAGACGAGTTCGTCGAGAAGAGCATAGAGGTGCTCTCAAAGCACCCGGTTAACGTTGAACGCGCGCGTAGGGGACTCCTAAAGGCAAACGTCATTCTGCTGCGTGATGCGGGAGGCCGTGTACCAAAGCTTCCACCCCTAAACAGCATCTACGGTAAGAGCTTCGGAGCCATTGTGGAGATGCCTGTCGAACGCGGTATAGCCATTGTATCGGGCATGAAGGTTTTCGAGGTAGAGCCGCCTACGGGCGATCTTAGGAGAGATCTTCCTGAGAGGCTCGAGAAGACTCTCCAGGCGTTAAACGAGGTTGACGTGGTATACGTCCATCTGAAGGGGCCTGACGAGCCAGGTCATGATGGTAGCTTTGAGCGTAAGAAGCGTGCGGTAGAGCTCATCGATGAGGAGTATGTGGCTCCGCTGCTCGACCGGATTGATCTCGAGAAAGTGGCTATTCTAGTCACCTCTGATCACGCTACACCGTGGCCGTTGAAGAGCCATAGTGGCGACCCCGTACCCTTCATGGTATCGTGGGCTGGTATAACATCGGGTGTAGGCAGGTTTAGCGAGAGGGTTTGCAGGAATGGGCCTATACTAGAACACGGGTGGCTATTGTTGCGTTTCGCGTTCGAGAAGATAGGGTGGGCCTAGAGCGTAACCCCGCTTTTGTGATATGGTGCTCAGCAGCGCCCGGACAGCCTCGGCATCCCCCTTACGGGGCTAGGCTCCGGTCCACCTCAGCATCCGCTAATAAGGAAGTGCATCCTCTTCTCTAATGCCTTGCGGCTGTGGGATCCGGGCGCGGCTGCGAGGGTAAAGTCTAGAGTCGGTCTATATGCTCGCCTTATACGAGTAGAACATACACTATTTAGTCTGCCCTTTGCGGCGATAGGCCTCTTGGTTGCAAGAGCGGTAAATGCGATAGTATACCTGCTCGCGTTCATATCACTCTTTGGGCTTAGGACAGCGGCTATGGCGTTCAACAATGTCGCCGATGCTGATATAGATGCGCTTAATCCTCGTACGAGGCTAAGGCCTGTAGTCGCGGGGATTGTGTCTGAGGGTGAGGCGCTAGCACTAGTTATAGGAGGCCTCATAGTATTCTACGCGTCGGCGTACGCTATCTGCTACCAGGCTTTATTCTACGCCACGCCGCTTGCTATACTCGCCCTTTCATACCCGTTCGCGAAGCGTGTCCACTACTTGCCTCATATCCACCTGGGGCTTGTGCTAGGATTCTCTGTGTTCGGGGGGTGGGTTGCCGGCGTTTGCTCGAAATCGTGCCTCGTCACGCTGGGTTACCTCCTCCTCCATGCGCCATGGGCGATAATACTGGGCGTCACGTTGTGGGTGGCGGGCTTCGACATCATATACTCCATTATGGATTATGACGCGGATAAGCGGATAGGCGTTAAGAGCATCCCCGTGCTTCTCGGGCCTCGTGGAGCTGCTCGCCTAGCCCTAGTGTTGGAGGCACTTGCTGCAATACTCTGGTCTATCGGGGGTTATCAGGCACTCGGGCTTCCAGCCCTATTATCGAGTGTTGCTGCAGGCGCTGTTGCCACCCTTGCAGCGCTATACGCTAACATGAATGAGAACCTCATCCCCCAAGCGTTTAAAACTAATCTAGTCGTTGGGTTCATCGCGCTAGCAGGGTATATCGTAGCGGTGGTGAAGTAGCCTGGCTTTCAAGACTCTTAGAGACTTCCTAGAGGCTCTAGAGGAGAGAGGCTGGCTAAAGAGAGTATCAACGCCATTATCGCCTGACCTGGAGATACCGGAGGCGTTGCGGCAAGCCGTTAGAGCTCATGGCCCGGCGCTTCTTTTCGAGAAGATCAGGGGGTATTCGGGCTGGAGGATAGTAGGCGGTATATTCGCGGGGTTGGAGCGTATCAAGCTGGCGCTGGGGGTCGAGGAGCTCGAGAGCGTTGGCTGGAGGATTGTCTCGGCGCTATGGAGGCAGCCTCCCCTAACTCTTCGCGAGAAGTTCTCGAGTATGGCTAAAGTGTTTGAAATGGGGAGTTATGCGCCTAGGCGTGCCAGGAGAGCGGTTTTCGAGGAGAATGTGATCGAGGCCGCTAGGATTGATGATCTTAGGCGCCTGCTCCCCGGGATTAGGCAGTACCCGAAGGAGCCGAACCCCTATCTAACATACCCTCTCGTGATACTAGAGCACCCCGAGACCAGGACATTCACTATGAGCGTGTACAGGGTTATGGTTAGGGAGCGTGATCTTGTAGTACACTGGCAGCTTCATAAACGTGGTAGGATGGCCCACCTGGAGTGGGTTGAGAGAAGGGAGGAGGCTCCGATAGCTATCGCGTTGAGCGCGGATCCCGCATCGTTGTTAGCAGGCGCGTCGCCCGTGCCCTACCCCATGGACAAGTTTCTCTTTGCGGGCGTGCTTAGAGGCGAGGGCATTGAGCTGTTCAAGCTCGATAATGGCGTCATGGTTCCAGCGTCCTCGGAGGTAGTGATAGAGGGGTATGTGACGAGCGAGACTGCCGAGGAGGGACCCTTCGGAGACCACTGGGGCTACTACGATAAGCCTGCTAGGAGGTTTCCAGTGGTTCGTGTCGAGCGCATCTGGCTCCGCAGCAACCCGGTGCTATACGTCACGAGCGTAGGTAAACCGGTGCTGGAGGACGCCTACATAGGCAAGATGGTGGAGCGTGTCTTCCTGCCACTGTTGCGCACGATAATGCCGGAGATTGTGGACATAAACCTGCCTCCAGAGGGGGTTTTCCAGGGAATAGCCATAGTCTCTATAAGGAAGCTCTACCCCGGCCACGCGAAGAAAGTGATGCTAGGTTTATTCGGCTTAGGCATGCTCGCCCTCACCAAGATAATAATCGTTGTAGATCATGACATAAACGTTCATAACATTGGCGAGGTCCTCTGGGCTGTAGCGGCTCACGTCGACCCTCAGCGCGACGTAGTAGTTATACCCCACTCGCATACCGACGAGCTGGATCCCGCGACACCGATACCAGGCTATGGCAGCAAGCTTGGAATCGATGCCACGAGGAAGCTCCCAGAGGAGTATGGAGGTAGAGAATGGCCGGAGGAGGTCTCGGTGCCCAAGGAGATAGTCGAGAAGGTTAGAGAGGTTCTTCTACGTGAGGGTGTATTGCGTGGCACGAGCTAGAGGCTCTCGAGGCGGATGCGGACAGTCTTGAGCATACTCGTATACGCGGATAGAGTCTCTACATACCTATCAAACTCTTTGATCTTTCCTAGTTTACGTGCAAGCTCCATCAAAGTATCATAGTCCTCTAGGGTCAGGGTATCAACCCTATACGCTATGAGCATGCAGCTGTTAGCTAGTATAGCCTCGCAGCAGGCTCCGTCAGCAAGCCTGTCTGCAATAGCTTGTATATCATGGGGCGATGGTAGGCATAAGCCACCAGGATGGGTATGAGCAATAGCGCTATACACGTTACCGACTGTACGAACACTCCTCTTGGAACCCTTCACCAGGATACTCTCACCGCTCCATAATATGGCTAGGGCGTACTCTACACTCTCCCGGAGGAGGGGCTTGAGCTGCGAGCGCAACAGCCTAGTAAACACGCTCACAGCTTGCCGTAGGTGCTCCCGGTAGCTCATCATCGAGTCCCGCGGCTCGTCGAGCAGCGTCGTGGCTAGATCCAACCTAGTCTTCATCCTAACGTAGTTAATGACCTCCTCTATGTCCTCCTTTAAGACGCGGCTTCTGCAATAGAGTCCGACTTCAGCTTCTTGCCCCTTGTACTCGGCTCGTGTAGAGACGCAACTGTAGTTCAGATCTGCAAGAGCCTCTAGGATGAGAGATGCGAGGGTGTGGCCAGCCACGGCTTTAGTATCGGATGTGTAGGGGAAAAACGCCAGCGGGCTAGAGCCAGGCATACATGTATACCTCTATCGGGTTCACGTACAGTTTCTCCATCTTAGCCTCCTCTCTCTTTAGCTCGATGTACGTCTCTATCAGCTCCCTGCTGAACACCGGCTTTAGGAACTCGTGGTCGCTCTCCAGCTCGTCGAGAGCCTCCTCGAGGTTGCGCGGGAGCTCGCGTATACCTAGCTGCCTCTTCTCCTCCGGTGTCATGTGGTATACGTCCTTGTCGACGGGATCTCCCGGATCTATCTTCTTCCTTATGCCGTCGAGGCCTGCTAGCACCATAGCAGAGAAGGCTAGATACGGGTTAGCGCTCGGGTCTGGGGGCCTAAACTCGATACGCTTTGCTCGCTCCTCGCCCTTGTAGTAGATGGGCACCCTTACAGCCGCGCTCCTGTTCGCCTTGCTCCATACCAGGTAGATTGGGGCCTCGAAGCCGGGCACAAGCCTCCTGTAGCTATTCGTGGTCGGGGCTACGAAGGCTGCTAGCGCTCTCCCGTGCTCCAGTAGGCCACCTATGAAGTACCTCGCGGTCTGGCTTAGCTCCGCATACTCGTCGTTGGGATCGTAGAATAGGTTCTTCTTACCCTCCTTATCCCATAGGCTGACATGCGTGTGCATGCCGTTGCCGTTGTCACCAGTTATAGGCTTGGGCATGAACACTGCCACCATACCATACTTTGCCGCTATGTTGCGCGCGGTATACTTCAGTGTCATGACGCGATCCGCGGTTTCCACGAGCTCGCCAAACCGGAAGTCTATCTCAATCTGGCCCGTGGCGGCGACCTCGTGGTGAGAAGCCTCGACACGGAACCCGAATACGTCCTCAAGGGTCTCCGCTATCTCCTGCCTTATCATAGCTACCTGGTCCACTGGAGTGGGTGTGTGGTAGGCTTGCTTGAAGCTCTGGAAGTATCCCTGAGACTCTAGTGGAGACTCTCTGCTACTAACAGTGTAGCCCAAGCCCGTTGCAGGAGTGAACACATCGACAGCGATGCTGTCTAGGAGCATGAACTCTATCTCGGGGCCGAAGTACGCCTTGTACCCCTGCTCCGCAAGATACTCGACGGTCTTCTGGGCGACGTACCTTGGATCCCTCTCGAAGCGGCCCCTACCCATGCTCATGTAGACATCTGCAATGACTCTAACCTTCTTCGGGTTCCAGGGCAGAGGCTCGCTCATAGTATTAAAGTCTAGCTTTAGAACTAGGTCGCTCTCAGCTATAGTGGTGAAGCCTTTAACACTGCTGCCATCCAGCTGCCCCAAACCCCTCTCAATGGCCTTCTCGTCTATCTCGTGTATAGGGGTGTCGAAGGCGCGCAGCATGCCAGCAAGGTCTGTGAAGTGTACCTCTATCCACCTAACACCTCTCTCCTGGAGCTTCTTGAGCCTCTCGAGGATGGCCTCGGTGCCGTTCATTCCTTCGCACCACCCCGGAGCCCCTTTGCACAAAATATATGGTTGATGGGCTCTGGTTCGAACATTGTTCGTGATTTCAGCACAACGTACGCTTATGTTTTAGAGCGAAACGCGTGGTATGAACCTTAAAACTAGTTTATAACTAGGCGTGAAGCCGTGGAGGCTTACCGTGGCGCGGGTGAGAGCAGTAACTGTCTTCGTCTCGCCGAGAGACTGGACACCAGCATCCATACGAGAGTATGTCGAGAGCGCGGCGGTGAAGGCTAACGAGCTTAGCGATGCTATTCGCGAGCGTATCGACGTGTGGAGCGTTAGAGTGGCTCTACCACCCCTCCCAGAGGACGTGGATCCGGTCGTCGTTGCCAAGGCTGCAATGGAGGCTGGTGAAGCAAATCATGTAAAGTACGTCGCGGCTGTGCACGTCAACGCTGGCAGCTTGGATGTGGAGCGCTTCATAGACGCTATAGAAGTTGGAGTGTATGGCTCGGTGCTTTTATCGAGGCCCGAGTATGCGGGTAAGGTAGCAGACCTTGTGATAGAGGCTTCTCGCCGCGATCTACTAGCTCCCACCCGCCTTGCTGTTGTCTTCGGCGCATCCTGGCCCCTTACGCCATACTTCCCCATAGCTGTGCAGACACGCAGCGGCACGGGTTTCGCCGTTGCAGCCCTCTACGTTGACGACATACTCTCCTCTCTCCGCGAGGAGTCCAGCCTAGAACTAGTGAGGCAGATAGCGTCGCGCGTGTTCACAGTGATAGAGGAGGCGGCAAAGGAGGCGTCAGAACGCGTAGGAATAGAATACTATGGCATCGATACCTCCCTCTCGCCTTGGATGGATGAGAGCGTGGCGAGGCTGATAGAGAGGCTCATGGGAGAGAGGAAGATAGGAAGCCTCGGAACAATGAGTGTCATTAGAGAGCTTAACAGGATAATAAAGGGGTTGGCTAGCCTATTCGACGCTGTGGGTTTCAACGAGGTTATGCTCCCGGTAGCCGAGGATAATCTGCTTAAGCAGCGTGTAGGCGAGGGTGCCGTACGTTTACGAGACCTACTACTATACTCGACAGTCTGCGTCGCGGGCGTTGACATGGTGGTTGTAGGTGAGGATGTAAAGCGGAACGATATAGTCGAGTTAGCACGCGACATGGCAACAGTCTATAAGATTAAAGGGTTTAATGTAGGGATGAGGATTATTCGCGACGAGTCTGCAAGAGCGGGCGAGTGGATACAACTCGGTATGTTCGGCAGGGTGCCTGTCGCATGGGTTTGAAACTCCCCCGTGTCTACGGTAACGTGACTATACGGAGGGATAACGGGCGGCTTCTAGCTGAGGCCCGGTTGGAGCTAGAGGACGGGACGTTTAGGGTAGGAGATCGTCTCATTGAGGCATCGGGGAAGCGTGTAAACGTAAGTTACTCTTTCGAGCTCGATCCTAACAAGTACTACTATCCTCTTATCTCCCCCTTGCCCGTCCCAATAAATCCATATAGCCTTATCGATTACGCTGTCGTCTATACCTTGGAAGATCCGCGCTATAATATCGTGCATACGCCTAACGATAGCACCACTGTAATCTCTAGCACCAAGTATGTGATGAGCGAGGGCCCCGCCTACTCCCAGGTATACGTCTATACAGGTGAGCCAAGAATCACGGACGTTGATGAAGCTCTCTGGGCTTATCCCATCACGCCGTCTGATAGATGCCTGCGGTTGCTCGTAGAGCTTGAGTACAGGCTGCTCTGTGAGGGTGTGAGCAACCCCACGCTATCAGCTTTAAGAGCGTATTGCTCTACTTGCAGAGACGTGTACGAGAGCCGGGCTAGTGCTATCCTCAAGCGTGCCGCGTTCGAGGTAAGCGAGTTGGCTAGGAGCATGGGGGTTGAGCTCCAGCCCGAAGATCTACAACCATTAGACGTCCGCATCCTTGACGAAGGGAGTATTGTTGTGAAGGGCTCGGGGGTAGTGAATATATGTGTGGATTGTAATGGGCAGAGGTACATGCTTTCAAGGAGTGTTACGGGGGAAGTCCTGTGGAGGCTCGAGGAGGGATGCAGGGTGGTAGGCTTCTCGCACTTTTGCTCGTGTCTATGATGATCCTCGCTTTCTCCATGGTTGCTCATGCGAGCGCTAATCTTGGTCTAACATTAGTGTCTACTCGCAACTATACGATACCAGGCATCTTGAGGGTATATTGCGCGGCCAGCATATCGAGTGGTAGGATGCTTGTTGCGGGGAGCATAGGCTCGCCTCCCAAGCCCTACGCTGCTATACTCACAGATGCGGGCTTAACCCCGCTTACTCTACCATTACCCGCTAGTATCGTCAAGGGTGAAGTAACGGGGTGCTTCTGGTCATCCAGGGGCCTCATCCTATACGGGTATGTGACGGACTCGAACATGACGCCTCGGGCGGTTGTATGGATCTACTCGAATGGTGCACTGAGGTACAGGGTGTTGGAGAAGATTATAATCAAGCCCCTCGATGTAGTGGCGAGCCCCACTGCAACATACATTGTTGGGTATATCGGGGCGTGTAGGGATACAGGCTCGCTAGCCATAGCCTACTCGATACTCAAGCCCATCTACGAGCTGTTGAATGGTAATTACACGGGCTTTGTCTACGCCCCTGGAGGGATAGTAAAGAACAGGATTATAGGGAGAATCGGCAACACAACCTTCGCCTGCGAGTACTTCACGGGTGTTGAGGAGCTCGTAAACTCTAGTGTCGTGCTAGTAGGGTATGGGCGCACGTTTGAAGGCATAGACTTGGGCTTCATTCTGCTCCAAAACTCCCTCCTAAATAGCAAGAAGCCTAGTAGCATCGTACTACTCCCAATGCTGCCGCTAGCCACAACGCACACCACCCACAAGTTGGTGGCTGTGGGAGAGTTCATAGGAGGGCAGCGTATGCTACCAGGCGTCCTCGTGGTCAACGATGCGGGAGAATTCAGGATAGCTAGGCTATCCGTGCCGAGTGCTCAGGCGGCAGGACTGACTAGTGTATCGTGCACGGGGGTTGCGTGCATAGCCGGTGGATCTATGCTCGGCGGTAAGGGCGGGAGCACACCTATACTAGCGTTCTTTACACTACAAGGCCTTCATGTCTCATCAGCGCGCATATATCCGCTCAGCGGGTACGGGGAGGGCGACGTTGAAGCCGTACTATTAAATCCGGATAATACAGCGTATGCTGTGCTCGTTAAGAGGAGTGGAGGCGAGAGCACACTAGAACTCCTTAAGCTTAAGGTAGTGCAAATCTCCTCGACAAAACATGTTCCCGCTAACAGTGTAGAAGCGGGTGGTGGCATGAAAGAACAGAAGCCAATTAGTAACGTGATACTCGTCTCCATTTTAATAGCGGTGGGTGTCGGGGGTCTACTCCTAGCACTTTACCTGCACCGCGCTAAGAGGTAGCAGCGGGGGTTAGCACCTCTACCCTACTCTCCATATTAGCTTCGCGCCTAACCTCTATTATCTGATCTGCAGCCTCCTCAACCTCCCTGTCATGCGTTACTATTATCAACTGTGGTAGTATCCTGCCGCTTGAGTGCCACCCATAGCGTAGTATGTTGACGAGCTCGCGTTTCCTCTGCTCGTCGAGATAGAGGGTGGGCTCGTCGAGTATCAGGGAGTTTATCCTCCCGCGGCCCGCTAGGGCGCGTGCAAGTGCTATCCTAAAGGCTAGTGCTAGAGCCGTCTTCTCTCCACCGCTTAGCATAGAGTAGTCTTTAACACCATGCCTGGTTACGAGCTTTACATCATAATCCTCGGTTACGTTTACGTCAACGAAGTCTAGATTAAATCTAACTAGTATCTCGCGGAGGTAACGCTCTATTAAACTCCTGGCCAGTGAGCGTATGATCTGAGGAAGTCCCTGGGGGCTGAAGAGCCTGCGGAGCTTCTCCAAATCCGATACCATCATCTTTAGCCTCGTTTGTTCACCCTCAAGCTTCTCGATAGACTCTGCAACCTCCTCACGCTTTGCGAGAAGCTCCTTATAGCGCTTGAGCATGCTCTCCAGCATTCCCCTCTCTTTCTGAAGCATCTTAACAGCCTCCTCCAGCCTCCCAACCTCCTCCTTGAGTACTTCGTGGCGCTTCTTGACCTCTTCTAGTTTGCTAACCTCTCCCTCTATCTCCTCTATCTCTTCGACGACGCGCTCATACTCTTCTCTAAGATTGTTGACCTCGTTGAGTATCTTCTCCCTCTCCTTCTCAACCTCCAAGTATCTATCTATACGCTCACGTATCTTCTCCACATCCTCGCGCCTCAGCTCTATAAGCTCTTCGACACCGACCCCCAGCTTCCCGGCTATCTCTTCAAGCCTCGCGTATACCTCCTCAGCCTCGGATATTAGATTCTCGAGCATACGCCTACTCGCCTCTAGTTGCGAGAGCCTTGACTGCAGCTCGGCAATCCTCTCCTCCACACGCCTCAGCTCCTCAAGCTTCTCGCGCACGTCCTTAGCCTCTAGCAGCCTTAGCCTAGCCTCCCTGAGCTGCGCTTCAACATCTTCCTTCTCGGCGGCTAGTTTGGTCAATTGAGCCTTATACTCCTCGAGCTGCGTCACGTAGCGCTCTACGAGCCTATACTTCGCCCTAAGCCTCTCCAGTCTCGCACGTACATCTTCGCGAGCTTCTTCAAGACGCTTTAGCTTTGCGTTAACCTCATCTATCCTACTCCGCAATTGCTCCCTCTCAACCTTATACCTCCTAATCAAGGCGAGCCGCTCATGCTCTGTCAACGGCTTGCCGCAGACAGGGCATCGGCTCGACGCCCTTGCAAGCATACTAAGCCTCTTACCCAGCTCATCATATTGCGCAACGAGCTTGGCCCTCTCGTCTATAAGCTTCTTTATCTCCGCCTCCAGAGTCTGCAGGTCACTCTCTAGTTTAGCCTCGAGGCTTGAAAGCCTCTCTCTAATTTCCTTCACGTCTCTAACGCTCCTAATACCGAGTCCGGTTAACTCCCTCAACTCTCTAGCTATCAGGTCCTTCACCTGGTCTATCCTCCTTTGAAGCTCCTCGATCCTAGAGGCTAGCGTATTGTACGTCTTTTTCAAAGCCTCTAGCTTCCCCTGCACCTCGTTAATCTCCTTCTCTTTCTCCCTATACGCTTCAAGCTCTTCTCGCAGCTTTACGAGCTTCTCGTACTCCCTCCTAACCTCCTCTTCCTGCGCCAACTCCTCCTCGTACTGTTTCTTACGGCGGGCAAGGGACCGCAGCCTATCCGCTAAGAATGAGGCCTCTTCCAACAACCCGATCTTATCTTGTAGAAGGGCGTAGTCTGCCAGCCCCTCCAGCTCCTCCTCAACGCGTTTCAGCTCAGCCTCAAGCCTCCCGATCCTCTCCTCTAGCTCCCTCTTGCGCTCCTCTAGCTTCTCGAGCCTTCTGCTCTTACCCTCCAGCTCCCCCAGAAGCCTGTTTAGCTCAGCCTCTTCCCTCCTAAGCTCATCCAGCCTAGCCTCATACTCTGCTAGCTTCTCTTCAACCTCCCTTATCTTATCCTCGACGCCCTCCAGGCTCTTCAGCTCCTCCTCGATTCTCTTCAACTCCTTCCTTCTCTCCTCCAGCTGCATCTTAACAATGCTGAGCTTTGCACGCCACCTCTCGTATATGGTACGTATATACTGATAAGCCTTCTCGAACGCATCGATACCCAGAAGCTTATTTACATACTCTTTCCTCTTGCTGCCCTGCTCGAGGAATACCGCCAGCTCGCCCTGCGGAGCTATAAAAGCCACCTTAGCGACGTCACGCTTTACGCCAATAATCTTCTCTACCTCTGCTAGGACGCTGCGCGTGTCGCGGGCGAGAAGCCTACGCGAACCCCCTGTTATGTTGTAAAGCGCTGCGTGTACTGTACGGCCGGTTGCATCAATGCGCCTCTCCACGAGATACCTCTGTCCGCCCACCTCGAAGACTACGCGAACCATTGCAAAGGGGGCTCCGAGGCGTACTAAGCCGCGCTGGCCTTTGCCGCGGCTATGAAAGTCGAACAGCGCGAAGGTTATTGCGTCGATGATGCTCGACTTGCCGGCACCATTAGGGCCCACTATCGCCACTATACCGGTGTCGAAAGTTAAGCTTGTATACCGGTGGCTGAGGAAGTTTACAAGCTCAACCTGCCTTATAATCAACCCGCGTCAACCCCCGTAGCGGTCTCGGAAGTATTTCTCTACGAGATACTCGATCTCGACCTCCTTGGCGCCGAGCTTAACCCTCTCTATGATCTCCTCTGCTAGCCGTGCTAGCATCTTATCCCCTAGCCTCTTCTCCATAATCTCGAAGAGATCCAACCCCTTATCAACATCTATTGTAACCCCCGCCTCCTCTATATACTCCTCTATCCTCACGTTAACATATAGTGCTCTCTCGCCAATATAGTTCTGTATAAGCTTATATACACGCTTTCTATCAATATTCTTCCCCCGGATAATGAGGTGTAGGAGAGGCCTATCCTTATACTCCACCAGGCTCCTAGCTATACTCGCTAGGCTAGATTCTAGGCGCTCATAGTCCAGGGTATAGACTAGCTGGGGTCTCGACTCTAGCCTAATCCGTGTGGGGAAAGCATTACGCCCATCAATCTCGACGAGCAGAACCCCGTGCTCGTACTGCGCTTCGTCCATGCGCAGCGCATCTATGGATCCAGGGTAGGCTGCTGTAACCTCCTCGCTCTTTATAACGGCAGGCTTGTGCACGTGGCCTAGGGCGTAATAGGAGAAGCCTTTAGGCAACTCCGATATAGACAACTCGGGCTCGAGCACATACCCTTCGAGACCCTGGTGAAGGACTAGTATGCTCGGTATCTCGTCGTGAGGTTTTAGGCTGCGCAGCCTTAGGAGAAGTGCTTCGCGGATACTGCGCTTGTGGTGAGGTAGCCCAGCTACCAGTACCTCCTGGCCGCTCCTGCTCCTCACGCGTATCGACATACTCGACTTGGTTACACCGAGTACCTTCACTAGACCTAGGTCCTCGAATATTGATAGAGGGTGATCACCTCTCCTCTTGGGTATATCATGGTCGCCTAGCACGGCCACCACGGGTATGTTGTGCTCGGCTAGCCTCCTGAGCGCTCGTAGAGCCTCCCGTATAGCCTGGGGCGGAGGCTTCGATGTGTCGAAGAAGTCGCCGGCATGTATCACAAGGTCCACCCTCTCCTCTATAGCCGTTTCAACCGCCTTCTGGAACACCTTGTAGATGTCCAGCTCTCTCTCGAAGATGCTGTACTGCCGGTAGCCTAGGTGGGTGTCGGCCATATGGAGCGCGACTATAGTCTGCGGCATGCCGCTCACCTACCTTGATATGAAATCCTCCATTATGTCTAGGATATCAGCCTCCGTCTCTCGTATTGAGTCACGGTAAGCCATCCACTCTGAAGCAATATCAGGGTCACTGCCACCCAGCCTACCCTTATAGAGGTCTATCTTCACCACGGCTGGCAACCTCACCATGGGGCCTAGGACCACTGCCTCGCCCACGTTCAAGCTAGGCAGCTGTTCTAGCAGCTCATCGCTTAGAGCCTCGCTAGCCTCCTGGATATACTTCTGATCGCTCGGCTCAACAATCCTCAACACTATCTTATTGTTCATCTGGCTGAGGATATCGGGGTCTAGCTTCTTCGGCCTCTGGCTGACGAGGCACAAGCCTACACCAAACTTCCTGCCCTCCCTCGCTATCCTCGCAAGCCAGTATTTTGACAATCTATCCTCATCCTTCGGCGCTAGTATGTGCGCCTCCTCGACCACTATGAACACGGGGTATGGCAAACCCCTCTTCTCGAGCTTGTATAGCTTGCGGGCCCATAGGATGCGGCGGAGGAGGTAACTCGCTATAACATCCGCAGCATCCTCATCCACTTGAGCCAGGTTAAGCACGTTTACATGACCAGGCTTTATCCTAGCGAAGGGGTCTGGCGCGCCATCGTCGAGTATATCGCCGTATTTGTCTCTCAGCGTGTCGAGCTTATTGAGGACAGCTGTAACGGCCTTCGGATCCTCTCGATGCCGCAGCCTTTCAATAGCCTCTGCCAACTGTTCGAGGAAGCCTCTACCGTCACTATCCTGGTCGCCTACTATACTGTAAGCCTTCCTCAAGATCCTCTCCTGATGATAGTATCTCGATTCTATACCAGCTAGTATCATGAGCTCCTGGATGCTCAGCAAGCGAGGCGGCAGCCTAGGATCTATGACATTCACCCTACCGCCGCCCAGATCGCTGTTAACATACTCGCCGTGGAAGTCGAATATGAGAAGAGTTCCACCCATGCGTACAATCTGGTCAGCTATCACAGCCACGGTATTGCTCTTACCGGCGCCTGTCACAGCGAGTATAGCCAAGTGGCGAGTAACCATCTTGTTCACGTCCACGTAAACCGGCACATCCGGCCTAGCTGCGAGGACGCCGAGCCTAACGTAACTAGCCCCCTTTGATCCGAACAAGCTCTCGAGGAGTTTACGCGGTGCAGGGTAGACTGGGGAGCCTGGCGGCGGAGGTATCCTCGGGTTCTTCAGCTCCGGGTCCGAGACGTCTCCTATAATGCGCACCCTAGCCTCGAAATAGAGGTCGCGAGGATCGCTTATCTTAGGGAGCCTTTGCATAGTCTCCGGCTCCTTAACCATGCTGGTTGATGCGAGGAGGACGCTACGAGCTCCGATGTTCTCGACGAACCCTAGCAGCTCGTGGCCACCGAATCTTATGACTACATAGTCGCCGAGCTGCGGTGGCTGCCTAGAAACAAAGGATGCCTGCACTGGCGTAGCCCCGTCGAGCACGTAGCCTAGAGGCTCCTGCATGCTACACCATCCAGTGTATATGCATACACGTATTTCCATATTAGCGATGGGCTGCAGACCTGCTATACACGCTTGAAGGCGGTGCTATCATGATAGCGGCGTAGGCTAGATCGCGTTGAATCCTAACCACCTTGACTAGTATCAGGTAGTCGGGTTTAGACAAGTTAACATCCCTGTCAACAACATCCCCTATCAGCCTCTGCGCCTCAAGACGAGACACCTCGTTACCATCGCCCCGGCGGTATAACCGGCCCTCCACCCGTACGGCGAACTTTGCCGAGGTGGGGATGCGGGAGGGGTATAGCCTCTTAACAGCGTCTATAACGTCTTCGAGAAAGGGTGGGGTTACCTCGTCGACCGGGATTACACGTAATATCGGCGAGTCGGGTGGGAGCCTAGCCCGCAGTATCTCGACAGCCTTGTAGGGGTCGTTAACCTTCCCGAGGATTATGGACTGCCTGGTGTACTGGACGCGGAAGTCGGGCAGGTATGCGCGGAGGTACCGAAGGGCCTCCATGTAAGAGTCGCGGCCCGGCTGGTGAGAGACCACTATGTTGAAGAGCTTCAAGCCAATCACTTCCTGGTCCACTAGAGGAGCTATGGTTGTAATAAGCGTCATTCACCTATATCCTTTCGAGGACCGAGGGCTCGTACTTCGTGGCGTAGGCCCTCCCGTACCCCACGAACACTATCTTGTCGGGCGATAGAGCGCGTAGAACCTCGTGACGGTTGGTGGCAACAATTAGCGTTATTCCAGCGTTCCTGACAAGCTGCGCTAGTTTACGCGCAACCCTCTGGGCGGTTAGAGCGTCGAGGTGTGCTGCAAACTCGTCTATCACTAGTAGGTTGGGCTTCGACGCTAGAAGACTTGCTAGTTTCGCCCTCTCCTTCTGCCCGGTTGATAACTCGTTAAACCTTGCTCTAAAGAAGACCGCATCTGACAATCCAACAGCGTTTAGAATCTCTACTGCTAGTGCCGCATCCCCGCCCGCCTTCTTGGCAACGTGCTCGAGTATCGTCTCCTCTCCGAACTCTGGCTCGTGCTCGCCCGGTAGCATGTACTCTACCCGCGTATTACGTGGAACCTCAACGCGGCCGCTCGAGGGCTTGTAAGTGTCGTCGTCTATGCCGAGTGCCGCCCCTATAATCATGCGGAGGAGTGTAGTCTTACCCGCCCCAGAAGCACCGACAACAGCTACAACCTCTCCAGGCTCGATGGTCAGGTTCACGTTCCTCAGCACGTACCTCTCTACCACGCGTTTCTCGACGCCAAAGGCTCTAAGAACATCCTGGAGGTCTGGGGGAAGCCTGGAGATGTCCAGTGTGCTCGAGTAGACTTTCGTAACATCGATGAGCCTTATCGGAGACTCGAGTGGCTCCACGCGCCCGTAACGCGGCCTATACAATCGTCCGCCGTGCTTACGCGCGTAGGGATCACGGTGTAGGAACTCCTCTATACGCTTCTTAGCCTCGGGGGTCAAGGGGTACATTAGGACTGGGCGTCCGCTCGCAGTATCCCACATGTAAACAAACCCCGCTTTCTCGAAGAATGGGTTGTAGCGTGCCATCTGTGCGATAGTCTCTACTACGTGCTTTGCCCGTTTCATCTCTGGTACTCGTCGTTCACGTATCCACTCCAATGCCATCTTGACAGCCAATACCCCTAGTCCATCGCCGCGGTAGTCGGGGTGTATGACTACACGAGCTATCCTAGCCGCAGCGGTATTAGCCCTCCGGAGAGCCTCCTCGGCTATCTCCTCGCCGACGGCGGCGCGGGCTATGCGCCTCGACTTGTATAGCGCAAGTAGCTCTCTAAACCGTTTCAATATAGCGGCTCTCTTAGAGTAGGCGAGGGGCCAGAATGTTGGGTGGAACCAGTCGGGCGGGAACACCTTCTCGCGTATAAACTTCTCCACCACAACCTTACCATCAACCTCTATCCTCCTATGCATGAGAGGAATGGGGGTGTCAACGCGCACATATCCGACTATGCGCGGCTCGTAGGGCTTCCTCTCAACAAGCTCTAGCACTAAGAAGCGCGAGCTGGGCAAACTGCCGCGAATCTCTTGCAATTTCGCAGGCACCTTGTCTACGGGGCAGATGGGCTGAACGTTGCTCTCGAAATAGCGGCCGCACAGGGGGCACCTCCATATAGCGACTATCTCCTCCTTGCTAGCGTAGTGGTGCTGCTCCAGCTCTACTATAGCCTGATAGTCGGACTCGGTTACAGCCTCGCGTGCAACAACCCTATACTCGTAGAGAGGCTCGCCTCTAAGCACATCGTATCTAACCAGCCTGGTCTCGCGGCGCCACGGGGGCCACACCTTGATCCACTCTTCCCCCCAGCGACGCTCAAGCTCGTAGGATTCGCGCGGTACGACGAACCTGTTATCAACCCTCGTCGGCTCCTCCAGGAGCCTAACCCTCACAGCCTCACCCGGCGCCAGCCACCTTGCTATAGACGCGGGCATGAGCAGGACTATCTCGCGCCCCTCGTAGTCCTCTACTATGAGGCCTCCTGACCACCTGTAGCCAACCCGCGGCACTATATGCTGCTTGACGCGCGCCTCGAAGGGGATCAGTACTGGTATCTGCGCTTCCGCGGACAAGCAACACCCTATCATCTATACACGTGGACTAGGTTTCAAGATATGCGCGCCTAGCGAGAGCCTCGACCCAGTTGCGCATCACCCTCCTCTCCCTCTCACCCGGCCGCCTCCTGTAAGAGACGCGTACAATACTCTCACTAATCTCGACTTTCTTAACCTCAACGCCTATCAGCGAGCCAAGCTCGAGTATAGCATCCTCCTCAACCTCTGGTAGCTCCCCCGGCTTGCCACACGGCCCCCACCTGCATGCATAGCAGGCGAGCCCGTGGGCGTCTATATTAGCCGAGCAAGAAGAGGGATACACGCGCAACCCAAGCCTTTGCGCCTCCCTCTCAACCATCCTTTTCAAGTCACTCTCCTTGATAGTGACCTGGTCGCGTCTGCTCCGCGGCTTCCTAGGCAGTCTAGCTAGTATAGGCGATACGTCGACGCCGGCAAGCCTAAGCCTCTCTATTATACCTGGTGTAACCCTAAGCGAGCCAGGCACAACACCCTGCGCGCCAGCCTCCTTAGCCCTCTTGAGGATCTCGGGCACCTCGCTATCCGTTACACCCGGTATAATCGGCCTCATAAAGAGCGTCACGTGGAACCCCACGCTACGCAAGTTCCTAATGGTCTCGAAGCGCTTGTCAGGAGGCGGCGCACCCGGCTCGAGCCTGCGCCAGTGTTTGATAGTAATTATCGTGACGAGGAAGTCCATACGTGGATCGGCTTTACCCCTCAGAGTCTTTGCGAGGCTCTCGTCTACATACGCCTTTGTCGAGAGCTGTGTAGGGTTGCCGAGATACCGTGCAGTAGCCTCAAGATACTCTAGCGCTCTCTCAACAGTCTCCTCCATGAAGGGCTCTGTCACGGATCCGAACGCGAGTAACGTACCATAAGGTCCTGGGACGAAGTACGGGTTTGATAGGAGCGCGTATACGAGCTGGAGTCCGTTAAGAGGGTAGGGCCGGGGTTTCATGGGGAAGCCCATATCAGGTACATAGCAGTACACACAGCCGAACTTACACCCGATGCCCGTGTGGATGGTCATGCCGCAGGGCCTGGGCTCGCGCCTAGCGTGGCCGTCGCTCTCAGCCTCCCTCCTCTCCCTCTCGTCAAGCATAGAGCCTATCTTGTCTCTCAACGTTAGCTTCTGTTCCCATACTCTACGGATAAGCGCTGCAGTTATACGAGGCGGCATACCCTAACCCAGTAGCAATCTTAAAACTCTCGGAGTAATGTATCCCGCCGTAGGCTGATCAAATGTCGAGTATAAGGCTTGAAGAGAGGGCTCTACGAAGCCTGGCGGTGAAAACGATACTCGTGACGCCGTCCGGCGCGCTAAGCCCAGGGCCCCTATCGTTATCGGCCCTAGCGGCTGGCGTAAAGCTCGGAGTCGTTGGCGGCTTGCTAGTTGCGACGGGTCATGTGCTTGTCGAGCTCCCCTATATCCTCATCCTCGTACGCGGAGTGTCACGCGTTCGTAGAGTACTCCTAAGGCTTGAGAAGCCGCTTGCAATCATCATGGCCGCCTTCATACTCTTCTTCGCATATCTTCTCGTTCGCGATGCGATAGTATTAACCACTTCCAGCTATAAGCCCTCGATGCAAGTGAGTACGGCTGTCGAGGCGCTGTTATACGGCATCGTGTTCACGGGTTCCAACGTATACTTTCTCCTATGGTGGGTTAGCGTCGGCTTGCCGCTAGTCACTGGCGCCGCGGAGCTAGGGGCAAGGGGCGTGGCTGTCATGTATGCTGCGCACGTGTGGATGGACTATGCGTGGCTAGGCCTCTTAGCCGCGGTGGCCTCGAGCGTTAGTAGCATAGGGGGCCCCGTCTATGCAGCATTCCTGATGGTGCTCGCAATCGTACTGATAGTGTTCGCCGTGGATACGCTGCTCGCGGCGTTTGCTAGGAGGAGAATTCTACCCCTATAGGCTGGCAAACCGCTACTACTAAATCACCCTCCCCTCGATACGGTCGCGCGGTGCACGCCTATTGTGTTAGGAGCCTCGCTGCCAGAGATTAAAGTGTTCAACACGCTAGGTAGGCGCCTCGAGAAGTTCGAGCCCTTTAACCCCGGCCTTGTAAGGATGTATGTCTGCGGACCCACGGTCTACGATTATACTCACCTAGGCCACGCGAGAACCTATGTAGCCTTTGATGCGATTAAGCGGTATCTCCGGCTAAGAGGGTATAACGTGATTCACGTCCAGAACATCACCGATATAGATGATAAGATAATCGATAGGGCTAGGCGGGAGGGCGTATCGTGGCAGGAGATAGTCGAGAGGTATACGCGAGACTATATGGAGATGCTCTCTAAGCTCAAGATAAGCGTTGACCTGCATCCACGCGTTACAATGCACATAAGGGATATCATAGAGTTTATCGAAGCGCTTATAGAGAAGGGTCATGCATACGTAGCGCCCAGCGGTAGCGTATACTTCGATGTGACCACGTACCCGGATTATGGCGAGTTGAGCGGGGTTAAGAACCCGGAGGCGTGGAGGCAGGAGGAGGATGTCATCAGGGAGAAGAGGCACCCCTTCGACTTTGCACTCTGGAAGGCCTGTAAGCCCGGCGAGCCCTGCTGGGACTCCCCGTGGGGCAAGGGCCGCCCCGGCTGGCATATCGAGTGTAGTGTAATGTCATCGAAGTATCTTGGAGAGCAGTTCGAGATCCACGGCGGCGGCCAAGACCTCATATTTCCGCACCACGAGAACGAGAGGGCTCAAAGCGAGTCAAGGTTTGGGAAGAAGCCGTGGGTCAAGTACTGGCTCCATACAGGATATCTAACAGTGCGCGGCGAGAAGATGAGCAAGAGCCTTGGTAACATAATCCCGGTCAGAGAGGCGCTGAAGAAGTGGAGCCCAGAGGTTATAAGATTGTGGCTGTTGAGCGCGCATTACAGAACACCCCTCGACTTCAGCGAGGAGCAGCTAGAGCAGTACAAGAACCAGTTAGAGAGGATACGCGGCGCCATAGAGCTAGTAGCAAGGCTCCTGAAGGAAACAGAGCCAAGCTACTATCTTGACGATGAGGGCCTCCGCCATGCTCAAACGGTTACTAGGTACTGGCTAGAGTTCCATGAGGGGATGAGCAACGACTTCAACACGGCTAAGGCTCTGGCAGCGATCAACAAGCTAGTAAGCTACGTCTACTCGGCGCTAGCACCTAAACCCCTCTACACGCCGTTAATACTAGCGTATCGTGCGCTACGCGAGTTTAACGAGGTGTTTGCAATAGCAGACGACCTCTTCGCAGGAGGGGTTACGCCGGAGTCGAGGCTAGTCGAACAGCTTATAGATCTCATAGTGCGCGTGAGAGCTAAGCTCCGCGAGAGGCGGGATTATGAGCTAGCAGACTGGATACGCTCAGAGCTCGCAACGCTGGGTATAAGGCTTCTCGACTATGGACCGAGGACTGTCTGGAGGATAGAGAAAAGAGCTTAGAATTAGCCAGGCGATCTACATAACGTCTTCAACAAAGCCTAGTTAGTGGCTGTTTTCGGAGTTGGATACGCCAGCCATGTAGACGTAGAGCTTGCGCTGCCAGCTTCTCCCATCAACCTCTATCTGCTCAATAGGTCTCCACGAGGGCATCGGGAAATCTAGAGTCACGACGAGGGCGCCCTTGCGTAGCTCCCGGTTAAGCTTTGGCTCGAGTTTCGTGTTCACCGATAACAAGAGATACATGTAGACATACTTGGCGCTTGTAAGGGGGTATGTGAAGAAATCGGCCTGCACAACCTCGACAAGGTGACCAACACCAGATCTCTCAGCGTTCATGCGTGCTCTTGAGGCAAGCTCGTCCTTCAACTCTATGCAGATGGTGGGTATCTGTAGGCGGCGTGCCACAGCTATAGCCACTCTTCCATCGCCGCAACCCACGTCCATGAAGACGCCGCGTCCAAGACGCTGCATGTACCTTGACAACGTCTCAACGAGTCTATTAATCACCTCGTCGTTCGTCGGCACCCAGGGTACGCTTGCAGCTACCAGACCCTGATACGGCACGGTTATACCCCACTAGACTCGCCTACTTCCCGGTTAAAGTAGGGTGGGCGCGTGGAAGCCGAGCCGTCCTTCACGCTTCACCCGTTATCAAACCTAGTATGGGTTGGGATGCTGCTCATCTTCATCGGGTTTATACTAGTGTTCCTGGGCTTCCTGGCTCCCGTATTCAGTGGCGGACGCGTCTCGGGAGGAGGCGGCGCGGTTGTGATAATAGGGCCTTTCCCGATAGTTATCGCTAGCAATGAGCGTATAGCGAGGGGCCTCCTGCTACTAGCAATAGTGCTTGTCGTGCTTGCTTTCGCGCTTTTCTTCCTAGCGCCGTATATACTGGCTAGGGGGTTGAAGGGGGTTGCAGGCCCCTAGGCCTCTGTGCACTTAGTGCTCTCGAGAACCTCTCGTACAGCCTCCTCGAGGGCCTCTCTACACCCCCCGCTACCGCATGCATAGACAATGATCTTGACGTCCTTGCCCTGTGCCGATAGAAAGGCTGCCATTGCCTTAGCCAGGTCTAGCGGGTCGAGGCTGCCCTCCATACTGGCACGTATCTCCTCTACGATATCGTAGGCGCTGCCATAGTCCATAGTTGATCTAAGCTCGACGCGGGTATAGCGGCCGGGTGCCACGCGCTTGGACGCTCCAACTATGTAGTATACTCTAACCTCTCCCATGGTGTCGAGTACTGTTAGTGCGTCAGTGCTAGCGTCGAACACTCTAATACAACTCGGCAGCCTCGCCTTAGCATACTCTATGCCGTTCTCGAGCTCGCTACCGCCCGGTATGAAGGGCGTGTATATAACCCCAAACGCTACGCTCAATACCGCTTACACCCTTCCCGCTTCCAAGGGTGTGTTACAAGAGATATGTCAGCCTTATCCGCGTTAAGCGAGATAAACGTCTACGTAGAGGATGACCTAGTGTCACTCTACGTTACTTACACCCTGCCGCGCTGGAGGGCTGGCGAAAGAGACCCGTTCACCGCAATCTGCCCATCCTGCAAACTTGTCGAGAAGGCGGTACTAGGGCTGCTCGAGAGAGGATGCTGGGAGGTACTACTATCCGGGTTATTGACGCTGCACCTGGCCTCCAGGCTAGGCGTGAACCCGAGGAGTATACTGGTGTACGTGTCCAGCTGCTATAGGATACTCTCCCACCTCTACCATAACCAGCATTACACAATTCCGCTCCTCGTGGAACACGTTAGACGCGGGGTAAGAGCCGCCATCACTCTCTACAATGTTTTACGCAGGGCTATAGACAAGCTCTCGGAGGCTACGAGCTGCGGCAGGTATGACGCCAGGTTCTACACTATCGTGGACGAGGACAAGGCTATGCTATCCAACGCGCTCGTGAACCTCAAGGACTCGCTAGAGGCGCACAAGTTGCTCGTGAAGCGGGGTTCGTTCTTCGCGGCACGCCACCCTCTAGCTTATAAGCGCCTGCCTAGGCAAGCCGAGTATGGCCTCATAGTCTATGACGGGCCCGTCGAGACCGGGCCAGCGGCACGAGTAGCTGCGCTAATGCAGCGCTTTGATAGCGAGTGTGTGCATGCTTGCGGCGCTAGGATGTGTTTTACACGCCTAGCTGTAGACGTTGAGCTTGTAGGAGTCGCCCACAAGGCTCACGTAACCATACAGTTAGAGCCATCCGACTATGCTAACAACCCTCTAGCCTCGAGGCTCCAAGCGCTCTTCCTGGATGCCGTCTACTCGCTTCTACTAGCCTGCAAGGATATAGCCTCTAAGAAGAGGAGTGAAAGATCTACAAGGCACCCGTGGGTTAGCGAGGCTCTTCACGGTCCGCGGATAGTATGGGGTCTTGTGCGCAACGAGCACGTCTACACGTTGCCCAGCATGTATAACGTCTACTCTACCTTCCACGAGGCAGGTTATAACCCTCCATACTCTAGCATGGTCAGGAGCATTTGTGCGGACGAGCCGGGGTTCTACGCTGATTTACTACTAGTGGCTCTAGGGCTACTCACGCACTGCGGTAAGGCAAAAATAGTAGTTAGGCGGGGCTCGCGCGTCCTGACAAGGACTTTAGAGCCTCCGCGCGTGCAGTTAGGTGGGACATTTTGACGCTGAGAGATAAGGCTACGAGGCTTTATGATAGCCTAGTAACCTCTCCGCGGGTCGAGCTAGGAGCCCTAGCACTAGCAGCGATGTTAGCATCGACACTCCTCTACAACCATCTATTATTGCTATTAGTGTACGACGTGCTGGCATTCCTAATAGGCTTTGGGATATGCTCAACCCCCTACTTGCATAGGCTGCTTGGTCTCGTGTTCTACACACTCCCTTACGCGCTTACACTGCTAGCGGTTCACCTGATACTCCACATTGATGTTGTGGTTGGCGTAGCTGCAGGGGTGGTAGCTCTACCCGTATTGGGCTTATGTGGCGTGACCGGCGCTCTAGTATTCACGTTGCTCTCGAGCGTAACGGGGTATATCGTATCCGTGTGGGATGCTGTAGCTGCTCTTGCCTCGGGGCTGGTCTCGATAATAGTCATACTACTTGCCATAGGCTTTGACGGGCTTAGGGTTGCCAGAGCCGCTCTACTAGCATGGGCCGACGATAACTACAGGCTACTAGAGGAGGTGTTTGAGGGCGTTAGCGAGCATGTCGTCTGGAAGGCTGTGGGGTTTAAGACTATGAATGGAGATGAGATATTCCTCGTGGAGCCGGGTATACACTACGGCCCCTTCCGAGGGGCGGGTAGCAGCGGGTTCCCCCACACGCTCCTCAAGCTAAGCGGGTACAAGCTCTACGCGTTGCACGGCTGTGGTAGTCACGAGCGGAATCTGGTGTCGAGCCTCGAGTCTAGAAGATATGCCGAGAGTATCGTGAAGAGCGTGTCAGAGTCTTCGAGAGCATGTACACCCGTGAGGCCAGTAATGCGGGAGGGCTCCGGAGGATGGTATGCGCTTACACTAGGATGCCTGGAACAGCCCCTCGTGATACTCTTCAACAAGAATGGTGTCGAGGATTTTGACTGCAATGCGATAAAGGAGTATAACGAGAAGGCTATGGTTGTGGACGCGCATAGCAAGGAGGCGCCGTATGCTAACCTCACAGGTTTAAGAGAGACAATCGATAAGGCGATTGCGAGCCTCGAGGAGTGCGAGCGTCCTCGTTGTTGTTGGCGGTTGGTTCGCATAGATGAGGATGAGGCACGGAGGATAGGCATGTGCGACTCCTGGATACTAGTGTTCA
The DNA here is from genome assembly GCA_964613695.1 of uncultured Desulfurococcales archaeon. Lineage (GTDB taxonomy): Archaea > Thermoproteota > Thermoprotei_A > Sulfolobales > Pyrodictiaceae > Pyrolobus. The sequence goes on along the minus strand of CAZTIR010000002.1, from coordinate 11,599 downwards.
TGTACGCATGCGGAGATTATGATAAGGTAGCCATCGCGATACTACCGGCTAACAACATCGAGCCTAATGCTGCCGAGGAATATGCAAGAAAGCTTGATGGGGTCAAGCTCGTGACCATAGATGATCATAGCTGTGCTGCTCTAGTTGCCAGCGAGGGAGTGAAGCCTCTACAATGGAGCCCTGTGCTAGCATCTGTGATTAACAACGCGTTTGCAGAGTGTAAGCTCACCGACTGCTCCTTATCGATGGCGAGGGGCGAGGAGGTGCTTAGGGTATGGGGGCGCTCCACCATTGGGATGGTAACCAGGTTGATAGAGAGGGGGTTGCGAGCCAAGCTTATTCCACCGCTCCTGTACATCGGCTACCTCTTGGCTGCAGTGGTGGCACCTCTCCTACATTAACAATGTTTAACACACTAGCATGTGCTGAAGAATGCTTAATAATATTTCCTCCCAGCTGAGAAAGCTTATTAGCTAGTAATACTCCTCACTAATAAGGGTGTAACGTCGATGCGACTTAAGGTACTATACGAGGATGAAGAGATCGTAGTAATGAAGGCGCCGCATGACGAAGAGCTGGTGCAGCTGGTATACGAGTTTATAGCTAGCAAGCGTAGGCCCGTAACATGGAAGGAGCTTAGGGAAGCGTTCAGCGGGATAGCTGGCGAGGACAGGCTGCGCAAGGCGCTGCACACGCTAAGAGAGAAGGGTCTCATAGTTGAGCTCAGAGGAGGTCGTTACGCTACGCCAGACATGCCTGGAGTGGAGGAGGAGCTGAAAGAGATTATGAGGAGGCGTGTGGCGAGGACGATGGCGAGGATAGAGTATAGCCTGCGGCTTTATAAGCAGGCTGAGGAGGTTAGCGACGAGAGCGTGAACTAAGGGTATACCATACAATTCTACGACATACTAGCCTCCTTCTGGCGAGAGAACGACTAGTCTCCTCGAACACCTCCCCCTATCTTTTCTCCTCTTCCTCACCCATCGTGATCATCTTCTCCAGCTCGGATAGAATGGATTTGAAACGAGGATCTTCTCGCGCTAGTATCGATAGAGCTGAGGCTAATAGCAACGAGATATACGCGTGTATGGTTAGGGCTAGTAGTCGTTCGCGCGTTGATCGGGTATCCATAGCTATCTCGATCATGCTTATTGCGGGTGTTACTAGCTGGACATACATATCCACTAGGTTAAGCTCGTTTTTCAACCACGCCTCAATCATCTTATGAATGTCGACCACAATATCCATTAATGCTTCTGCAACGTTTTTGCCGAACTCTGTAAGGGCGTATTTATTGCTCCAGGGTTTCCAGGTCACAACTCCAAGCTCCTCCAGGTATCGGAGTACAGGTTTAAGGTTCTTACACGAGTGGTAAACTAGGATGCAATCAGCTAGTATATCCTCCTCGCTGCGCTCACCTTTATACAAGCTCTTAAGAACAACAATAACCTTTCTTGCTGTTGGCGCGAGTATCTTGAGTGCATGCCTCTCGGCTTCCAACATGATATTCTCGACTCTAGAGCGTAGAGGCGTGCTTGACAAGCTCTCAGCCACCCCTAAAACTGCATTAGCGTAGACGTCGGTATTAGAGGAACGGGTGATAGACATGAGCGAGCAAAAACAAGCTCAATTAGTTAGTGGCGAGGAGCTGCTCAAGCTGCTTAAGCCATTGAAGCCTGAAGAGGCCGAGGTCGTGATTAAAGGCGATATAGTGATCCTCCGCACAGCTGGAGGCGCACAAGCTGTTCTACCCCTACGAGAGGTTTGTAGGCTAGCTGAGCGTTTCAACCTCGTGTTGAAGAACTATAATTGTAAGAAGTGATGTTCTTGCCCGACGCGCGCCCGTGTTCATCCCGGCGCATGCGCGCCTGTCACACGGGCCTAGTATTAGGCGGTACTAGACTCGGTTATCACCTACTCGTCTATGCCCTGCTCGTAGCTTGGCGAGAAGGTGGTGGGGTTGCAGGATGGATACGGTGTACCTTATGGTGGGCGAGGAGTCTTTCGAGGAGGCTAGTAGCGTTGCTAGGGTTTTATGGGAGGAGCTAGGGATACGTGCGCGTATAGTATACGTGCCGGGGATTGGGAAGAGGATTATTGTCAACGGTTTCGAGGCGAGGACGGGTAGCGAAGAGGTCATCGAGCTAGCTGTTCTCGCGGCATTGATTAACGGTAATCTTGAGCATCTAGTTCTCGCTTGTTGCGCCTAGCTCGCGTGCTTCTCTAGACGGGTTTACACGCATGCGTGTCACGTCGCCCTCGCTCCTTATCTCGACCTCCACCGGCTGGGCGTAGAAGAGGAGCGCTGATTGAATCTTGTCGAGTAGTATGTTAGCGAGGGTGGGTTGCACAGCCTCTATATGAAGGTGCTCCGCTCTTCTAGTGTAAATAGAGCCTAGTGTCACAATCACGTGGCGTGTCTCCGGCTCCACTCTTATCACTAGGGGTGCGGGTAGGCGGGCTAGTATGATGTCACCCTTCTCCCTCCACTCGCCGCCCCTCACTATTCCAGCTAGGGCAACCATCTTTGAGAGCGTCTCGAGCCTCGCCGAGATGGGTGTTGAGGACTCCGAGTGAATGACTATAGTGTCGTCGTTTATACTGCTTCTAGTGTAGCGGTGCGTCATCCTAGCCTGCACGGTTAGAGCATCGTTCTGCCCCTCCTCGAGGGGTTTAGCCGTGAGTACGAGAGTGTCAACGTCAAGGAGGAGAGTATGCTTTGTCTGGAGGTAGTCGTAGCCTATACGGAGCCCGCTCTTACGCAGCGTTATCTCTGTTGATGAGAGGCGGAAGGGCAAGGTGTGACCGCCATGTTATACCCCCTCCTTCGGGGGTAATATGGTGAGGGAGATAATGGACTAATGGTGGAGAGGCGAGAGGATGCACCGCGAGACGGATAAGATGATGGAGGTGCCTGACGACGTTCTACACGAGGTTCTCGAGGCCGAGAGGGAGCTGTTTGCGGCTCAGCGCAGGTATAGGAAGAAGCCGTACCCGACGAACAACGACATTATAGACGCTATTCGAGAGGCTCTTAAACGAGGTTACGGCATGCACCCGGACGATTTCCCGTATCAGGTGTTAGAGGTGCTCGAGTTGCGCGGTTTTGAGGTAAGGCACGTTACCATCAAGAGGATATGGAGGCTCTACGAGACACTAGTCCGGAAGGGCGTGATACCAGACTACCTTGGTGTTGTGGTGCGCGAGGAGTAGTGGGGGCGTGGCGTAAAGAGAGATTATCATAATAACGTATTGTGAGTGGAGATTAACTACGGGTAGCTATGCCGATATACCTCAAGTATCGTGGCACTTGGTTGAGGCTAAAGGAGGTCTACAGTTATGCAGAGGTGGTGAGAACCAGGCGTAGGAGGACGAGGGGTAGCACAGCGAGCACTGGGATGCTGGTAGCGGAGAGCGTGGACGCCCCCCGTTTAAACGGCTTGAAGTATACCGTAGAGATACCGGTCTCTTCGACAAAAGTCACCAGGTTCGCCGCCAACCTCTTGTTACGCGCGCCACACGTAACTGTTGTGATAGAGCCTCGCGGCGAGGACTACATTGCGAGGATATACTCTAGAAGCAAGAGCGAGCTCGAGGAGCATAAACGGATAGTCGAGAGCGTGCTGAGGCAAGTGGGTGGTCTCATAGAGGAAGAGGAGGACGTCGAGGAGGTTGAGGAGGAGGAAGAGGAATGAGGTATTGTGAGCTATGCTGGCGCCGAGAGGCTGTAGGCCGCTGCCGCATATGCGGTAGGATGGTCTGCGGCGAGTGTCTGGGCAAGGATGGGGTATGTGAGGCTTGCAGGTCTAGCCTATGCCAGATATGCGGTTCTAAGCTCGCGATAGGCTCGTGTAGTGTATGTGGTAGGCTCGTGTGCGAGGACTGCTCCATCCAGATAGACCCGGTTAGGCGCGTATGCCGTGAATGCTACTCTAGGGGGCTTAAACCAGCTAGTCAACCCTCGCGGGCGCTCGCGCTCTTCACGCTAAGGTTTCTAGGCTCGCATGGGGCTCAGTGAAGTTAAGCCCTATCATTCCCAGGGGGGTCATTGCGAGGCTCCGCTCATCAACGCCCTGTCTAAGAGCTTCTTAAGCATCTCTATAAGGTATCCGGGCTCGCCTGGTATCTCCTCGAGTTTGTAGGCGCCGCAGCAGACTAGTATGGGCTCATCCCTATCCTCTTCGACGAACTTAACCTCTATATCGATCCCGTATTCTTGCGAGAGTAGCTCGGCTATCTCCTCTTGGAGCCAGGCGTAGGCGGTCTCAGCCCAGTATTCCCCCCGCTTACCCCTAACCTCGATAACGACACGCCTCCGTTCTTGCAATCCACGCCCCCGGGCGGCGGCAGGCGCTCGGGTATTAAGTGACTCCCGTCGCACGAAGCGGCGGTGTGTAGCTCTACAAAACCCTCTCTACAAGTGGCGAACTCGAAGCTTAGACGGAGCGCGGCCCTCCTCACGCGTAGTATTATCTCTCTTCGCAGCTCCTCGGGCAGGTACCAGTAGCCGCGTATCCACCTACCTTTTCGCAGATAGAGTTGCTTGTACAACTCTCTCAGATGCGGGAAGGCCGCCAGGACTCGTTTCAGGTTATCTGGTCTAGCCTTGTAAGTTGAAGTCACAACGAACCTCACTCCGGCCTCCCGAGCGGCCTTCAACACCTCCTCTATACTCTCCTCGCTATCGTTGATACCGGGTAGTATCGGGTCGAGACGCAGCCCGACTGGAACGCCGTGCTCGACAAGCTCTCTCATAGCCTCGATGCGCTCGCTCGGCGGGGGCGCGCCCGGCTCGAGCCTCTTAGCAAGCACGTCATCCATCGTGGTCACTGTTATTGTCACGGCCGCGTTTCCCTCGGCAAGGATGTCAGCGTCTCTAGCAACTAGGCTAGACTTGGTTGTGATTAACACCCGATAGCCACGCGGCACGAGGATCTCGAGGACTCTACGTGTGAGCTTGTACACCCTCTCCTCGGGTGGGTATGGATCGCTGCTCGTGGACATGTTTACAGGTAGGCAGGGGTTGACAAACCGTTTAAGATCGTGCTCCAGTCTCTCGATAAGCCTCGGTTTTGGAGTGCTCTTCCTTACGCCTATGTAGGCTGTGGCGTAGCAATAGAGGCAGAAGTGGCTGCAGCCCGTGTAGGGTTGTAGCGAGTACTTGGGCGGGCATGTGCAGAGGGGGCTAGACCACGGGTCGAAGACGCGTACTACAAGACCACTCTTCCGTGCTAAACCCCGCCTGTTGTCTCGAACCTGCGTGACTCCTCCCTATAGTAGAGGTGGGGTATACCCATACGAAGGAGGCGTTTATGTAGACCTGTGTCTGCGGTGACTACTGTAGCCTCCCTATCCTGGAGAACGTACTCTACTATGGCATCGTCGGCTATGCGACCGGCGCCATACTCTACTATCCTGCAGCCACGCCTCTCTATAAGCTGGAGGGCTAGTCTCGCAGCAACCCTCTTCTTAACACTCCTAGATCTAGCATGCTTCTCGAGCTCGCGGAGAACAGGCTCGAGTATAATGCACTCGGGTCTACCCCCTACAACCTCCTCTACAAGATCGAAGACTGGCACGCCATCCGCCGCTAGCATAAGTGCGCTTGTGTCAAAGACTATCCTCTTGCCTCGCCACGCAGGCCTATAGCCTTGCAAGCCTCTCGACCAGCTTCTCGACGCTAGGGAGAGTCGAGAGTACTAATGGTAGCTTCTCACCCTCCGCGAGCCTTATTGCGAGGGCGTCTAGGTTGCCGCGGGGGCCGTGTATGACTATAACAGCCGGTTTTATGGGAGCTACTTTGACAGCTATCATTGGCGAGCGGCCGGTAGTAACCCTGGTGAATATGAGTGCACGCTCGCTGGTCATGCCCATGAGGTATATGAACTCGTTTCCCTCGAACACCTCTATAGCCTCTATGCTATCTATGACCGTGTAGCCGTATATCTCGTCGACAGTGTGCGACGTTAATAGAACACCATCCACGGCCTTAACAAGCTCGTCAAAGGGTACGCCCTCCTCGAACTCTCGTATATCTATAACGCCCCTCTCCTCTACATCAAGATGCCTAGCGAGCTTTCGTACCGTGGGCCACCCGCGCTCCCTATCAATATCGAGGAGTGCCTCGACAAACCTCTTCACGAATCGCGCACCTGGCTGTCTTCTCCCTCTCTCGTAATCCGTGATCACGGTGGGATTGACGCCCATGCGCTTAGCCAGCTCTACCCTACTTACTCCAAAATGCTCTCTCCACTTCTTCATAGCCGCGCCCGGCGACGATGACATCACTATATCGCCTGCTATGCGCCTAGCGATGTTCTCCACAGTGAGCTTCAACCTGCGTACCCCCGTGCGCGTAACCCTAGAGGCACTCCAACCAGTTCATTACCCACCTCCACTCTTATTAGGAGTAGTGGAGCAATAGGTAGCCACCCGGGAGCGTCTATGCCCAAGAAGAGGCAGAATCGTGGCAGGCACAAGGGCTCTAAGGGTCATGTTGGTGTAGTGCAGTGCGACAATTGTGGTAGGATAGTGCCGCGCGACAAGGCAATCTGTATAACAACCTACTACTCTCCCGTCGATCCACAGCTCGCGAAGGAGCTTGAGAGGAAAGGAGCGATAATAATGAAGTACCCGGTGGAGAAGTGCTACTGTATCAGCTGCGCCATACACTATGGTATAGTGCGCCAGAGGCCCAGGGAGGCGCGGAAGCCTAAGCCACAGGTCCAGATCTAGAGGGTTTTTAGCAGCCTGTCGCTGGTGCCCCTCATGCCGCGTTTTAAGCGCGTGAGGATTGGCGAGAGATTTAGGTTCAAGTGCATTAGGTGCGATTTTTGCTGCGGCACGGGCCCGAACATAGCTCTTACAGTATTCGACGTCATCCGTATAGCCAGGTTCCTACGCATCTCGTGGCGCGAGGCTCTACAACGCTACACAAAGGTGATAATAGCCGATCTCTTCCCCTTCATAGCCCTGCGCGACAAGGGTGATGGTGACTGTGTCTTCCTCGAGAGGAAGCCTAACGGCGAGACCCTATGCGTAATCTACCCAGCTCGCCCCATGAGATGCAGGCTATACCCTATCATAGTAGAGGCTCTGAGCGAGGAGGGTCTCTACCTCGATCTCGAATGTCCTGGTGTCGGGCAGGGGGGTGAAGTGGAGGCTCCAAGGAGGCTGGTTGCACAATATATTTGGGAGAGGAGGGAGCACTACAGGAGACTCTACAAGTACATAGTCGAGGAGGGAATGGAGCCCATGAGGGCGTTGGAGAAGGTATTCGAGGAGACGTGGAGAGAGGCCGAGGAGGGAGCTAAATGGGCTGATCTAGACTACCTTGAGTCCCTTGGCCAGGTTTAGGCGTAGAGCCAGCACCTGACATAATGACCCTTATTCACTTCGACGAGCGGCGGCTCATCGTGCGTGCACTTTGATGCTAGCCCCTGCTTCTCGCGGAGAACGTGGCAGCGCGGCGCGAATTTACACCCTGGAGGCGGGTTTCGAAGGTCGGGGGGCGAGCCGGGTATATACCTGAGCCTCGTCTTTGGACCATGTAGCCTGGGTATAGCGTCTAGCAGCGCCTGCGTATAGGGGTGTAGAGGCTCGGTGAACACCTTGTCCGCGGGTCCGTACTCGACGATACGCCCTGCATACATTATGGCCACTTTATCCGCGAGCTCCGCTATGACGCTCAGATCGTGGCTTATTATGATGACGCTTATTCCCAGCTCGTTCTTCAACTTCTTCAAGAGGTTTAGAATCTGCGCCTGAATAACGACGTCAAGCGCGGTTGTAGGCTCGTCGGCTACAACGATATCCGGGTTAAGGGCTAAGGCCATGGCTATAACCACTCGCTGCTTCTGACCGCCGCTGAGCTCGTGGGGATAGCGGTTGATGAAGCTCGGTGGGAGTCCCACCATCTTTAACAACTCCTTGGCACGCTCCAGCGCCTCCTTTTTACTCATCCCCTTGTGTATCATGAGGGGCTCGGCTATCTGATACCCGACTGTATAGACAGGGACGAGTACATTAGCGGCACCCTGGAACACCATGCTTATCTTCTGCCAGCGTATCTTACGCCGCAGCTCATTCTCGCTCATACGCGTTATATCAGTGCCATCTATGCGTATGCTACCCTTAACTATCCTGCCGGGTGGTGGGACAAGCCTCAATAGGCTATAGGCTAGTGTACTCTTGCCGCTGCCGCTCTCACCAGCTATGCCCAGGACCTCTCCCTTCTCAAGACTAAGATTCACGCCCTCAACGGCCTTAACCACGCCTCTCAGCGTGTAGTAGTAGACGTGGAGGTCTTGAACCTCCAGTATGGGCATTAGGTTTAACCCGATTGTGTAGGGGGCTCACCGCGCGTCTAATAACGATGCCTAGAAGGGCGCCAAGGTACACATCTCTCTCGCTTTTATTAATTTCGCTGCAATGTCTTCTAGCAGGCTGTTCTTCTCGAGTCTACTATACAGCCTCGAGAGTACAGGATCATTGGTAAACTCCTCTGGCGAGGAGAGCGCGGCGAGCGCAGCCGCTAGAGCTGTTATGCCATCCGCATCGCCTCCGAGGCTAAGCGCGTATAGTATGGCTTTACGCGGGTTGCCGCCCGCCCGTATCACGGCGTACAACGCAGCCGCTAGGGACTCGTGCGCGGCGCCCCCGTTTCCTATGGTCCGCGCCACCCTCTCGGGCTTTGCATTATCCAGCTCGTAGATCAGTTCGAGTTTCTCCCTAATCTCGTCGCTTATAGTCTCCCTCGCTAGCATCCTCGGCAGCGAGGTAAAATCAATGCCTCTTACGATCTCATACAAGGCTATGGCATAGAGGCGTGAAGCCTCCAGCCCGAGTGGGTGGACGTGCGTCACCATAGCCTGCGCAACGGTCATAGTCTCGATAGAGTAGCGGGTCTCGTAGAAGATCAGTATGGGTGGACTTCGGACGAGCGCGTTGTTGCTAAAGTTACCCTGGCCTCCCCATGCCAGGCGCGCGGCTACCCGCCAGTCGCGCCCCTTCCTAACAGCCTCTATAACCTCTGCGAGCCCCTCGTTATAGTTGCGTATCGGGTCCCAGGTTCTCGCCTCATATGCTAGTCGCTCCACGAACCTCTGCGGGTTGAAGCCGCACGAGTCTATCAGGGTCTCCGCCAGTATTATCATAGTCTCTGTGTCGTCGCTATAGAGTATCTCTCCATCATACACGATGGGCTTGATAGCGTTGATGTCGTGCAGCCACTCGTCGCGCGGCGGAACCTCGGATATCTCGAGAGGCAGGCCGAGCGCATCGCCAAGCGCGGTTGCGAATAGTAGGGTGCGTGCTAGGCGATAGTTCATTGCCCCACTATGCCCTAATGGCTTGTAGCGAGCCCTCCGTTTATAGGGTCCCGGTTTTGGCGGCAGAGTGTATTCGCGTCGAGCACCTCGGATGCCATGCGAGAGGGCTGCTGGCTCACGGGGGCGCGGGCGGCTGGGACGAGAGGCGTGCATATAGAGCAGTGGAGGCTGTAAGAGAGGCTGCAAGGAGGGGGGCGGCTAGGCTAGAGGAGCCTCTACTAGCGGTTGTCGAGGCTGTTAAAAGCATGGAGGATAGTGGAGTGCTTAACGCCGGTATAGGGGCTGTGCCGAGCCTAGACGGCAGCGTAGAGCTTGATGCGGGCTTGGCCTCCTCCGATGGCCTGATCGGCGCTGTTGCAGGAGTCTCTCTCCGAAACCCCATCCTAGCGGCGCTCGTAGTAGCCTTAGAGACTCCGCATGTTCTCATGGCAGGAAGGGGGGCTGAGCTGCTGGCGCGCAGCTTCGGAGTCGAGGAGCATCCGGGTGCAAACCCAATCCACGTGAAGAGGCTGGTTGAGCAGAAGCTACGAGGGGATGTATTAGCGCGTGTGCGTGGTGCAAAGCTTGCCGTGCTGCAAGGGGATACTGTTGGAGCCGTGGCAGTGAATAGTGGCGTTCTGACGGCTGGCACTAGTACGGGTGGCGTGTTTGGCAAGCTACGAGGCCGTGTAGGCGACACTCCGATATATGGTGCTGGCTTCTATGCCGATAATATTGTGGCCTGCTCGGCTACGGGCATAGGCGAGACGATAATACTCACCATGCCCTGTCTCCGCATAGCACTATTGGCTGCAGAGACCGGTAGTGTAAGACGCGACCATGTTGAGAGCGTTGTGCGCTTGCACACGAAGCGTTTTGGCTGTGGAAACCTCGGGCTGATACTAGTGGATAGGCGGGGCTGCTTCTATGCCGCTACTAACGCAAAGATGCCTATAGCATTCACGGATGGGGCTAGGATAGAAGCTCGTATGGTGAGCGCGGTTGATCGAATGTAGCTCGCGGCCGTTACACCCGCTCCTAGCCCTCGTAGCATCAACGATGACCTTAGCGTATAGTATCGCAGCTCTAGCAGCAATCGTGCTCGACAACAAGCTAATGCTCTACATCGCCCTGTTGGGCGTGTTCGCATCCACGGTGGCGCTCGCTGCAATAGTGTGCACGGTGCCAGGCGGGTTTACGGCATCGTGCCTCTTAGCGCTCATCTATCCGCTCGCAGGCCTAGCGGCCTACTTCAAAGCAAGGAAAGCCGGGCTTGGCTCACACTCTCTCTGCAGGAGCCTAGCAATACTCTCCACATTCATAGCTGTAATAACCCCGCTAACCGTATACTATTGTCTAACACCCCGCTCCACGCCAAAGCAATAGTTTAAAAGTTTTAGACGAACGCCGTCCTCCACAGCCTGGAGCCGCCCCAGGCGCCCCCTACGCCGCCGTGTCGACGGCGGCGAGTGAAGGGGCGTCAGCCCCCCTAGGGCGCCAGTAAAAATCACTCCTTCCGGCACCTAGGCCTGCATGGGTGAAGAGGGCTGGCACGCGGCGAGCTCGAGAGTATTGTTGAGAAGGTCGTGAGAGGCGAGATTAAGCTTCACGAGCTGGACCGCGTCCTCGGTAATAGCAATCTTGCTGCGCTTGTCAGGCGCCTGGCTCTAGAGAAGATGCTGGGGGTTAGCCTATCCTCGATAGGCTCTACTATACTCGATTTTGAGGAGCTCGTGGGGAGGAATATAGAGAATCCTATCGGAGCTGTGCAGGTCCCAGTTGGTATAGTAGGCCCGCTTAGAGTGGAGGGCGAGTATGCGAGAGGAGAATTCTACGTCCCCCTGGCTACGACGGAGGGTGCGCTAGTAGCCAGTGTGAATAGAGGCGTTAAGGCTGTGACCCTCTCGGGTGGCGCACGAACAAGGATATTGAGGGACGGGATGACGAGGGCCCCGGTCATCTGGACGCCTAGTGTGGAGGATGCGGTTAGGCTCGTCAAATGGGTCTCGGAGAACGTGGATAAGCTGCGTGAAGCCGCGGAGTCAACTACCAGGCACGGCAGGCTTAGGAGTATACAACACTGGGTTACAGGGAACCTCGTCTGGCTACGCTTCGAGTTCGAGACCGGCGACGCTATGGGCATGAATATGGTGACGATAGCCGTGGATGAGGCGCTTAAGGTTCTGGTTAGAGAGTTTCCCGGCGAGGCGCGCGTAGTGGCGCTGAGCGGTAACATGTGCACGGACAAGAAGCCAGCCTGTATAAACGCACTCTTGGGCCGCGGCAAGACC
>CAZTIR010000001.1:0-93955 GCA_964613695.1 uncultured Desulfurococcales archaeon | reverse complement strand
TGCTCTTGTAAAAAGCTGATAGTTGATATCAACGGCTCGGCGTCGAAACCATCCTTCCACCGAGATGATGGCATTATATGCGCTGATGCGTACGCGAATGGAGCGGTTAGCATACACGCTAAGGCCGTCGAGTGTAAAGCGGGTTTCGACAGAGTGGGGCCCAGCTACTCGCCATACCAGCCGCTCCTGACGCTAATCCTGCACGATATACCGTTGGGTGCCTACATGGTCGCCCTTGCTTATAGTGGGGCTATCTGGAGCTTCCTGGCTCTCGCAGCCCTAGCGATATATGGCTTTGGTAGAGTTCTTGGCGAAAACCCGGCGCTGGTGTTGAGAGTGAGATACTAGGGGCTCTAGGGGATGCTGAACGTTAGCGTACGGGATCGGCGTCTCCTCCTAGCAACCATGCTTGTAGCCGTGCTGCTAGGCTTGAAGCAGCGCCCCATCCTAACACTCCTTGTTGTACTCCTAGGGCTTCTAGCTCTATACGCGTCTAGGAGGGTTGAGTGATGGACCCCGCGCTTCTAGTCCTCCTGGCGGGCGTTGGGGCGGCGGTGTTGCAGCTCGTCCGCAGCGTGTTGCCGGGCTTCATAGGTTCTAGTGTGAAGCTTGCTGAGGGGCTTAATGGTCTCAGGGTTGTGGATGGGAGGGTGGTGGGCGGGAATGGGAGATGGTGCTATGCAGCGGTTCTGGTAGAGGAGCTTAGGTGTGTCTACGATGCTAGAGAGTTGTTCGAGACCGTATTGGAGCGTGTGCTTGCGCTCGACAAGGTTGTTGGTGTTGTGGTTGGGAAGCAGAGCATTGACAGGAGTAGGCTGCTAGCCGACATAGAGAATAGGATAATGTCGCTTAGGGTTGTGCTCGAGAAGGAGCCTGGTAACAAGATTGTTGAGAGGAAGCTGAGTCTCTTAGAAAAGATGCATAATATACTAGCGTCTGGCAGGGCTGCTGCTGCCGTGGGAATACTGCTCGTACTGCGCGATAGCTGCGATAATATAGACGGGTTGGCTGAGAACCTAGCGAGTGAGGTCTCGAAAACGGGTTGTAGAGCTAGGGTCGTTAGGGGCGAGAAGCTCCTAAACGCTATTGGAATGGCGTTTGGCGTGCGATACTCTAGCCTAGACTCCGTTACACCGGTGAGAATCGCCTCGAGTATAGTGTTGGGCGTGGCCGAGGGACAAGGGGGTTTTGGTAGCAGGGGTGTCTACGTCGGTAGGAGTAGACGCGGCACACCATACATACTCCCTCTGAGCGGCAAGCAAGGTAGCCTCCACTACGTAATCCTCGGGCCAACGGGCCGCGGGAAAACAACGCTCGCATCAATACTCCTTCTCCGCGCCGAGGCTCTCGGCTACCACGTCTATGGTGTAGACCCTAAGGGGGATATGGCTGCGAGACTGAAAGGCCTGCTGGATCGTTACGAGGTTAGGCTACGGGATGCGGTGCACGCGGCATTCTGGTTGTATAGGGAGGGCGTCCTGGGCAGAAGGGTTATTGAAGAGCTTCTGGTGGAGCTGGGGCTAGAGGCGAGCCTCGATGTTAGAACAGTGTCGGGCACGTGCATTTTCGATACTATTGGCGTGCGTGACGGGAGGCTTGTTAAGCTAGGCCTCAGGGGCCTGAACATTTGTGTAAAACCCTCCTGGGTGAGGAGGAATACCGTGTTTGACGTCTCGTCTCTACCCGAGTCGCTTAGGACGGCGGCGATGGTAGCTATAGCTTATCTTGCTCTTCACGTTGGTGGCTCGCTGCTAGTAATAGATGAGGCGTGGCGTTTGGGGAAGATGGCCTCCTTCCACCTGATACGCTTGTATAAGGAGGCTAGGAGCCGTGGGTTATCCCTAGTGTCTGTGACGCAAGATCCCCGCGACCTTCCAGACGAGATATACAACAACTCTTATGGCGTAATCCTCTTCGGGTCGAACGATGAGAGGTATATACGCGAGGCTGTTCTTCGACTCGGCCTAGGCGAGTATGAGGAGCGCATACTCCGCGTTCTAGGTGTTGGCGAGGTGCTTGTCCGCCTCTCGTCGTCACGCCCGGAGGTTGTTGAGGTCGATGCCTCGGAGCTTCTAGGAGGGTAGGGTTAAAGGGATACTGTTTGAGGGTGGTGCTGGGGCTAGGGAATGGGTAAACGAATACTTGTCCAGCGAATGGGTCGAGGCTCGCCCACGTTCAGGAGTCTACCATGGCGTCACCCTGCTCCAGCCAGGTATCCTCCCCTCATGCCGGTCACGCTGCGCGGACGAGTGGTCGAGATAGTCCATGATCCGGGTCGTTGGGCTCCCTTGGCCCGCATAGTACTGGAGAATGGTGACGAGTTCTACACTGTTGCCGCGGAGGGTATGTACGTTGGCCAGGTTATCAAGATAGGTCCGGACGCTGAGCCTGTTAACGGCAACGTCCTCCCCATTGGCAAGATCCCGGAGGGTACCCAGGTTTTCAACATCGAGATTAGGCCTGGCGACGGGGGGAAGCTTGCACGTGCGCCAGGCTCCTACGCGATAGTCATCGGTAGGACTGGGAACAAGACGATAGTGCAGCTGCCTAGCGGTAAGGTCAAGGAGATACCGAATGAGGCTAGAGCCACTGTGGGCATACCGGCTGGCGGCGGTAGACTAGAGAAGCCGTTGCTCAAGGCAGGCAACGCCTACTACAAGTGGAGTGCTAAGGCCCACAAGTGGCCGCGCGTCCGCGGCGTAGCGATGAACGCTGTCAGCCACCCGCACGGCGGCGGAAGCCACCAGAGCCCAAGCTTCCCGACAACCGTTGCGAGAGAGGCGCCGCCGGGCCAGAAGGTTGGCCACATCGCGGCGAGACAGACTGGCCGCCGGAAGAGGTAGCACTAAAACCCTATCCCTCGTCACGTCCCGCGGGGGTGCTCGTGTATGTCCGAGGAGATTAGGAAATGGCTTGAGATGCTACCACCAGAGTGGAGGAAGTTCCGCTACCGTGGTTACACTCTTGAGCAACTACTCCAAATGAGCATGGACGAGTTTGCGAAGCTCCTCCCTGCGAGGCAGCGTAGGAGCCTAATGAGGGGCTTCACCGAGGCGCAGCGTATACTGCTGCGTAAGATAAAGAAAGCGAGGCAGAAGATGCTGCGGGGCGAGAAGGTCGTTATAAAGACTCACGTTAGGGACATGATAATACTACCCGAGATGGTTGGGCTAACGATAGCCGTGTACAACGGCAAGGAGTTCATCCCGGTTAAGATAACTCCGGAGATGATAGGCCACTATCTCGGAGAGTTCTCGCCAACATGCAAGCCTGTCAAGCACGGCGAGCCAGGCCTCAAGGCTACGAAGAGCACGCTACACGTGGCCCTCAAGTAAAACCCGGTGCCGGTTTTGCCCGACCCCCGTATCATCCGGGAGAAGTACTGCATCACCGCTGGAGGCTATGATGAGCTCTACGGCGAGGAGCAGCGAGAGAAGTACAACGTTGTTTTCTCCTCCCATCCTCCACGCGGCACGCTCCTAGACATAGGGGCTGGCACCTGCCTCCTCCTCGAGTATCTAGACTCGAAGAGGTTACTAGGAGACGTTAGCTACTACATAGCGCTCGACCTCACAATATGTATGCTATACTTCTGCGCCAGGCGTGTTAGAAAGCTTGGCGTTGGACACCTCGTGGATATAGTTGAGGCTGAGGCTACGCGCCTACCCCTACGCGACAAGAGCGTTGACGAGAGCTACGCGTTCACAGTGTTCGATCTCGCCCTTAGCGTCGAAGATGCTGTTAGAGAACAGGTTAGGGTTACGAGGAGGTACGCGGTGTACACGCTTATGAAGAAGGTGGAGGCGCGTAGGAGGGCATCAATGTGTGAGAGGTACATAGGCGAGACGGATAAGGATATCGTGTGCGTGCCCAATGCTCTAGCCTGGGCTCTCAACCAGAACAATCTTGATGCACGAATCGCGGTTGATAATAGTTGATAGCGGCAAGGGCTCTCCGCTACACGAGTATGTCTTGGCAAGAGTATGTGGTAAGCCCAAAGCCTCCAGCACCTCTAGTAGAGTCGTAGGCGTCGGTACCCTCACGCAGACTTCTCTAATGCCGCTCCCCAGCTGTACTATGATAACCCTGATTCTCGACCAGCCAGCGTAGTATCTGCGAGACTGTCCTACAAGTGCTACACACGCGCTCTGCGGTAACAGAGCCACAGTAGACGCACCTCCCACGCACCTCGGCCTTTCGAGCCTCGTACCTTATGCCAGCAAGGCTGGAGGCTAAACCAGGGTTAAGAGACCCCAGGAGACCCCCTACGTACTTATACCAGGCGGTCACGGATCTAGAAGGCTTGTAGGGGCATGGCGTCTCGGTGAAGGGTAGCCTACGCGCCTCCACGTAGGCTAGAGTATCCGACTCCCTAACCACAAGCAGTGGCTTCAGGCGCATGAGCCCAGAACCCCTCTCCACTACTGCGAATGTCTCCCGGTATCCGCTGGCAAGGTTCTGGAGGGTAAAGGAGAAGACATCGTCGAAAGTATGCCCCGTCGCGATAGCATCGGCGCCAAGGTTCTTAGCGAGCGTCTCGAGGATACGCCTCTTTATCATCCCGCATACCGAGCAAGTGGGCCTCGAAACCACCCTCTCGGTGAAGGCTTCGTGAGCGAGCCTAGTATCGACCCCTAGAACCTCCCTCGCCTCAACCACAACATAATCAACGCCAATAGTATTGAAGGCATCCACGGCGACGCGCATCGAGTGTTTAGAGTAGCCGGGTATACCCAGATCAATATAAGCGCCGATAACCTCGAAGCCCCTGCGAGAGGAGTACCAGGCAAGCACATCTAGGAGTGCAACACTATCCTTGCCGCCAGAGACGCCGACCAGAACACGCCTAATCTCGACTCTCCTCAACCCCTTGTCGAGAGCCTTCTCGACCCTCTTACGAAAAGCCTCTATGAAATGCTCCTCGCAGAGCGAGAGCTTCGGCGCCCAGCTTGGGGTATAGGAGGCGCTCCTCCCACACCTGGCGCATCTAGGCCTTTTTGGCAACGGTGGAGCACCCGGGAGGACTACATGTGGATTCTTTGCAAGATTCTCGGTATCTCCTCGGGCCTGGAGACTACCAGCAGGGTTGCATGCCTCTCGGCAGCGGCTTTCTCCTCGACACAGTGCCTGGGCGGCAGTATATAATAGAGCCTCCAGCCGCGTTTCGACAACTGCGCCGTCACCTCGCTAGGCTTCTCGTCCTCAACTGTTTGGCATAGATCTGTGACTATTACCATCCGGTGGGGCATGTGGTATAGCCTGGCTGTCTCGCGTAGGGCCAACGATATGTTAGTATAGCCTTCAAACCTGGCCCTAAACAACAGCTCTATAATCCTCCTCCTGCTAAGCCTCCAAGCGTCCCTGACGATAACAACGTTGCTCGAGAAGAGCGTTAGGCTCGACACTATGGATGAGAAGCTAGAAGCGGCTAGAAGAGCCCATACCGAGTACTTCGCCATGCTGCCGCTGATGTCGAGCACTAAGGCTAGAAGCCTCTTCTCCCTCCTACGCCTAGCAACTATAGGCTCCTCCCTCAACGATACAATGTTGTAGAGGGTTCTGCGCACATCGATGCGCCCACGCTTGTCTAGAAGCCTCTTCTCCTCAAGGAGCCTGGGTCCTCTTGCACGCGACTCGAGCCTACGCCAGATGATCTCGGCGAGCCTCAGAGCAACCCTCTTTAGGTTCACGTCGCCCTCCTGGTAGACGCTCCGCAGGTAGAACAGGGCGTCGAGAGGATCCATGCTACGCACTATACCCTGCAGGCGTACCAGGATGTCGCCGGAGCCCTCGACTACGCTCTTCAGCCTCTCAACCCTCTCCCTATACCTCTCCACGAGCCCACGCAGCCAATCGGGCGCGTCGTCGAGCCTAATGTTCTCAAACCTTCTAAGCTCGTCAAGCGCCATGTAGAAGTTAGCCTCACTCCCCCCAGCAGCCGCTAGGAGACTCTCCTCCGCCCTCGCGAGAGCACTAACAGCGGCTATAGCCGCTTCGCGCCAGTCTCTAGGAATCCTCGAGAACCTAACCTCGCTCCAAGCCTCAAGGTCAACCTCCCCTAGTAAGCTCGTGGCCACCTCCAAGCCCCTAGGATCTCTCGCAATCCTCTTTAAGACGGGGCGTAAGGAGCGCGTATCTAGCATCCTAACAGCCTCTGCGAGCATATCGCGATCCTCCCGGCTCTTCAGCATCTCGTCAACGATCCGCGGCTCGCTCCGGAGCAGGCTAGCGAGACTAGAGGGTGTAAGCATTCCAAGCCTCCTCAACAACCGGAAAGCATTCCAAGCGTTTCTAGGAGCCTCTCCCGCCTCCAACCGCCGCGACACGAGATGAGCCAGCTTCCTAGCCAATCCGCGGTTACCCTCTTGGAGAGCCTGGAGGCCAGCACTAGCAACCCGATCGACATCAATACTGCTGAGCTTCGACTCGTCGATCGGGGCTGCGTAGAGCGCGAACCACTCTATCCTACCGCGTGATATCATCCTTGCCGCGGAGTCTGCTAGCGCGTTCCACGGGTCACCATACTTCCTCATAATGCTCTTCAACCGTCTAATAGCACTACTCTTGTCTAGCACCACGTCGCCGCGGGGAGTTCTAACTATGAGGCCTAGGAGCCTTAGCCTAGAATAGGCCTCCCTCCTCTCCTCCGCACCAGGCCCGTTTAGCAACCTCCTCTTGGACGGCAGTCGTGCACCCCACCTCACCCCAAGCCTTTTCAAATCCTCCTCAACGGCGTTGACCACCTTTTGGAGGCTCCACTGTGAGCTCATCTCACGCCAAACCTGATCGAGTAGAGCAACCTCCCTATCATTGTGAGCTAGGACGCAGCGGGCGACGGTATAGAGATCGTCAAGGCTGGGCTCGCGTGACTCTAGAAGCGCCAGGTTCTCCACTATCCTCAGAGTGTCTACGAGCTCGGAAGTCCCTATCGATAAGCCCTCGCTCCTCAGCCTCTCAGCCAGGCGTAGGAGAGTATCCACGAGATCCTCACTGATTTTCAAGCTCCAAAGACCTCCCGGAGAACCTCATCCACTAGCTCCTCCTCCTCAACCCTCTTGTATAGGGTTACCGTTGCCGCGTCAATCACGTCCCTCACCTCTACCACGTCGGAGCCCCGTAGCTCCGCGAGCCGCGCGGCCAGACGAGCCCATGTCACGGTATCAGCAGGGCCGGGCTTGTAAGCAGCCCTCTTTCTAAGCTCGTTAACCGCCATTATCATCCTCGAGAGTATCTCATCAGGGATTCTTGCACGCGAGTCTAGCCTAATCTTGACTATCTCGGCTTCGCGCTCCGGGGGCGGGTAGTCGAAGCGTATCCTGACAACCCTCCTTAGAAACGCGTCGCTGAGCTCACCCTGACCCAAGTCCTCCGGGTTGCTCGTGAATATCACCTGGAAGCCTATGCCCCTCGCCCTGAACACCCTCTTCAACTCTGGCACCACTATACGCCTCTTGTCTATAATGTCTAGCAGCATGTTCTGGAACTCCTCGCTACTCCTCCTTATCTCGTCAACGAGTACACCCGCATCGAGTATCAGAGCAGCTAGCAGCGGACGCGGTATGAAACTCTCCTCGTTGAAACCATGTTTCATCGCCATGAGGGGGTGAAAGTCCCCTATCACACGGTACTCATCATAGTTCTCGCTGCAGGGGAGTATGAAGGCAGTCTTGCCAGCCCACAGGGTTAGTATAGCCTCACCGATCTCCGTCTTACCGGTGCCCGGCGGCCCCTCGAAGAGCACCGGACGCCCAGCTAGAAAGGCGGCGAGAACCAGCGACACCAGCCTCTTATCAACTATCAGCTTAAACTCTTCGCGTAGAACCCTCACCATCCTATCCGGGTCGCGTATAGGCTCCCTCTCCTCGATGACCTGCCCGTATATCTCCCTAACCCTCCTCACTATAGGATCTTCTTGCTCCTCGACACCCTTCTGCATAACCCTACCCATTACGCTTCATAGCCGCGCCTACAACCCTATTACGTTACCAGGGTGCGAGAGGCATGGCGAAGAGGTTCACGAGGAGAGAGGAGATACCTCCAAACGCCCTCTTCAGCGTACAGGTCAGGAGGGCCGGCGAGGTGCAACACTATGACGTGTACTTCGAGGAGGATGGTATCAGGTTCGAGTACCTCGGCGGCTACTGGGAGGGTGTAAAGCCCTTCGCTGGGCCTGGGAAGCGGCAGGACATGTTCCTATACAGTATCCTGAAGAAGAGGAGGCGCGAGACTGGAGAGTCTCGCGGCGAGGATTTTCGAATAAACTATGACGATGTTGTGAAGGTCGAGATACTGAGGAGGGAGGAGGACGCGAAGATAACAATATGGTTGAAGAACGGCAGATGGGTCGAGATGAGGATACCCGCTAAGATCTATGACCTTGCCTACAAGCTGCTCAAGAGACACCTAGAAAAGCGTCTACGAGAGAAGGGTGGATGGGTGGTGAGGAGGGCCCGATAATCAGAGGAACATATCCGATGAAGAGGGATCAACCGGCCGAGCCCACAGGCTTAACGCTTATCACGAACTTCTCGTCCCCAATCTCCCACTCCATAACCAGCCCCCCAGCCTCCCTAGCCCTGCCCTCATCGCTCGTCAACACCAGTTTCGACGCCCTCGTCTCCCTGGCGATGTAGTCGCGTAGCCTCTCTGCGAGCCTTATCGCGTCCTGCGGCCCAGCCACAACAACCTCTATGACAGCGTCCACCGGCAGCTTCAGCATCTTCCTCATGTACTGTATCCTCCTCACAATATCCCTCGCGAGGCCCTCGGCTATCTCCTCCTCGGTCAGCCTCGTGTCTATGGCTACGCTACCCCAGCTTGTCTCTGTTATCGCGTAGCCCGTCCTCGGCTTGGCACGTATCTTCACATCATCCCTCTCTATCACAACCTCCACGCCATCGATAACCGTCTTATGGGCGCCCGCCGCTAGTATATCCCTGGCCACCCTGTCACCCTCCCTCTCGAGATACTCGACTATCTTCTTCGTCAGCCTCTTGTACCTCGGCCCCAGCCTCGAGTAGACCGGCTCAACCTCGTACACTAGAAGCTCTTCCAGCTCCGCAACGTTCTTCACAGAGATGCTCTTAGCGTTACCCATCTCAACCACTATCCTCTTAAGCCTCTCGACAGCGGAGGCCACTCTCTCGTCGCTGGTGAAGACTATAACCTCTCGCACGGGTTGGCGTAGCTTAAGACCAGCCCTCATGCGCGCGGCGGCAATAGCCTCGACAACCTCCCGGACAATCCTCATATCCTCTTCGAGCCTCTCGTCCCTCCAGTCGCTCGGCACGCTAGGCCAATCCATCATAGCTATGCTCGGCGGCGCGCCCTTCTCAGCAGGCCTGATGAAATGCTGGTAGAGGTACTCGGCGATGAATGGCGTGATGGTGGAGGCCATTACGAGCCAGTCTCGGAGCACGCGGTAGAGGGTGGCGTAGGCCGCTAGCTTAGACGGGTCCTGCTCCTCTAGCCAAACCCTCCTCCTCACGAGCCTAATGTACCACCTGCTAACATCCTCTAGTATGAACTCGCGAAGCGCCCTAGCAGCCTCGTGCACCCTGTACTCCTCGAAGGCCTTGGTAACCCTCTCGACCAGCCCAGCTAGCCTCGACAAGAGCCACTTGTCCTCCACTTCCAGGTTGTTCCAGAGCTTCTCGAGCGTATACTCCTCCGGGTCGAAGCGGTCAAGACTCATGTAGGTCGAGGCGAAGACGAACACGTTCCAAACCACGCCCAGATCGCGTTTAGCATGCTCAAGGGCCTTCCACGAGAACCTCGCATCCTCCCAGGTGGTGTTCTGCAGCACCCATAGGCGGAACGGGTCCCTACCAGCCCTCCTGACTATGGTAGCCGCGTCAACATAGTTACCTAGGCTCTTGTGCATCTCCCTACCCTTCTCGTCCAACATGAAACCGTGGACGAGCACATTCCTGTAAGGCACCTCCCCGAAGCCGATGACGCCAGCCCTAAGCAGGCTGAAGAACCAGCCGCGAGTCTGGTCGTGACCCTCGGTTATGAAATCGGCTTTCTCGAAGCCCGTCTTCTCCGGGTGCCCCCTAGACGCGTAGAAGGCGACCCCGCTGTCAAGCCATACGTCCATAACGTCTGGCACCCTCCTCTTCACGCCGCCGCACTTCGGGCAGCGTAGCGTAACCCTATCCACCCACGGCCTGTGAAGCTCGCGGGGCTTCTCGCCACCCATCTCCTCCAACTCCCTGACACTCCCCACGACGTGCACGTAACCGCAGTTCTCGCAGACCCATACCGGTAGAGGAGCGCCCCAGTAGCGCTGCCTGCTGAGCACCCAGTCCTGGAGATTCTCCACCATCGACATCAGCCTATCCAGAGCCCACTTTGGTATCCAGTTCGCCCTCCTAGCCTCCTCCGCTATCCTCTCCTTCAGCCTCGTGACCTTGACGACCCACTGTGGGGTAGCCCTCAGCAGCACCGGTGTCTTACAACGCCAGCAGACAGGGTAACGGTGCACGAGGGTGCCAGCGTGTAGGAGTGCGCCGCGCTCCTCAAGCATCTTTATGATTACCTTGTTAGCCTCCCGGGCCTGCATGCCCTTTAGGGGGCCAGCTTCCTCCGTGAACCTCCCCTCATCGTCTATAGGCGCTACGATAGCCTCCTCCCACCCCATCCTCTTAGCGACCTCGAAGTCCTCGAAACCGTGGCCCGGCGCCGCGTGGACGAGGCCCGTACCCTCGTGGAGAGTCACATGCTCAGCCGCGGCCACAACCTGGTGGAACTTCTTCAGCCTCGACTGGAGGGGTATGACATCCTCCAGGGGGTGCACGTAGCGCAGGCCAACAAGCTCACTACCCTTAACCCTCTCCACTATCTCATAGTCCTTGATCCCGGCCTCCTCCATCACCCTCTCGACTCTAGCAGAGGCTATGATGAGCACCTCGCCGCCAACACGCACCTTCGCATACTCGGCTTCAGGGTGTATCATCACAAAGGCGTTGGCTGGCAGCGTCCACGGGGTCGTCGTCCAGATGACGAGATACTCGTTATCCCTACCCTCGACCCTAAACTTCACGTATATCGACGGGTCCTCTATCTCCCGGTACTCGACCTCGTACTCGGCCAGAGTGGTGCCACACCTAGGGCACCAGTAGACGACCCGCTTCTCCCTCTCGAGCAGGCCCTGCTCCCAAGCCCTCTTGACAAGCCACCACTCCGCCTCGATGTACTCGTCGCGGAGGGTTAGGTAGGGGTTCTCCCAGTCCATGAAGACGCCCAGCTCCTTAAACCACCTCGTAAGCCCCTCCACGTTCCGGAGCGCAAACTCCTTACACATCTCGACGAACTTCTCCACACCGACCTTCTCCTCAATCTCCCTCTTCACGCGTATACCGAGCTGCTTCTCGAGCTGAACCTCTATCGGGAGCCCGTGACAATCGTAGCCCGGCTTGTCCCACACATCGTAGCCCACGAGCCTACGGTAGCGTAGGATAGCGTCCTTCAACACCTTGTTCCACGCGGTTCCAGCGTGCGGGACATCGCTGCTGGGGTAAGGCGGCCCGTCTAGGAAGTAGAAGCGACGCCTACCCCTCCTCCACTCCCGCAGCCTCGAGTATATCCTCTCCCTCTCCCAGAACCGCTTAACCCACTCCTCTACCGTGTGGGGGTCGTAGACCCCCTCTATCTTGCCGACAACCGGCATAGCCTAATATCCCGGTTCGCGAGGCCCCGAGCCACGGCTTAAAGAATCCCCGTACACGGGGCGCCTCACGTCTGCACATCATAAGCCTTAACCCCGAAGACCCTATCACCCCCCACCTGCGCCACCAGGTTCTCCACCTCAGTCCTCACCCTAGCCGGGTCCTCGTTCTCTCCCACCTGTATCTCCACGTAGTAGAACTCGGGTAGCACTTGCGAGCGGACCACCCTAACCCTGCCATAGCTCCTCTCCAGCCTCTCCAGGATAGCCTTGGCCGCGTCCTCGTAGAAGGTGTTGAAGAAGAGTCTTACAACCCTCTTACGCTTAGCCATCCACACACCCCGCCTGGAGCAGGATAAAACCCGTTAACTAGACTCCTCCCCCAGAAGCTCCTCGAACTCGACGATCTCCCTGCACCCCTCCACCCCGCCAAGCTTCTCCGTAAACCCCCTCTCCGAGAGGGTCTTAACAACAGCCATGTAATCCGCGAAGACTCGCCTAGCCTCGCTCATCTCCCGGGGGAATACCCTATCCAGGACATCCCCCCTCTTGGTAATCCACATGTTCCGCTCAACCCAGTCGCATGCGCCGCTCACGCTGAGCCTGCCGGAGGGCACCTCGAGGAGAAGGGGGTACATCCTGCACGCGGAGGGCTTCTCCGGGTGTATTATGCAGGAGCGGCTCTTCACATCATAGAAGGGGCAGAAGCCCCTCACAACCATCCTGTAGAGTAGTACCACGCACCTGCCGTTAGACGGGTCGCGGTACACCTCTAGGGGCTTGAACTCGACGTTCTCTAGGCTCACGCCCTCCCTCTCAGCCAGGTCTAGTATGCGGCTAACCTCCCAGGAGAAGAGCACCGGGGACTCCTCCTCGCGGGAGAAGAAGCAGCAGTGGAGGCACCTTAGGCATTGAAAAACCTCTACCATTACACCACCTCACTTCTTCTTCTTGCCGCCCTTCTTACCCTCCTCTTCCTCCCTCATCATGAAGAGTGTCGTCCTCTGCCTACCGCCCATCCTCTCGCACCCCGTGTAGAGGACCTAAGCGCCCAGAACTCCCTTTAAAAGCGGAGCCCGTGGAGGGCTAGACACGGCCGATGACGTGTTTGCCGAGTGCGGAGGCGTGAAGAGACACACCCCTTCTGCCGAGGCCGCTGCTTGGAGCCCCTCGGGACGGGTCTAGGTCAGCACCCCGAGCCTCTCAGAGTTTGCACCCCTCCTCACAGGGGCCCCGCGGCCCCAGCAACCTCTTCCCTACCCGAGACCCGGTTATCCAGCTTCCCGCTCCAAAGGGCATCGAGCACGAGTCTCGCCGCCTTCGCGAGCCTGGTGCTTCTAGCAGCCAGCCTCCTCAAGGCCTCTACCGGCTCCTCGCTGGCGAGGCGCGCGGCCTCCAGGGTCACGTGTAGGTTGTGGAGGGCTAGGAGCCTGGTATTCTCGCGCAACTCCTCTACCCCATCCACCTTCGAGCATGCAACACAGCCGCACTCCTCCAAGGGTAGCGGCTTCCTCCCAACCTCTATCCTCGCGGGCCAGCCCTGCAGGTATAGCTTGAGGGGCGTATACCAGAGCCTCTTCGCAGCCGCTATGATATACGTCTTGGAGTCTAGCGAGTCGGCGCCAGCGGCGTATAACAGCGGTATGTTGATTGGAGAGGCTACCCCGAGCACGTGTATCCACGAGCCCCGGGGGAGGTGTAGACGAGCCTCGACAACCCTCTCGGCCAGGTACACGAGGTTACTCCTATAGGGCACCAGCCCGCCAACCGCGAAGCCGTCAACCTCGTCCAGCCGGAGGCCCGCATACTCCCTCAAAGCCGCCTCGAGCATGGAGAGAAGGAGCCCCAACTCCCCCCGATCGCGATACTGGAGGACGATGAGAAGCCTCATGCTCCTCCTGCGGCGCAGCTGGTAGGCTAGCGCGGCGTTGATCGCCGTGATTCTAAGCCTCCTCAGAACCTCTCCTCCGATGGCGCCGTGGAGGGGATAGTCTAGCGTGAAAGCCACGTGGGCCCCGAAGCCCTCCTGTCTCTTCAACACAGTCTCGACGAGCTCCGGGCCCGGCTCGGGGGGTGTCGAGCCGCCCCTAGCCCTCCCATGGTTGCCGGCCAGCATCCTGGTCTTGTCGCGTATGTATAGGAAGCCTCCCGAGTCGACCCACGCTACTAGCCGGTGGCTAACCTGCTCCCTCCTATGATGCTCCCTGAGGAAATACGCGTTGAACATGGCATGGGGGTAGCCTAGGCCGCGGGGCGGCCCCTCCCAGTAGGGCGGCGTGTTGCCCCCAGCCCCGAGGTTGTGGACCGGGACCACCACTGGCCTCTCCAAGCAAGATCCTACCTCTCCCTATCTCGTGGCGGGCGTGTTCCCGTGGTAAGGCTCCGCAGACAACACGCAATAGAAACAAGTTTAAAAAGTATTACCTTATGCGCTGCGCACTCCACCCCGCACCGGGCGCATGTCCCTGCGCGACGGGCTTCGGGGGCACGCGATAAGGGCGGATTGGCTCCCCACCGGCTGGGTGGCGGGGCTTGGCTGCCGAGTGGCCTCCCCCGCCGAGGCCCAAGCCGCTGGAGATAGCAGTGCCAGCCAGCATGTTGACCATAGAGCCTAGCCTCGAGCTCAAAACACTGAAGGCTGGTATTGTCGGGCGCGCCGCCGGAGCATTCCGTGTTGACAAGATACACGTGTATATAGACAGGGCGGAGGCTTGGGACGACGCGGAGACATTCAAGAGGATACTGGAGTATATGGCTACGCCACCCTATCTCCGCAAGAGGCTCTACCCCGGCTCCGATCCGCGCCTACGCTACGCTGGCGTACTGCCTCCCCTCCAGCTGCCGACCCACGGGGTGGGCGGCCCCAAGGAGGGCGAGGTTAGGGAGGCTCTCGTGCTGCGCAGGAGGGGGAGGGTTGCTGTAGTCGACGCGGGTCTGGGTAAGCCGGTTGAGGTCGATCTCCCGGAGGGTGTGAGAGTGGAGCGCGGCGAGAGGATACTAGTGAAGATAGTCTCCCTGCAACCGGTGATACTAGACATGGTTGAGCCCGGCGGCGTCTACAGGGGCTACACGGTGGAGAAGCATGATAGCCTCTCGGCTCTCGCCAGGAGGGTGTCCAGGGGCTACTATAGGATAGCAACGTCGAGACAAGGCAGGCTCTATCTCGACGCCCTCGAGGAGATTAGGAGGGGGTGGGGGGAGAGGGAGAGGATCGTGATACTCTTCGGCTCGCCCAGGGAGGGTCTGCGCGAGATAGCCGAGAGAGAAGGCCTCAGCCTCGACGACATAGCCGATATAGTGGTGAACACTGTGCCTAGGCAGGGGACGCTCACCATAAGGACGGAGGAGGCCGTCTGGGCTAGCCTAGCGGCCCTCAACCAGGCTCTACCCGGGTAGAGCCGTATAATAGGGCATGTTCTCTCGTCGGCAACGGGCGTGTGGTAAGAAAAGGGTGGTGACACGTGGGCGCGCGAAAGAAACACGCGCCACGGCGAGGTAGCCTGGGCTTAAGGCCTAGGAAGAGGGCTTCGAGGCTAGTGCCGAAGATTAGGAGCTGGCCGGAGGTTCAGAGCGAGAAGCCGCTCCCCCTGGCATTCCTCGCCTACAAGGCTGGCATGACCCACGCTTTCATGATAGATGATAGGCCGGGTAGCGTGACGGAGGGCAAGGAGATATTCGTCCCGGTGACCATCCTCGAGGCCCCACCCATGGTAGTCCTCGCGGTGAGAGTCTACGGGTACGACCCGAACATCGGGCTCTACACGCTGACAGAGGCCTGGGCTCAGCCGGAGGAGCTCATAAACAAGTACAAGCTGGACATCTACAAGATCCTCCCGAAGACTTTCAAGGTCCCCGACCCCGAGAAGCAGTTGAAGAAGATAGAGGAGCTCCTCGACAAGGTGATGGATGTTAGGATAATCGCTGCCACCCAGCCGAGGCTCGTGGGGGGCCTCAGCAAGAAGAAGCCAGACCTCCTCGAGATAAAGATCGGCGGGGGCTCGAGCCTCGAGGAGAGGTTCCGCTACGCGGCCAGCCTCCTCGGCGGCACGTTCACCGTGAGGGACGTCTTCCAGGAGGGCCAGCTGGTCGACGTCATAGCGGTTACGAAGGGTAAGGGCTTCCAGGGCGTGATAAAGAGGTTCGGCGTCAAGGAGCTGCCCAAGTGGCACAAGCATAGGAAGGGCTCTAGGCGCATCGGAGCCAGGAGCCCCGGCATCGGCTCCCTGAGCCCCGTGCCGCAGCCCGGCCAGATGGGGTTCCACAGGAGAACCGAGTATAACAAGAGGATACTCAAGATAGGGGATAATGGCCTCGAGGTTACGCCAGCCGGCGGCTTCCTACACTATGGTATCGTGCGCTCGACCTACGTGATGCTAGCGGGTAGCGTCCCAGGAACCCCCAAGAGGCCCATAGTGCTCCGCCACCCCGTGAGACCAACCTGGACCCCGCCCGGGCCGCCGCGCATCACATACATCAGCCTGGCTAGCAAGCAGGGCAACTGAGGTGGGCGCGATGCTAGGCTCCACCATGTTCCTCCTAATGAGGGAGCCCCCGAGGGTCCCACTCTACGACGCGGCCGGGGAGAAGGTGGGCGAGATCCAGCTACCAAGGGTCTTCGGGCTACCGGTTCGCAAGGACTTGATACGCAGGGCCTTCCACTCGGAGCACACAGCCAGGCTCCAGCCCAAGGGCCGCGACCCGATGGCGGGGAAGAGGACTAGCGCTAGGAGCTTCGGCGTCGGTCTCGGTATAGCGAGGGTGCCTAGGATACCCGGCACGGGTAGAGCAGCCTTCATACCATCGGCTGTGGGCGGTAGGGTAGCGTTCCCACCCACGCCCCTCAAGAAGATACACGAGGAGATAAACAAGAAGGAGAAGAGGCTCGCGACGGCCTCTGCTCTAGCGGCGACCGCGATACCAGAGATGGTGAGGGCCAGGGGCCACGTCTTCACAGCCCCAGCCGTCCCCGTCGTGGTGGTCGACGAGGTCGAGGAGAGGGTGAGGAGCGCCCGGGAGGCTAGGAGGCTGCTCGAGAAACTAGGCCTCTGGCCCGACATCGTGAGGGCACAGGAGAAGACCAGGTGGCGCGCCGGGAAGGGCAAGATGCGCGGCCGCCGCTACGTGACGCCAAAGAGTGTGCTGTTCGTTCTCAACAGTCACACATCCCCATTCGCGAAGGCCGTCGAGAACTTCCCAGGAGTCGACATAGCGACGCCAAGCTACGTTAACGTGCTCCAGCTAGCCCCGGGAGGCCATCCAGGCAGGCTCATGCTCGTCACGAAATCCGCATTAGAGGCCCTGGGCAAGCGCTTCGAGGGGATGCTGCCATGAGGGACCCTCGCGAGGTAATAATAAGGCCCGTTCAGAGCGAGAAGGCTCTAAGGCTCATAGAGCAGCACAACACGCTAACCTTCATAGTGAGGCGTGACGCCACGAAACCAGAGATAAAGAAGGCCGTCGAACAACTCTTCAACGTGAAGGTAGTCAAGGTTAACACGCTGATAACGCCGCGCGGCGAGAAGAAGGCCTACGTCAAGCTCGCCCCCGAGTACCAGGCGACAGAGGTGGCCGCCCGCCTAGGCATACTCTAAGCTCTTCCCACGCCCACTCTCCAGAGGGGTCTAAGTGCGGAAGTACGCTGTGCTCGTTGCTCTCCTCGCCGCGGTTTTAGCCTCGGCTGCAGCACTCCTAGCCATACGCCATGCACCTTTGGAGTCATCCGGAGTTTCGACTACAACCCCGGCTACCTACCAGCGCGTAGCTTCTCCCGAAAAGCGTCACTGTAAGCTCCGCATACTCTACTACGATTCCCTGGCGCGCGACATACCCAATCAGACGCTCGTAAAGCTGTTGGAGAGAATAGCACGAGAATACAACGCGTGTATAGACGTTTACCTCGGCCGCCAGGCGGGGATAAAGCCCATCCTAAACATTGGCGAGTACGATATCGTGGTGGTCAGGGCTC
Organism: uncultured Desulfurococcales archaeon; assembly: GCA_964613695.1. Classification (GTDB taxonomy): domain Archaea; phylum Thermoproteota; class Thermoprotei_A; order Sulfolobales; family Pyrodictiaceae; genus Pyrolobus. The sequence continues at coordinate 76,322 of CAZTIR010000001.1, read as the reverse complement.
ATGGGGGGATATGGGATGGGCACGGCTACTACATAGCCACTGGTCTTGCTCCCGGCGAGAAACTGGACATACCACTAGACCTTGCTAAGAGGCTCGCATCCCAGGGTATACTCGCGGAGGCGAGTCCAGCGGTCTTTGCCAACGGCGGCGCCTTCGTGTCGGAGAAGCTCATCATTATAGGGAGCTATAAGCTGTTTAACATAGTGCATCCCAAGCGAGGCTCCGTGCTAATAGCAATGACCTGCAGTAGTATACAAGATCCTCTCTTCGTCTCAAAGGCGCTAAAGTCGGGCCTAGGCCTTTACATAGGCTGGATCGGTGCGGTTACGCCCCGGGATATAGACCGCGTGCTTCCCAAACTCCTGAAACTGGTCCTCGAGTACTATACACGCGGGGCCAGGGGCTGTAGACTAGCCTCGGCGCTCAAACAGCTTGGCCCACTCCTCATGGCCCCCGATACTCACGCCATCCTATCATCATCCTGCCTGCCCAGTACGCGATGAGAGCGAAAAATAAACTAACGTACACTAGAGTTGTGCAGACTTATATGTCTTACTAAACGATGCATGAGGAAACAGCATTTATCGTGTAATGGTAACGTTGGCCCTATAGAGGTGAATGAGTAATGCACAGTAGGGTGTATCTCGCGCTTCTACTAGCAGTTGCCCTACTGGCGGTTGGCGTTGTCGCGCACGCGACGAGCATAACGCTAGAGGCCGATAATAACAGGGTAGCTCCTCACGTGGCGTTTGCAGTACACGTAAATATGACGGAGAATGTCGCACTGAATGCTGGCACTTTTGCTGTAGTATCGCTTAACGTGACGATACCCGATGGATTCAGTGTAGCCTATGCGCTCATAACCTACACCGACAATAGCGGTGCTTATACCGCGCAACCCCTGAACATCACGTGGGATGCTGCAGCGCGCAACCTAACAATATACGTGAATGTATCCAACGTGGGCGGCACAACGACTGTCTACTACAACGACCTCAACGTGACGCTCATCATGGTAGCGCTTTCGAGCACCGCCAGCGGGTATATAAAGGCGGAGTATGCTGAAAACGGCACCGCTGTAGCCGGTAGCGCGGCTGAGGCACTTCTAGAGGTTAACGCGACTGTAGCGCCAGTAGGCTTCACGGCGGGCTTCGCTCCGAGCTTTAGCGTATCCTCAACGCCGTTCATCATAGCTGGGCCCGTGAGCCTAGAGTACACGCTAAAGCTGTTGAACACCACTAGCCTACCAGACGCCTATATCAACGAGACCCTGTTCTCCTCCGGGTATATCAGGGTGTGCATGAATAGCAGCTATACTGCCAGCATAGAGTCACTCTACACGCCTACAAGCGTGCAGGCAACCTTCGGCAGCAACACCACGAGCATAACGATAAACGGTCTCATTATGAGGCTCAGGGGTCTCAGCGTAACCGGCGAGCTCAAGATGCCGAGCCAAGACTATTACACGATGGCGGTTGTCGACGGTGCTAGCGTGTCGGGCACTCTCGAGATAAACGTCTCCCAGGCCGCTGTGGTTGCTGGCGTGGAGGCTGGAACCCTCAAGCTCAATACAAGCAGCTTAGGCCTAGTCTACGCTACGACAGTTACATCCGGTTATGTGAACGCTACGGCGAATAACGTGGAGGTAGGCCTGCTAAACGTGAATGCCTCCAGCTCGCTAGAATTCACTAACGCGAGTGGAGTGACCGGCGACGAGGCATACCTGGGCCTCGTTAACGCGCCGAGCCTTACCGCCGATAGTGCGTGGAGCGTCTACGCATACCTCTCTAAGATATCCCAGGCTACTGGGAGCGTAGAGCAGTACGGCTCGAGCCTCTACGATATGATCACGAGCAGAGAGACTAGCGTTGTAGTCAACAACCTACCGCAGCCAGCAACGGGCGACATAAACGTCACGCTCGAGGCAGGCCTCAATCTCGCTAACTGGGTTTCGGGCGCGGTTAGCGTACCCGAGTTCAGAGAGGTCCTAGTCTATACCGGTGTAACTCCGGAGGCCACGGCGCTCGTACTCCTACCATTCCAGAACAGCGCGCAGTGGAGCTATACCGAGAGCTTCGCGGCTCCGATGACAGTAGTGGCCGTGAACATGACTGCGTCCACTGCTCGCTACCTCGCTGGCGAGGCTACCAGCACCAGCGTCACGCTAAACACTACAACGCCGTTCACCGTCATCATGTGGGCTCCGGTGAGGACCACAGAGGTTAGCAGCACAACCCTAGAATATGGCTACGGCGTAGGCCTGATTAACATAACGATAGCGCCTAGCCTGCTCGTCACCAACACCATCTATAATGCTAGCGTGACACTCGGCCTAAGTGGCGCCAAGTTCGTCGGGTACGTGGCGTGGTTCGACAACTTCCTGCCAGTGCAGCAGTATAGGGCCAACGAGGCTGGCGGGGAGGTGAATGTATCGCTTAACGTCTTCACGCCAGAGTATGTGTCGGCGCCGGTCTACCACGGTATAAAGGTAGGCATCGTGGTTATGGCGCCGAACGTTACTGGAAGCTACCAGGTGAACGGTAATATAGTGGCAGAGGGCTACGGCCTTGTTGAAGAGCCGGCCAGCACCACGTTGACGATTAGAGAGTATGCCGCGAAGGATGCAGCCTACATAGCGTCCTCGCCAGCCCTTGGCGTATACCTGGGTGTGTTCGCGGGTAACGAGTATGCGCCGAGCACTACTGGCATGCTAGTATGGTACAACGAGAGTGCAGCGTCGCAGGTGTTCGGCAAGATACTCCTAACCTCGACGAGCTATGATATAAGACCCTACTTGACCGAAGCTATTGTGAGGTACACTCCAGCGGACAGAAAGTTCGCGCTAATAGGCATGGCGGGCATAGCAACAGTAGAAATGCCGACACTGAACATCACAGTGCCGCTCACCAAAGTATGTCTTGTAAACGTGAAGCTGATGACCAGCAATCTTGTTATTAACTCGACGAGCGGCTACACCGGCACCGTAATGCTCAGCAACGCCGAGCTGGGAGAGGATACCGCGCCACTAACCTACGTGGGCCTCAACGTGACGGCTATGGCGGCGAGCGGCAGCAAGCTCTACGCCCAGGAAGCCTACGTGAACCTGACGACAGGCGTCTTCATGAGTGGTACACTGAATGTGAGTGGCACGCTGGTTGTGAGGCATGGCGAGCTAGCAGTATTCTACGCGACTGTCAACATAGGCTCAGTTAATGAGCTCGACAATGGTATCCTCAAGATATACTCGCCGATGGCTGCTGAGGGTGCGGCAGCAAACTATGTGGTGGAGAGACTCATGAACGCCGAGGTGTGGACAGGGCCGTTCTATGCGATGGTGTCGGCTGCAACGACCAGTGTGAATGCTGTTACAGACTACATTACTGTCAGCTTCACGTCAACGCCTAGCACGCCAACATTCGTTGTAGCCTACAACCTTATACCGATGATACCGGGCGCGCCTAAGGGCTACGCGAAGGCCTACGATATTGCGGTTGTCGGGGCGACGCCGAGTATGGTAGAGCTGAACCTCAGCATACCGCCAGACTACTGTGTGATATACAACACGCCACAGAAGCTAGCATCGATAGTCAACGTATACTACTACAATGGTGCGGCATGGGTGAAGACGAGTAGCTACGCTATCACCGCGGATACGAAGGCGTGTAGGATAACGCTAGCATTCGACTCTACCACGCTGCCGAAGGCTAGCAGCTTCACCGGCCTGCCAGTCGCTATAGCGCTGCCACCAGCAATCGTTAGAGTAGGCCTAAAAGACTTCAAGCCGCTGAATATAGTCAGCCCAGCCGACCTCCTACCGGTATACGCGGCTCTAGCGGCAATCCTAGCCGCTAGTCTGGCAGCCTTCTACCTGGGCGCTAGGAGAGCATAAGAACCGCGTCAAAATTATGTAAGCTTGCCTGACCTCTCGTTTTTCCCCACCTCTCCTTCCTCCTTTTAGGGGTCGCAGCTGCCGCCATTCTCCTCATCGTGGCCTCCTCAGAGCAGGTCAGCTCGCTCATCCCCCGTCTCTTCATCCTTTCCGCGTATTATACCCTCTCGTCTCAAGGTTATAAGGGCTGGGTGTTTGCGTCACGCTGGGTGCCGATAGGGGTGCCTCGCTGGAAGTACAGCGTGCAGGTAGACCCCGAGAAGAGCGCGAGGGCGATGGTGTGGGACGCGCCCATCTCTTACAAGAAGATTGTTGATCTTGCGAGAGTGCTTAGAGGTAAGCGCGTGGATGAGGCTCGGAGGCTCCTCGAGAGGGTTATCAGGCTAGAGGAGCCTATACCCGTTAGGAGGTACCACGGCAAGCAGGCTCACCACAGGGGGCTTGCCGACAAGTATGGTTGGCCTGTTGGCCGCTACCCGGTGAAAGCGGCTAAGATACTACTAAAGCTCCTCGATAATGTAGTCAACAACGCGGAGCAGAAGGGTCTCGACACGAGTAGACTTAGGATAGTACACTTGGCTGTACATAAGGGGGTTACGCTGAAGAGGTGGATGCCCCGCGCTTTTGGCAGAGCCACACCTAAATGGAGGAGGCGTAGCCACATTGAGATAATCGTGGCGGAGGAGGAGTAAGCATGGTGCTCATCAAGAGGTATTTCATACAGCGGGCTCTGCGCGAGGCCCAGATAGACGAGTACCTGGCTAGGCGCTTCTATAGGGCTGGGTACGCGGGAGTCAAGATAATAGAGTTGCCTGTAGGCCACCGAGTCTACATCTACGCCGAGAGGCCGGGCATGATAATAGGGCGTGGCGGCCAGACGATAAGAGAGCTTCAGTACATCTTCGAGAACCACTTCGGCTTGAACAACCCGCAGGTTAGCGTGCGCCGCGTAGAGGATCCGGATCTCAACGCTAGGGTGGTGGCGTCTCGCATAGCTGTTCTACTCGAGCGCGGCGCCCACTATCGTAGAGTCGCGCATGTCATGGCTAGGCGCGTGTTGGCGGCGGGGGCGTTGGGGGTCGAGATAGTTATCAGCGGTAAGCTTAGAACAGAGCGTGCACGCTACGAGAAGCTCAAGCTGGGTAAAGTGTATAGCACTGGACACCAGGTGGAGTACATGGTTGATCGCGCTGTTATGCACGTGCTTCTCAAGCCCGGTGTCTACGGCATCGAGGTTAAGATAGTGAAGCCGGTGAAGCCCGTGGACTACGTGAGGATAAAGACGCCGGAGGAGGTAAAGGAGATAGTCGAGAAGATTAGGGCCGAGATGGGTGCTGGTGCAGGCGAGGAGGCTAAACAAGAGGCTGCAGGCTCCACCGGCACTGGGGGTGAGCAGTAGTGGCTAGGAAGCCCAAGTTCATGATAAAGACTGGTGATATTCGCAAGATGAGTAGGGAGGAGAGGCTCCAGAAGCTGCGGGAGCTCCAGGAGGAGCTTATACGCCTGCGCCTCAAGGCGGTTATGGGTACTCTCGACAACCCCGGCGCCATACGGGCCATAAGGAAGACGATAGCCCGCATACTAACCGTTATGCGCGAGGAGGAGCTCGGGATTAGGCGTGGAGGGTCTTGAGGAGGACGCCCTGGAATATTTTCTTCCATGTCCTCGTGGGCCTCGAGGTTTGTATACTCTCTCATCCCGATCCAGGCCTCGTTGGCCTCTGTGGCATTGTTGTCGAGGAGACAGCCAGGACCCTCGTTGTGGAGGCGGGTGGGCGGCGGGTCCGGGTTACGAAGAGGGATGCTATGTTCGAGTTTAGAGTTGGAAGAGAGTCGGTTATCGTGGAGGGTGAGCTTATAGTAGGGCGTTGGAGTGAGCGGCTTAAGAGGCTAGAGAAGGGTAGGGGGCTGGTGGTGCGGTATGTCCTACGTGAGAGACGTTGGTATACCAGGCGTGAAGCCCCCCGAGAAGACGTGTAACGACCCGAAGTGCCCGTGGCACGGTAGGGTCAGGGTGCGTGGGCTCATACTCCAGGGTGTGGTGGTCAAGGCTAAGATGAAGAACACTGTTGTGGTTGAGCGCGAGTACCTCTACTATGATAGGAAGTATAGGAGGTACGAGAGGAGGACTAGTAGGATACACGCCCACAACCCGCCCTGCATCAACGCTAAGGAGGGTGACATAGTGGTGATTGGGGAGACTAGGCCGCTAGCAAAGACCGTCCACTTCGTGGTTCTCGGTGTTGTAGGGCATAAGCCGCTAGGTGTAAAGTAAGCCCTGGCACACCTTAAGCCGGGGGTGTAGCGGATGGTTAAAGCTGTCACTGTTGGCTCGAGGCGCTCGATAAACCCTGGTCTCCAGGTGGGCAGTTACGTGCAGGTAGCTGATAACAGCGGCGCGAAGGAGGTCATGATAATCGGTGTTGTTGGCTACAAGGGTAGGCTCCGGAGGATACCCTGGGCTGGCGTGGGCGACATGGTCGTAGTGACCGTCAAGAAGGGCACCCCGGAGATGAGGAAGCAGGTGGTGAGGGCTGTCATAGTAAGGCAGAGGAGGCCCTATAGGAGGCCCGACGGCACCTGGGTCGCGTTCGAGGACAATGCGGTGGTTATAGTCGCCCCGGACGGTACCCCCAAGGGCAGCGAGATTAGGGGCCCTGTCGCCCGCGAGGCTGCGGAGAGGTGGCCTAGGATAGCTAACATCGCCAGCATAATCGTCTAGAGTCTCTCGGGGCAACCTAAACCTATTCGTATAAAAGGTCGCGTTTCTCGCACCCCATCTCGCGGGGTATTAGCGTGCGCTGGGTGAAGTCGAGCCAGCCTAAGAAGCAGCGGCGTGCGTTCTTCAACGCGCCGCTCCACAAGAGGCAGAAGATGATGGCTGCTCCCCTTAGCAGGGAGCTTCGAGAGCAGTATGGTATACGCAGTCTACCGGTTCGTGTGGGGGACGAGGTTGTCATCCTTAGGGGGAATTTCGCTGGCCACCGTGGCAAGGTAGTCGAGGTTGACTTGAGGCGCATGAGGATATACGTGCAGGGGGCTACCGTGAAGAACGCGAGGGGCGAGGAGAGGTACTACCCGATACACCCCTCGAACGTGATGATAGTTAAGCTTGACCTGAGTGACGAGAGGAGGAAGCAGATAATCGAGAGGAAGAGGAGGGCGCGCGAAGAGTTCCTAGCTATAATTAAGGCTGGTAAGGGGGAGCAGGGCTGAGGGGTGGTATAGATGGCTAGGATGGGTGGTAGACGCCACCTGAAGACACTAGCGGCTCCAAAGTTCTGGCCTGTCCGGCAGCGTGCTGGCGTGTTCACCGTCAAGCCTAGGCCGGGGCCGCACCCCATCGAGCGGAGCATACCACTCCTCATAATTGTGAGGGATGTGCTGGGCTACGCTAAGACCGGTAGGGAGGCTAGGAAGCTGATAGCGGAGGGCCACTTCAAGGTTGATGGCCGCGTGCGCCGCGACTACAAGTTCCCCGTCGGCTTCATGGATGTCTTGGAGATAGTCGATACTGGCGAGAAGTACCGTATCCTGCCGTACCCGATGCACGTCTTCACGCTGCACCCGATAAGCGACGAGGAGGCTCGTTTCAAGCTCTGCAGGATAGAGGATAAGTCCACGGTCAAGGGTGGCCACGTGCAGCTACACTGTCATGACGGGAGGAACGTGTTGATACGCGTCTCTGACCCCACGAGGGCCGAGGAAGCCAAGCCCTACAAGACGCTGGGCACCCTGAAGATAAGCATACCCGAGCAGGAGGTGCTAGATTATGTCCCGCTCGAGGTCGGCAACTTGGCTATAGTCTTTGGCGGCAGGAACGTTGGTAGGGTGGGTCGCATAGTGAGCATCCAGAGGGGTATGGGGAGGAAGCGCAGCATAGTGACCCTAGAGGATGCGAGGGGCGAGAAGTTCCAGACTAGCCTAGAGTACGTCTTCGTTATAGGTAAGGGGGGTGAGCCTCTAATCTCGCTGCCGGAGGGTGCGTGGAGATGAGCCTCCCGATACCCCTGACGCCCGAGCAGGTGAGGGCGATAAAGGAGCGTTGGGAGCAGAACCCTATGCTAAAGCCAAGGATAGCCAAGGTTACCGTGAACATAGGCGTGGGGGAGTCGGGCGAGAGGCTCTACAAGGCTGCTAGGGTGCTCGAGGAGATAACGGGGCAGAAGCCAGTCTTCCGCAGGGCGAAGAAGACTATAAAGGACTTTGGGATAAAGAAGGGCGAGAACATAGCCGTCATGGTCACGCTTCGAAAGGAGAAGGCTATAGAGTTCCTGAAGAAGGCGTTCGAGGCGATCGGGTACAAGCTCAGGGCGAGCCAGTTCGACCCCTTCGGTAACGTGAGCTTTGGCATCAGGGAGCACATACTCATACCCGGCACCCGCTACGACCCAGAGATCGGGATCTTCGGCATGGACGTGGCGATTACGATAGAGAGGCCCGGGTACAGGGTCTTGAGGAGGAGGCGTGCGAAGAAGAAGAGGATACCGAGGAGGCATCGTGTGACCCCGGAGGAGGCCATGCTGCTACTCCACGAGATGTTCGGCGTTAAGATAGAGTAATTTGGTTATAAGCTTGCGTTCTGCTCGCTCAACGGGGGTGCTAGGGGATGGGCAAGTACAGGCCGCCCCGGGTTAGGAAGTATGGGCGCGGCGCGATAAAGTGCCAGAGGTGCGGCAGCCACGACGCCGTGATAAGGAAGTATGGGCTCTACCTCTGCCGCCAGTGCTTCCGCGAGCTTGCAGTATCGCTCGGCTTCCGCAAGTATAGCTGACGGGGTGGTTAGGCTATGGTAATGCTCGACCCGCTCGCCAACGCGCTCGCAACCATCTATAACAACGAGATGAGGGCTAAGCCAGAGGCGTTGATATGGCCGGCCTCGAAGCTCATCATGAACGTGTTGAGGGTTATGCAGAGGGAGGGTTACATAGGCGAGTTCGAGTACATCGATGATGGTAGATGGGGTAAGATTAGGGTTAGGCTCCTGGGCCGCATAAACAAGTGCGGCGTGATAAAGCCCAGGTTCCCGGTTAAATACCGCGACTTGGAGAGGATGCCAGACTGGCTGAGGAAATACCTGCCGAGCAAGGACGTGGGCATACTGATAATCTCGACCCCCCACGGTGTCATGAGCCACCGTGAGGCGCTGCAGCGTAAGCTCGGCGGCGTCCTGCTAGCCTACGTCTACTAGCCCCTCCGCACATCCTTTTCCATTTTCCCCGGCCTGCCCCGAGCCTCTCTTTTTAGGGGCTTCTCTCGTAGCAACGCCCCCCGGGGACTCTAGGTTGGCGAAGGCGGTCTATGTGGTAGAGAAGGTGCCGATCCCTGAGGGCGTCGAGGTGAAGATCGAGGGCAAGAGGGTTACCGTGAAGGGGCCTAAGGGTGAGCTTACACGCGACTTTAGCCACGCTAGGGGCGTAATCATAAGGCTTGAGGAGGAGGAGGGCGAGAAGTATGTTGTCGTCGAGTCCTACTTTGCTAACAGGCGTAGGAAGGCCCTGGTGGGCACCATAGCATCTCACATAGAGAACATGATCACGGGGGTGACTAAGGGGTTCAGGTATAAGATGAAGATAGTGTTCAGCCACTTCCCGGTCACGGTGAAGGTGGATGAGAAGAACAAGCTCGTCTATATTGAGAACTTCCTGGGCGAGAAGGCTCCCAGGGTCGCCAGGATATATGGTAACGTGAAGGTGCGCGTGCAGGGCGATGACGTGATAATCGAGGGTATCGACATAGAGGAGGTTGGCCAGACCGCGGCTAACATAGAGCAGGCTACTAAGGTTAAAGGCTTCGACCGCCGCGTGTTCATGGACGGGATATACATCTACGAGCGGGAGGTGGCCGAGCAGTGAGCGAGGAGCTCCGCAAGCAGATAGAGGAGTTGATGCGCAAACGCGAGGAGATACTAAGGGCGAAGAGGAGCTCGCCTCTAGCCAGGCTGCTTGAGCTGCGCAGGAGGCTGAAGTCGAAGAAGCCGTTGTTCCTGAGGCACCAGTGGTGGAAGTTCTGGAAGTTCTACCACCAATGGGCTTGGAGGAAGCCGAAGGGCATCGATAACAAGATGAGGCTCAGGCTCAAGGGCTACCCGCCGATAGTCGAGGTTGGCTACGGGAGCCCTGCCGCGGTTAGGGGCCTCCACCCCACCGGCCTAGAGCCGGTAGTGGTCCACAATGTCAGGGAGCTTGAGTCTCTAGACCCGCAGCGGCATATCGTGTATGTGGCCCACACTGTGGGTCTACGCAAGAGGCTACAAATAATCGAGGAGGCTCGGAGGAGAGGCTTCCGGGTGGCTAACGGGTAGGGGGTGTACGTGCGGTGCCGACCCCGGATCTAAGCTTCCAGAAGAGGCTTGCGGCGGAGATACTCGGTGTGGGCGAGTCAAGGATATGGATAGACCCGAGGCAGTACGAGAGGGTCGCAGAGGCCATAACAAGGGAGGATGTGAAGAGGCTCATCAAGGAGGGCGTGATACAGGTTAAGCCGAAGAAGGGGAACAGTAGGGAGAGGTGGAGAGAGCGGCACGAGCAGAGGAAGAAGGGTAGGAGGCGTGGGCCGGGGCACAGGAAGGGCGATAAGACGGCTAGAACCGATCCGAAGGAGGTATGGATGAACAGGATTAGGAAGATTAGGAGGTACCTGCGTTACCTGCGCGACAAGGGGTTGATAGATCGTAGGACTTACCGCAGACTCTACATGCTCGCGAAGGGCGGGGCCTTCCACAGCCTCAACCACTTGAAGACATATCTCAGGGAGCAGGGTATACTAGAGTCGCCTCCCTAGCAGGGGTCGCTCCCCCGCCTCTCTTATTTTGTGAAGCTCTGGCCGCGGGCCCCCGGCCTAGGATTCTAACTTTTAAGGGCGGGATTCTCTCGGGTTGCAAGGGCTCGTGGATGGCGAGGGGACCACGCTACAAGGTGCCAAGGAGGCGTAGGCGCGAGGGCAAGACCAACTACTATAAGAGGTATGTTATGATACTCTCGGGGCACCCTAGGTTCGTTGTGCGCAAGACGAACAAGTACATCTGGGTTATGGTCGTGAAGGCTAAGCCTGAGGGTGATATCACAGTCGCGGCTGCTCACAGTAGGGAGCTTGTGAAGAGGTACGGGTGGAAGGGTGGCACGAAGAACGTGCCAGCAGCCTACCTCACCGGGCTCTTGGCGGCGCTGCGGGCTTTGAAGGCTGGTATACGCTACGCTGCGCCGGATATAGGGTTGCATAGGCCCACCCGCGGTGCTAAGGTATTCGCGGCGATAAAGGCTGCTAATGATGTAGGCCTCGAGGTACCCATGAGCGAGGAGGTTGCCCCGAGCGAGGATAGGATCAGGGGCGAGCATATAGCGAAGTATGCCGAGATGCTGGCTGCCCAGAATCCGGAGCTGTTTGAGAGGAGGTTCAGCATGTATCTCAAGGCGGGGCTGGATCCGAGGGAGCTGCCGAAGCACTTCGAGGAGGTTAAGCGCCGCATCCTGGAGGATTATAAGGACGTGTTGGCGGCGGTTCGTGGAGGGGGTGTAGAGAGTGGCGCTGGGGCAGGCTAGCCTCGAGGAGTGGCAGCCTCGCACGTATGTGGGCAGGCTTGTGAAGGAGGGTAAGATTAAGAGCATCTACGAGATATTCGAGAAGAACCTGCCGATACTCGAGCCCGAGATAGTGGACTGGCTTGTCCCCGACCTCAAGCACGAGACTGTGGACGTGAGCCTCGTCCAGAAGATGACCGATGCCGGCCGCATCACGAGGTTCCGTGTGGTCGTCGTGATCGGCAACGGGGATGGGCTTGTGGGCGCTGGGCAGGGGAAGGCTAGGCAGCTGAGGACGGCCATCGAGAAGGCGCTTAGGAACGCCAAGCTGAACATCATACCGGTTAGGAGAGGTTGTGGCAGCTGGGAGTGCATGTGCGGCGAGCCTCATAGCGTGCCTTTCACAGTCCGCGGTAAGAGCGGTAGTGTTGTTGTCGTCCTGAAGCCGGCGCCCAAGGGCACTGGGCTCGTGGCGGGCGAGGCAGCTAAGGTTGTGCTGCGCTTGGCTGGTATACGCGACGTGTGGACCTTCACCAAGGGCGAGACGAGGACGACGATAAACTTCGTGAAGGCGACGTACAACGCTCTTAAGCAGACGTACCAGTTCGTCACACCCGTAGACTGGCCGGAGGTTAGGTAGAGGGAGGGGGTTACCGTATGAGCACCGCCCAGAAGGCTAGCGTACCGCCCGCGGGGCAGCAGGTCAAGCTCTACGCTATAATCAGGATTAGGGGTAGGGTTGGTGTACCGCCCAGGGTGCGTAGGACCCTCGAGCAGCTACGACTCCACCGGAAGTTCCACCTCGTCCTCTACCCCTCGACCCTACCGGGCATCGAGGGTATGCTAGAGACGGTCAAAGACTGGGTGACGTGGGGGGAGATCGATAGAGATACGCTGATAGAGCTTCTGCGTAGACGGGGCCGCGTGCCTGGAGACAAGCCGCTGACCGACGAGTATGTGAGGGAGAGACTGGGCCTCAAGGGCGGCATAGAGGAGCTCGCAGATAAGCTGCTAAGGGGCGAGATAATGCTCCACAAGCTGTACGATACTAGGCGCCACGTGTGGATAATAAAGCCGGTGTTCCGCCTACACCCGCCGCGCGGGGGCTTCAAGGGTAGTATAAAGAAGCCCTACGGTGCTGGAGGCGAGCTAGGCTACCGCGGCTACGCTATAAACGAGCTTATTAGGCGCATGTTGTGAGCGTGGAGGGGGGCGTGGCATGGTAGTTAGGCGGAGGAAGAAGAGTCGCAAGCTACGCGGCAGGACTAGGAGCATGGGGTATGGCAGGATAGGCCAGCACAGGAAGAGCGGCTCTAAGGGCGGTTTCGGCGCCGCTGGCATGCACAAGCATATGTGGACCTGGGTTGTAAAGTATGCCCCAACATGGTTCGGCAAGCACGGCTTCAACCGCCCAGACCAGCTCATGGTGAAACCCCGCGAGATTAACGTGGGCGAGCTCGACGAGAAGATAGACGCGTGGCTAAGGGAGGGTCTTGCGCGTAAAGAAGGCGATAAGATAGTAGTTAACCTCGCGGAGCTAGGCTATAACGTGCTCCTAGGCAAGGGGCGGATCACTAAACCCGTGCACGTCCTAGTGCCAAGGGCTACCGAGAAGGCTATCGAGAAGATTAAGGCTGCTGGCGGCGAGGTAACCCTGCTCGGCGGCGAGGAGGGCGGTGAGTAAAAAGAGAGCCGTTTTTAAACGGACGCGGGGTAGGGCGCTCGGGGTCGATAGTGACAGGTATCCTAGAAGCGCTCGCAGCGGCAGCGAAGTATATACCGGTTGTCGAGAAGCCGGCTAGGAGACCGTCGCTGCCAACAAGGCTATTCATAACCTTCCTCGTCGTAGTCCTCTACTTCATAATGACTGTTGTGCCACTCTACGGTGTTGTCGTCAGGCCGCAGCAGGGTAACCCGTCTCTAGCCCTCGCCCAGATCATACTCGGTATAAGCTTTGGTACACTCGCGACGCTAGGCATAGGCCCTATCGTCACTGCTGGTCTCGTGCTCGAGGTGCTGATCGGCACTGGTGTAATCAAGCTCGACCTCACTAAGCCAGAGGATCAGAAGATATTCATGGGTGCGCAGAAGACGCTCTCGCTGATATTCGCTACTCTGGAGGCGCTCGCTTATGCAGCGGGTTGTGCGTTCTGGAATGTGGGTGGAACGTGTACAGCTGGCCTAGCTACCAGGCTCCTGATAGTCCCCCAGCTGGTCTTCGCAACCCTCCTAATCATCTGGTTTGATGAGATGCTGCAGCGGGGCTGGGGTATTGGCTCGGCGCTCAGCCTCTTCATCCTGGCCGGCGTGTCGAAGAGGATAGTGCTCCTCATCTTCTCGCCAAACGAGTTGCCAGGGCTTAGGGTCCCGCTCGGTCTCATCCCGAGGCTCTGGATGGGCGACCTAAAGGATACTATAATATCCCCGTACCCCACGCTACCCGACCTCGTTGGCCTCATTGCGACGTTTGTGCTGATAGTTGTATTGACGTACCTCCAGTTGATGCGCGTCGAGATACCGGTGACGGGCCCGCGTCTGCGCGGTATAAGGACTAGGATACCGCTTAACTTCATCTACGTGACCAACATCCCGATACTCCTAGTTGCAATACTGGTGGCTGATCTAGGCATACTAACGAATATAGCGAAGACATTAGCGCCCGGCCCTGTTGCCCAGTTCTTAGACGCCCTCCAGCATTACATCTCGACGCCACGCGGGCTAGCACAAGTCGCTAAAGACCCGGTGCGCGACGTGACCAGCGCGGTGGCGTGGATACTCTTGTCCATACTCTTTGGCAAACTATGGGTTGACCTCGCTGGCCTAAGCCCGGACAAGCAGGCGGAGAACCTCATCAAGTCTGGTTTCGAGGTGCCGGGTCTCAGGAGGAACAAGAAGATACTGGAGGCTCTTCTCGCCAAGTACATCTACCCGCTCACGCTCCTCAGCAGCATCATCGTGGGCGCTCTCGCGGTTGTGGCTGACTTCTTCGGGGCTTACGGCACCGGCTCTGGTCTACTGCTGGCAACGGGCATAGCGATAAACTTCTACCAGCTGCTGATATACGAGAGAACCCTCGAGATGTACCCGCTGCTACGCCGCCTTCTCGGCGAGTAACACTTTTCAAACGTGGGCTGAGCATGGCCTGGGGGTGTAGGTGATGGTAGAGCTTCGCAACCCCTTCACCACTGTGATAGTGACGGGCGTCCCCGGCGTGGGTAAGACCACGGTTCTCACGAAGCTCACGGAGCTCGCGTCGAGGGAGGGTTTGAAGCTCAAGCTCGTGAACTTCGGCGACTATATGCTCAAGGTTGCTAGGGAGAAGGGTCTAGTGGAGCATAGGGATGAGATTAGGAAGCTGCCTCTCCAGACGCAGCTCGATCTACAGAAGTGGGCGGCCGAGGCTATAGTCAGGGATGCTTCAGCGGAGCTCGGCGATGGTGGCGTTCTCGTGGTGGATACCCATAGTGTTATCAAGACGGTTACCGGCTACTGGCCCGGGCTGCCTAGGCACGTTATAGAGGTCTTGAAGCCCGATAGCATCGTGGTGATAGAGGCTGATCCGGAGCTGGTGATAGCTAGGAGGCAGAGGGATAAGACGAGGTATAGGGAGGATATGGGTGGTGTCGAGGAGCTTAGAGAGTTGATGCAGATGGCTAGGACAGCCGCCATGGCTAGCGCCGTGTTGACCGCCAGTAGCGTATTCATAGTCGAGAACCCGGAGGGGAGGCCCGAGGAGGCCGCCTCTAGGATACTCGATTTGATACATCGCCTGAGGTGAAGGAATGAGCCTAGAGCCTATACTACTCGCGTTTTTATCAATGGGGTTCTCGGCCCTGCTCCTCTACGCGGCCGAGTCTATACTCTGGTCTATCTTCGACCCCAGGCGCTTCCTCGAGGCTATAGCGTTTATCGAGGAGAGTGGGGCGAGGATTGTATCGTTGCGCAGGAGGGGCGGCAGGAGGGCTGCACGGAAGGCCGCACTGCTAGACGCTAGGCTGGCGTCGCACCGTAGGCTCGTGATCCGGGTGTCCATCGCGCGTGGGGTGCTCTACACCATCGCCTATATAGGGGCGAGTGGTGTCATGCTGAAGCTATTCCCGCGCCTCTACCCCGCACCCGCCCCAATACCCCTCTTCACGATACCCTATAGGGGTGGAGTCTGGTACACGGCTGTGCAAGCGGTTCTACTATCACTCCTAAGCCTCGTCTTCATCTACATGGCCCCGCCGCGGTTAAGAACTAGTGGCTGAGTGGGGTCGGGTTGCGGGGGTGGAGCGTTGCCGAGGCCAGGGTTGAGAACGAGGTCGAAGAGGAGAGTGTACGTTAGAACGCCTGGAGGCGAGACCGTAGTACACTATGAGCCTAGGAGGCCGGGGCCCGCCCGTTGCGCGCTCTGCGGTAGGCCGTTGAACGGCGTGCCTAGGCTGAGGCCCTCTGAGCTCAGGAAGCTGCCCAAGACCGCGAAGAGGCCGGAGAGGATATTCGGCGGGGTCCTCTGCCACGAGTGCCTCGAGAAGGTGTTGAAGCTCACTATTCGAACGCAGATTGTGAAGCAGTTGGAGGAGCTTAGAAAGGCTAGGGAGGCTGCTACGAGTGCATAAACACGGGTGGGTTTTTGGCCGGAAGAAGGGGCCCTGTTATCGCTGTCAGCGGGCCTCCCGGTAGCGGGAAGACGACCTATGCTAAGCGCCTCGCCGAGGATCTCGGGCTAGAGTTCTACTCGGCCGGCGGCTTCTTCCGTGAGCTCGCGCGTCGACGCGGGTTAACGCTCCTAGAGTTGAACCGGTTGGCGGCGACAGACCCGAGCATAGACCTCGAGATAGATAGGATGACATACGAGGTTGGGTTGAAGGGCGGGGCTGTTATAGAGGGGCATCTTGTAGCATGGATACTCCGTGACGTAGCCGACGTCAAGATATACGTGACTGCCCCGCTCGAGGTTCGTGTAAGGCGTATAGCGGCTCGCGACGGTGTACCGGTTAACGTGGCTCTACGCGAGACCCTTGAGAGGGAGAGGCTCCACCGGCTAAGGTTCCTCGACTACTATGGTGTCGATATAAGCGACTTATCCATATTCGATCTTGTAATTGACACGTCGAAGCTCGGCATAGAGGAGACGTACCTGGTGATACGCTCTTTTGTCGAGAAGGTTCTATCACGTAGCGGTTAAAAGGGGCTCTGGCTCGTCACCGGCTTCCCGGGGGGTACGAGATGCCCGCCATCGAGGTAGGCAGGTTGTGCGTGAAGCTGCGCGGCAGGGAGGCGGGGAGGAAGTGCGTGATCGTCGACATCATAGACGAGAATTTCGTACTGATAACCGGGCCTAAGGATGTTAGCGGCGTGAAGAGGAGAAGGGCTAACATCGATCACATTGAGGTTCTCCCGGAGAAGATAAACATCAAGCCCGGTGCGAGCGACGAGGAGGTCAAGAAGGCTCTCGAGGAGGCCGGGCTCCTCGACTTCATGCGCGAGCGTGTAAAGGTGCAGTTGAAGCCGGGGCTCCTCTTCTAACCGAGCATTATCTTGAAGCATGCATCCGGGCACTCGTTTTGATGCCTATACGCCTCTATCACGTCCTCGAAGACCCTCCCGCACTTCACGCACTTTAGCCTGAATCTCGGCACCAGCAGCGCCACGGGGGGTACGCGGGAGTGGTGTGGCAGCAGGTGTGCAACGTCGCGGCCTGGGGGTATACCCGGCTTGAATACCTCTCCCATCTTGCATACTCCCAGTACTGGTAGGTTGTCATCTTCTCGCTTATACCCGCCCTGCTCTACCCGAACCCGGGGACGGGGTTGAGCAGCGAGCTCACCAGAAAGGGTCTCGAGTTCATACAGAAGCTCGACGAGATCGGTGGCGTTAAGAGCGAGTGGATTGTGAAGGTGGAGGAGGATACGAGCCCCGATTACGGTACGCCGCCGTGGGCTAGGCCGATAGAGCAGCATATACGCATGGGCGTCATACCCCTCGACAAGCCGCCGGGGCCCACTAGTCACGAGGTTGTGGCGTGGATTAAGAGGATGTTCGGGCTTAGCAAGGCTGGCCACGGTGGCACACTAGACCCTAAGGTCACGGGGGTGCTGCCGGTAGCTCTCGAGGAGGCTACGAAGATTATAGGGCTTGTCGTGCACACGCCGAAGGAGTATGTGTGCGTGATGCAGCTACACGGCGACGTCGAGGAGAGGAGGCTTGTGGAGGCTATCAGGTTCTTCACCGGGACTATCTACCAGAGGCCTCCCCTGCGGAGCAGTGTGAAGAGAAGCCTTAGAACCAAGACCATCTACGATATAGAGCTTCTCGAGTTCACCGGGCGTTATGCCCTAATGAGGGTCTACTGCGACCCCGGCACCTACATGAGGAAGTTGTGCCACGATATCGGCCTCTATCTCGGCGTTGGTGCTCACATGAGGGAGTTGAGGAGGACTAAGAGCGGCCCCTTCCGCGAGGCTATGGGGCTAGTCCGCCTCCAGGAGCTTAGCGAGGCCCTCTACGCCTGGAAGGAGGAGGGGCGCGAGGATCTGCTAAGGAGGTATATACTCCCGATGGAGTACGCGGTGGCCCACCTGAAGAAGGTGGTTGTTAGGGACTCTGCCGTGGACGCTATAGCTCATGGGGCGCATCTCGCGGTCCCGGGTATAGCTAGGCTACACGCTCACATAAGGAAGGGTGATATAGTGGCCATCTTCACTCTCAAAGGGGAGCTGGTGGCCATAGCGAAGGCTGCTATGGATGCGGAGCAGGTTGCTAAGGCCGAGAAGGGCATAGCGTTTAGGATACAACGTGTTGTCATGAAGCCCGGTGTCTATCCCAGGATGTGGAAGAGGAGGAAGGAGGGTGAGGCTAAAGGAGAGGGTGAGGAGAGGAGGGAGAAGAGGCGTAGGACGCCTAGACCGGCGAGGAGGAAGAGGAGATCGTCTTGAAGAGTCGTGTGGCCGGGGTATTGTTGGCCAGCCTGGCGCCCGTGCTATGGGCTACAAACATTGTAGCCTCTCGTGTGATAGTGACTAGCGGTGTGCACCCCTTCGCGCTTACCGCTCTACGCTGGCTCCTGGCTGGTATTCTCCTCTACGCCTACGCGGCCCTAACCGTTGGGAGGCCCAGGTTCACGCTCGGGCTTCTTGCCCTAGGGGTTCTCGGGATAACCGGGTTCAGCGACCTGCTATACCTCTCGCTGCGTTTCGCGCCAGCATCCCTAGTGGCTATAATCATCGGCTTGGTTCCCGTAGCGACCCTGCTCCTCGCGTGGCTAATGCGCATGGAGAGGCTTGACGCGCTTCTGGTCTCGGCTGCTCTCCTCGGCTTCCTCGGCGTCTATCTCATAGAGTATGAGGGTTTGAGGCTGGATCCGGGCTCGGGCATAGGGGCGTTGATAGCGCTGGCTTCTGTTGCAGTATGGGCGGTGTACACGGTATGGTCGAAGAGGGTGGTTGCCGGTGAACACCCTATACGGGTGCTTGCGGCGAGCACACTAAGCGTAGCCCCCGTGAACTTCGCGATAGCGGCCCCCTTCCTGGCCGGCAGCATAGCAGCCCTCTCCTCAAAGCCCCCAATCCTGCTCCTCCTAGTCTACGTGGCTGTAGCGCCCGGGTTCATCGCCTACCTTGCTTGGCTAACAGCTGTCAAGATCATCGGGGCGGCCTCGACAAACATATACGTGAACCTCCTGCCGCTTGCAGCCCTCCTCCTCTCAGTGGCGCTGCTGGGTGAGAGCCTTGAACCACTCCAGTGGATTGGCGCGGCTCTCGTCATCGCGAGCGCGTTTATAACGGGTTATAGGGAGTCTCTCAGGATACGCTCCAGGGGTGGGCCCTGAGCCACTACTATAAGAGGCCTAGGCGGTACCGCGGGACATGGGTAATCAGCGACGTCATCCGCGGCGTTGGCGTGGAGTTCAAGGTGTCGGGCGACGTGTTCTCGGCCGACGAGGTTGATGAGGGCACGAAGCTACTCCTGGAGTACGCTAGGATCCCCGAGGAGGGGGTTGTACTCGACATGGGCTGCGGGTACGGCGTCATAGGCGTTACGTTGGCGAAGCTCAACCCCCGCCTACGCGTCTACATGATCGATATCAACCCCCGGGCGGTTGAGCTCGCGAGGTATAACGCTAGGCTGAACCGGGTGGAGGATCGCGTAGTGGTCCTGCAGGGTAACCTGTACGAGCCGGTTAAGGGTCTGAGGTTCAACGCCATATTCTCTAATCCGCCGCTAGCGGCTGGCATGAGGGTGGTCGAGGCTATTGTCAGGGAGGCTCCGGGGCACCTGGTGGAGGGTGGTAGCCTGCAGATGGTTCTCCGGAAGGGCGCCGAGAGGATAGCGAGGCTCATGGAGCAGGTTTTCGGGGGTTTCGAGGTTCTCGCGAGGAAGAAGGGCTATACGGTGCTCTACGCGGAGTACAGCCCCTAGGCTGTGAGGAGCTTGGTCCCACCAACCGAGGCCTGTTGGCCGGTGAAGAGTCCGGCAGGAGCCGAGCCTCTCAAGCCACCGGCTTCTTCGGGCACTTTAGCACCGCTCCCCTCGAGGCGCTGCAGGCTAGGAGGTGGTAGCGGTAGAGCACGCTGTTACGCGCCGCCTTCTCCGCCAGGTACTTCACCTTCTCCTCGGGGGGCCTCCACCTCGCCCTCCTCTCTCTAAGCTCCTCCTCGTCGACCAGCAGGTCTAGCCTACCCTCCTTTACGTCTATGAGTATCTCGTCCCCATCCTCGACTAGGGCTATGGGGCCTCCCACCATAGCCTCGGGGCTAACGTGGCCCACCATGAGGCCCCTTGTGGCCCCGCTGAACCTCCCATCAGTGACCATGGCCACGTGGGGGCCTAGCCCGGCTCCGACTACAGCCGCCGTCACCTGCAGCATCTCCCTCATGCCGGGTCCTCCAGCCGGCCCCTCGTATCTAATCACGATGACGTCCCCCTTCTCGATACGCCCCTCCTCCACCGCCCGTATAGCCTCCTCCTCGCTGTTGAAGACCCTCGCCCTGCCCCGGAAGGTGAGCCTCTCCACCCTAGCCAGCTTCAGCACAGCTCCCTCGGGGGCGAGGCTACCGTAGAGCACTCGCAGGGAGCCGGTGGGCTGGATGGGCTGCGAGGCGCTCTTAACCACCTCGCCGTCGGGGTCGGGAGCCTTCTCGACAATCTCCCTCCACGTCCTCCCATCGGCCGCCATGACGCCTAGGTTGAAGACCCCTTTCTCCGCCAACACCTTCGCTATCACCGGGACCCCGCCAACGGCATCCAGATCCTCGAGGTAGTAGTGGCCCCCGGGCTCGAGGTTCGCAACCCACGGGGTCTTCTTCGACACCTCGTCGAAGTCCCCGAGCGATATCTTGACGTCGGCCTCCTCGGCTATGGCGAGGAGGTGTAGGACGGCATTGGTAGAGCCGCCGGTGGCCACATCAACGGCGATAGCGTTTAGGAAGGCGTCGCGCGTCATGAGCTTTCTTGGCGTAAGCCACTTCTCCACAAGCTTCACCGCAACACGGCCAGCCCTGCGCGCGGCGTGTATCCTCCTAGACGAGACTGCTGGTATCGTAGCAGTGCCGGGCAGTATGAGGCCCAGAGCCTCGCCCAGGAGAGCCATGGTGTTAGCCGTGTAGAGGCCGGCGCAGCTGCCGGGTGTGGGAAGCGCGCCCAGCTCCACCCTCTTCAACTCCTCGTCGCTCATCCTGCCAGAGAGCCTAGCCCCGACGGCCTCGAAGACGTGGCCGAGGGCTATCCTCTCCCCCCTCAAACCCCTGCCAGCTAGCATCGGTCCAATGTTCACAACCACCGTGGGTATGTCGAGCCTAGCGGCTGCCATGAAAGCGCCTGGCATCATCTTATCACACGCCGTCACCACCACGAGGCCGTCGAGCCTATGAGCCTCAGCGATGACCTCTATGCTATCCGCGACAACCTCCCTCGAGACTAGGCTATACTTCATACCCTCGTGGCCCATCGCTATACCATCGCAGACCCCCAGCGTCGCAAACCTAACCGGTATACCGCCAGCCTCCGCGACACCCTCTACGACAGCCTCGGCGACCTTATCGGCTAGGAGGTGGCCGGGGATGAGGGTGGAGGGGGTGGAAACCACGCCTATGAGGGGCTTATCGCTCGAAACCTGCTCCGGGTCGAGGCCAGCGGCGTACATGAGGCTGCGGTGAGGGGCGCGTAGCACACCATCGCGTACAAGGCTACTCCTGGGTTTGGGCACAGGTTTGCACCAGCGAGGTTCGAGACGCTCCCGCGTAAACAGTGTTTAGGCGGTCACCCTCCGGAGGCTATAGTACTCCTCGACAATCCTCCTAACCAGATCCTCCGTGACCTTCTTGGCGTAGGGTGCTACCTCCTTAATCCTCCTCAGCACGTAGTCCACGAGCTCCGGCTCCGGGTAGTAGCCGAGATGCTTCAGCACATACTCTACCGCGTGGCGGCCACTATGCCTGCCCAGCACTATCCTCCTCCTAGCCCCGACAGCCTCCGGGGGTATCGGCTCATAGGTGAGCGGGTTGTTGAGCACCCCGTGCACGTGTATCCCGGCCTCGTGGGCGAACGCGTTGTCCCCGACAACGGGCTTGTTGGGCGGAAGGCTTATGCCGAACTTCTCGGCGACGAGCCTGGACACCTCGTAGAGCTTCTCGAGCCTAATGTTGGTTTTCAGCCCCATCCTGAAGTGTAGAGCCGCGACAACCTCCTCCAGGGCAGCGTTCCCAGCCCTCTCTCCAAAACCATTGACTGTAACCTGTACCCCATCGGCGCCAGCCCTCACCGATACTACACTGTTAGCAGTTGCCATGCCGAAGTCGTTGTGGCAGTGCACATCTATCTTCACCCACTCGGGTAGGTTGGAGCGTATGAACCTCACCAGATCCTCCATCTCCCACGGCATCATGACGCCGACCGTGTCGGGTATGTTTATGTACCTGGCTCCGGCCTCCACCACAGCCTTGTAGACCTGGAGGAGGAACTCGCGGTTACTCCTCGTAGCATCCTCGGCCGAGAATAGCACCTCAACGCCATAGCTCTTGGCGTACTCCACAGCCTCCACAGCCCTCTGGAGCACCTCCTCGGGGGTCATGCGGAGCTTGTACTTCATGTGTATGTCGCTGGTCGCTATGAAAACGTGTATTATGTGAGCCTCGGCCTCGGCAGCGGCATCTATATCCTTCCTGTTCGCGCGCGCAAGCCCAGCAACCCTCGCCCTCGACACCTCGCGAGAGACGAGCTTCACGGACTTGAAGTCGATGTCGGAGGATGCGGGGAACCCAGCCTCTATTATATCGACGCCCAGCTCGTCGAGAGCATGTGCTATCTCGATCTTATCCTCTAGGCTCAGCTCCACGCCAGCCATCTGCTCGCCATCTCTCAGCGTCGTGTCGAAGATGCGGATTCTTGCAACAATAGGCAACCCCAGACCACGGCCTGCCCACAATCACTCCTTATAAGCCTATTGGTGCCGCTCCCAAGCCAGGAATAATGCTTAAATACGTGTGAAAGCGGTGGGAGCGAGGTGCGACGGAGGGAAGATGAGGTTGGATTTGCGGGAAGTAGGGTCGTGGATCAGGTAGCGAAAGCGCTCAGAGAGATGAAGGCTGTCGACGTCTTCGGCGTTACCGGAGGAAGTATAATGGCCTTCTACGACGCCATGGAGGTTGTGGGCGGGTTCAACATCTACATGTTCCGGCATGAGCAGGGTGCGGCGCACGCCGCCGACGCCTACGGCAGGGTTAGGAAGAGGCCGGCTGTCGTCGCTGTCACCTCGGGCCCCGGCGCGACTAACATCGTTACGGGCGTGGCTAACGCCTACATGGATTCCTCTCCCGTCTTCTTCCTGACGGGACAGGTGCCGACACAGGTCTTCGGCAGGGACGCCTTCCAGGAGACCGATATAGTGGGCGTCGTGGCACCCATCACGAAGTTCGCCTACCAGATAAAGAGGCCTGAGGAGGCCATACCGGCTGTAAAGACGGCCTACATGCTGGCGACGCTCGGGAGACCCGGGCCCACGCTAGTCGACTTCCCGAGAGATATCCAGCTCACGCGCTGCGAGTGCCCAGACTCGGGTCTACTACCGCTAGACTTCAAGAAGTATGAGCCCCCGGAGCCGCGCCGCGAGGATATAGAGGCTGCTGCCCGGCTCCTGCTCGCCGCCAAGAGGCCCGTTATACTCGTCGGAACCGGCGTGTACTGGAGTGGAGCCTGGCCCGAGGTGATAGAGCTTGCTGAGCGCCTCTGGGCGCCGATAGTGACAACGCTCCCCGGGAAGAATAGCGTGCCCGCCGACCACCCGCTCGTGATGGGGCCGGCTGGCATGCATGGGCGTGCTGAGGGTGATGCGGCGCTAGCCAATGCTGATGTGATTCTCGCCGTTGGGACAAGGTTCTCGGATAGGACCGTCGGCCGTTTCGAGCCGGAGCTCAAGGAGAAGAAGATAATCCACATTGACATAGATCCGAGTGAGATAGGTAAGAACGTGGAGCCCGCGGTGGGGATAGTCGCTGATGCGAAGAAGGCGCTGAGAATGCTCCTAGACGCCCTGCCCAAGGTGGCTAGGAAGGATACGAAGTTCGTAGAGTGGCTGCTCTACATCAGGAGGCGGTACGAGGAGGCTATGGAGAAGCTCGCGGAGCAGATGAAGCCCTTCGCGCCATGGAAGGTTCTCAAGCTGCTGCGCCAGGTGATGCCCAGGAACACTATAACAACGACGGGCGTCGGCAGCCACCAGATGTGGGCCGAGATACACTGGGACGTCTACATACCCGGCACTTGGATAACCTCAGCGGGCCTAGGCACCATGGGCTTCGGGCTACCAGCGGCCCTCGGGGCGAAGATTGCTGCTCGCGACCGCCCAGTCCTGAACATCGATGGCGACGGGAGCTTCCAGATGACTATGAACAACCTTGCCCTCGTGCGCGACTACAACCTCCCAGTCATAACGGTGATATTCGATAACAGGGCGCTAATGCTGGTCAAGCAGTGGCAGATATTCCTATACGAGAGGAGGATCGTGGCAACGCACTTCACCGAGAGACCGGACTTCGTGAAGGTGGCAGAGTCTTTCGGCGTAGAGGGCGTGAGGCCGGCAGACTACCACGAGCTTGAGAAGTGGGTGAGATGGGCTCTGCGCAACGACGAGCCGCTAGTGGTCGACGTTATGATAGACCGTGAGCTCGACATAGTATACCCGTGGGTTAAGCCAGGCGACTGGCTCACAAACGCCCTGCTCCCTCCGGGCATGGAGGACGTAAGCTTGGTATACGAGGGTTGAGCGCCCCGCGGGGGTGAGAAACCGTGGCGATGAACAGGTACAAGATGTATATAAGCGCGTTTGGCGGGATGGATGGGCTCATGCGCATAGTGAATATTCTGAGGAGGGGTAAGGTCCACTATAACCAGCTCCACGCGAGGTTCAGCGACGGTAACCGCGTCGAGATAACGATATACCTCGAGGGGGAGAGCAAGGAGGTTAGATGGGTTGCAGCGAAGCTCGACAGGCTGCCAGAGACTTATACGGTTAAAGTAGAGCCGCCGGAGGACGAGCTAAGCGAGGCGACGGCGGCGGCAATAAGGGGCTAGGGCTCTTGACGTGCCCCAGGTTAGTGGATCTTTTCTCTAGAGTATACCATAGTGCCCGCGACGAGTTTGAGGCTCTTCTAGCGGAGAGGGGTATCATTCTCTCCCTTAGCCTGAAGCCCCCTATACCGCCCACACCCCGCTTCCGAGAGGCACTGGCGGCCGTTGAGAGGCTTCTAGGCGAGGGTAGGGTTGCAGAGGCTGTAGAGCTTCTAGCAGAGATTTCGAGGAGGGCGCGTCTCGCGAGGAGAGCATGGGCTGTCTCCTACACACTCCTCTCCATCCTCGCGCTCCTAGCCTCATCCCTCCTTGGCGTCTATCCTCTACTACTTTCGGCCACGCTCATCGGCGGGTTTGCGGGCTTCTTTACAGTCTGGGCTCCACGCTGGTGTCTAGGCGACTTTGGGGGCGAGGAGGTAGGTTACCCTGCCGCCGGCGGGCAGGGAGAATTGCAGTCTTAGAGGCGCCTCGTTCGAGAACTCTACTATCACCGTGTCAGCCACCTTCGTCAGCGCTAGCACGTGTTTCAAGTAATCGATGCTATAGGAGGCCTTGGAGTGCTCCTCCACCTGGAAGTCCACGACGGCTGGCTTATCCCTCGTTATCTCGGTCTCGGCTACCGCCGTGCCTATGCCCCTGATCACTAGCTTCTCCTCGTCTGCCTCCAGCTCAACCGTGTCTCCAACCGTCTCCGCGTCGCGGAGTGCGTTCTTGAACGCGTCCACTATCATCGCTATTCTAGCCTTGAACTCGAACTGGGCTTCCGGTATCTCGGGCTCCGCCACCTCGAGGTTTAGCAGCTTATACCTCTTCACCGCCGCGCCCACTATAGTCCATGTTACGTGCTCGTCGGTCGCCTCTATCTCAACCCTGTTACCCTTCTTGCCCCTCTTCACAATCTTAGCTATGTTCACGACGTTGAAGCCCACCTTAGCCTCCTCGTCCTCCACCTCGTACTCGAGGAAG
The DNA here is from genome assembly GCA_964613695.1 of uncultured Desulfurococcales archaeon. Taxonomy (GTDB): domain Archaea; phylum Thermoproteota; class Thermoprotei_A; order Sulfolobales; family Pyrodictiaceae; genus Pyrolobus. Next base: position 50,400 of record CAZTIR010000001.1, on the reverse strand, counting down.
ACGTCGGGCTCTAGCACAATGTCTATCATGGCCACGTGCGCCGGGTCAAGAGCCCTAATCCTCACGTTCTCCTTTGTTATCTTCATGACGGCCTCGTCGACTATCTTGGAGAGCGTCTCCATGATGCTCTGGAGGGATTTAGCGTCGGGGTATGCGAGCCGTGCCCTCACAAGCCTCCACCCGTGTGGAACATAAGGTGTAATTAGGATATAGGGTGTAGGGGTTGACCCGTAGTCGGGCTGTGACCGGAACCCGCGCGGCCGAGCATGCTGGTCGCGCGGTGAGGAGAGAACCACCGAGGGGAGCCCGGTGCCGCCCGTGCGCAGTGTCGTGGCGTTGCTCGAGGGCAGGGTTGGTGTAGTGTCGTGCCTAGCTTGTATAGCCATCGGCGCCCCCCTGGCGATAGTGATTAGCGTCAACTACTCTCCGCTCATCGGTGTACTTGTAGCGCTTCTGGTTGAGAGCGTCTGCGCGGCTACTCGTGGAGCCACTAGGCTCGTGTACAGGTTTCCACGTTTCCACGAGAGGCTCGTGAGCCTCTCCCCCGTAGTTACGATGCTGGCCCTCATCTCCTACTATATGGCATCGGGGCACGAGAAGATAGCCGGGCTTATAGCAGCATCAATGATACTCATGTACGCTAGCATGACGCCGGGCACAGAGACGGCGGTGAACCTTCTACTCGTGGCCGCTGCTCTACTCCTCGAGGCGCATAAGAGGCTTGGCGGCATTGTGTACCTCGCGTTTAGCCTCTTCCCCTTGCTGGTGGCGACCGGGTACACGATAGCCACACTCATATATCGTGAGGCGGCGGGTATCACATAGACGGAGTGACACGGTGTTGACTGAGAGTGTTTCAGAGAGGCTTATAGTGGAACGGTGGAGGGAGGCGAGGAGGCTCCTAGAGGAGGGGATTGGAGCGCGTCTGCGGGAGTTGGGCGAGTACGACGAGCTGGGTATACACGAGTATATAGTGGCTGGTGGTAAGAGGCTGCGTGGCTTCGCGACGCTGTTGATAGCCGAGGCTATGGGCTCCTCGTGGTCAGAGGCTCTGGATGCCGCTGTAGCAGTCGAGATAGTCCACTCGGCGAGCCTGGCGATAGACGATGTGATAGACGGGGACGAGGTTAGGAGGGGTCGCGCAGCCGCCTGGCTCAAGTACGGGCCCGGCCGCGCGGTCATGGCGGCCAACTTGTTGATATCGTTTGCCCAGCGCCTCCTTCTGCTCCGGTACGGGTACCGGGCTGTCGAGAGGAGCGTGGTGGCGTGGTACGACATATCGCGTGGCGAGGTGCTCGACGCTTATACCGGGAGGGGTGGGTACCTGGAGGTTGTCAGGCTGAAGACCGGTAGCCTCTTCCGCCTAGCCGCGGAGCTGGGCGGCGTTGTGGCGGGCGTCGATAATGAGAGGCTCTCGCTCCTCGGGCGTTATGGCGAGTTGATGGGCGTGGCCTACCAGTTGGCCGACGATATCGTCGACTATATGAGGGGCGAGAGGGATGGTAGCGTTGTGAGGCTCCTAGAGTGGCTCGGCAACCCCGTGAACATCCTGGAGGCCGCTTTGCCTAGGCTGCGCTCCCTCTTCGCCGAGCTAGACTCTCTAGCGCAGAGGCTTTTCCGCGGCTTCTTCGCCAGGATGGCCTCCCTGCTCCCAAGGTTTGTGGTAAAAAGCATGTTTAGAGAGGCTGGTCTCGAGATACCGGGGTTGTAGCGCGTGAAGCTGGACTACCTGATCGTGGGTGGGGGGCCAGCTGGGGCCTGGTTCGCGAGACTAGCCTCCGACCGCGGCTATAGGGTGATGGTTGTAGACGCTATGGAGCCTGGTGGCAAGGTGTGCGGGGGCGCCATACCAGAGCTTTACGTCGAGCAGGTGGGGCGCGTCGACCCCGACTCGGTGCTTGTAGAGGTTAGGGGTTTCCGCGTGTACCTCGATGGCGAGCTCCTCTGGTCGCAGGAGGGGAGGCGTTGGGGCTACCTCCTGGACAAGAAGAGGTTCATAGCCTCAATCCTAGAGGGCGTGGATGTGAAGAAGTACACGGTCTTCGACTTCCGCTCTCGCCGCGTGCCGGGAGTCGAGGCTGTGTGGGAGAGGCTCGTGGTCGCGGCTGGCCCCCTGGCTCCAGGCTACCGGGGCGATCGCATATACGCGGTGCAGGGCGTGTATCGTGGCGGTTTCGAGGAGGGTGTGATAGAGATACACTTCGACTCTAGGCTCGTCGGCTACTACTGGGTCTTCCCGCACTCGCCCCGCGAGGCTAGGATAGGCGTCGGGGGCTACGGCTCGCCCGTAGAGTTCCTCTCGATGCTGAACGAGTTCGTGAAGAGGCTTAACGTGGAGCAGGTTGAGGCCCCCAAAGGCTCCTATATCAACATCGGTGGTGTCAACTGGAACCTAGTCTACTCCGAGACCGTGCACGTGGGGGAGGCTGCTGGCTTCGTCTACCCTGTCACCGGGGAGGGTATCAGGCCCGCCGCGCTTAGCGCGAAGCTGGTATTCAGGATGCTCGAGGGCGACAAGAGTGCTAGGCGTGAGCTCGAGAAGCTGGGGAGGAGCATAGAGGTGCAGAGGAAGCTGCTGGACTACGTTAAGAGCGCCTCACCCGAGGCGAGAGCCAGGTTCATGAGGAGGATGGGCGGGAGCCTCGCGATGAGGATAGCCCTCGGCGACCTGGGCGCCGCGGAGAAGATATTATCGCTACTGCCGGGCCGCATAGCCTCTATCCTCGCGAGGCTCCTTGTACGGTAGGCGGGGCTCGTGCGAGAGCCCCCGCTCATCGCCCCGGAGGCTCGCCCGGTTTCCTACTCTTCACCGCCCCTCTTCACGATACTCTCCACAAGCCCCACTATCTCCTCTGCGGGGTCGATGCCGGTAGCCCGGTATAAGCCCAGCCAGTTGGGCATAGCGTTTACCTCGAGCACGTACCTCCTGCCCGTGCCCCCCTCTATAGCCACATCCACGCCAGCATAGTAGAGGCCTAGTGCCTTCGAAGCCCTTACCGCCATGTAGCGTGTCTCCTCGTCCAGCTCCACGGGCTCCGTTCTAGCGCCGCGTGCCACGTTAGTCCTCCACTCGCCGGGGGCGGCAACCCGCCTTGCGGCGGCGACGGCGCGGTCGCCGACGATGAAGACGCGGATGTCCGCGTTACCCTCCTTCGGGATAAACCTCTGAGCGTAGACAGGGTGCCCGGTAGCCAAGAAGAGGCTGGCGGCCAGGTACGCCTGGTCCAGGTTCTCTGCGAGGAAGGAGCCTAGCCCCAGGCTGCCGGTAAGAGGCTTCACAACCATCCTACCCCAGTCTCGAGACGCTCTAAGCACCGGCCCAATGCTCTCAGCTAGCATGCTAGGCGGTATTGGCACCCCAGCCCTCCGTAGGTAGAGCGCTGTGAGCATCTTGTTCCTCGCTACTAGCGTCGGGAGCCACGGGTTCACCACAACCACGCCCATATCCTCGAATGCTGCTAGAAGGGTTAGCCTCGAGAGCAGCTTCTCCGGCGTATCGACGGCGCCAAGGCCGCGCACTATCACCGCGTCGGGGTTGCAGTGGCTCCGCCCACACCCCTCGATAGTAACGCCGCTCTCGTCAACCCTCACGCTAAGCTCCGAGACTATGACGGGCTTGGCGCGGTGCCCCCTCTCCCTAAACGCTTTTAGAAGCCTCCTCGTGGACCACGAGAGGCGTGTGGAGGCTACAAGGAGTATAGCCTCCACCAGCTACTCCCGCGTTACAAGCTTCAACCGCCAGGTATAGGCGGGTAGCGAGGTGGCAAGGTGACACTCGAAGCACTGCTCGCGGCGGTGCTCCTGGGCGTCGTCACGGGGGCAGCTGGCGGCCTCCTGGGCATAGTCTTGTCCAAGAGGCTTGGGCTGCTCGGCGTCGATATATTCAAGCCTTGGAGGAGGGCGCGTGTACCAGAGGCGGCTGGCTTCGGCCTCGCGCTACTCCTCTCCCTCGGCCTCCTAGCGCTCCACTCTCTCGCCGGGGGCTCGCCGGTATTCTACCTCGCCGCATCCCTCCTAACACTCTACAATGCTCTAGTCGGGCTCGTCGATGACGCTAGGAGGATGGATCCGGTGACGAAGCCGCTCCTAACCATGGCTAGCGCCTCGATAATACTCCTGCTGTGCGCGGGGGACTGGAGGGTCTATGTGCCTCTCTACGGCTGGGCTAGGCTCTCCATCGTCTACCCGTTGGTGCTGCCCCTCTTCATAGGAGTATCGGCGAACGCCTTCAACATGGTGGATGTGGTCAACGGGTCGATGCCCACAGCGTTCCTGGCCTCGAGCCTCGCCGTCGCAGCCGGCTACGCGATAATGTCGTCGAGGCTGGGCGTGACAGTGGCCGAGGCGGAGCCGATACTAGCGTACACGATCACGGCTGTACTCGTATACCTCCTGCTCTATAACCGGTACCCCGCCAGGGCCTTCAACGGGGACTCGGGGAGCCTGGCCCTAGGGGCGCTCGCGGCATACCAGGCTATGCTGGCTAAGCAGGAGCTCATCTACCTGATAGCGATAACCCCGCTCATCCTCAACGGCTTCCAGATTGTGACCACGGTCCGCGGCTTCGTAGAGAGGAGGAATATCCCGAGACCCACGAGGATAGACGAGAGGGGGTTGGTCCACGCTAGGTGCGACCCGAGGAGCCCACCCACCCTCGTCCAGCTGCTCACGCTCAAAACCCCCCTAGACGAGAAGAGTATATACCAGGCGCTCTTGTTGCTCTACGCCGTCTCCGCGCTGATCGCTATCGTGGCGGCGCTCCTAGTCTACACTCCTCGCGTGTAGAACCAGGATCGTGTATATGGGGGCTGTCAACGGGTCGGTCGGCATAACCACCTCTACGAGAGAGGCTCCCCTGCTCAACGCCCTGAACCTCACCTCTCTGACAGCGTCAGCATCCCCACGGGTGTACATGAGCAATACCCTACCGCCAACGCCCCCCATAAACGCTGCCAGCGCGTCCTGCACCCCCAGGGGCCTAGAGCCGTAGAGGAGTGAGTGTAGTATAGCAGCGCTCCTCATCGTAGGAGTGTATATGACCGTACACTCTACACTCCTACACTCCGCAGCCCTCCTCGCGGTATCCGAGAACCTCTCAAGCAGGTCGTCTAGCACCTCGGTGAGCGTCAAAACCTCCCTCTCGACGCGCTTCACGCGCGTACCCGAATACCCCCTACTCTCGCCGATCTCGAGCGCGAGGAGGGCGGCGGCTATAGGAGCGAGTATGGTATAGACCCCATCGAGCTCCAAGAGGCGCGGCTCCTCGCCGAGGCGATCGCGTAGTAGGGGCGGGAGCCTGGGCGAGATTATCGCGAGACGCGCCCCCGTATAGAGGGAGGCATCCCTCACCATGATCGACTGGTTCTCGCCGCCGGGCCCCACGAAGAGGTAGACGGTGGTATCGGAGGCTGGCGAGTACTCGTCCCTAGACTCCCTATACGCGAGGACGTGGAACGCGAGAGCATCGCCCGGCTGGATCTCGACGCTCACACCCGGCGCGAGCTGCTTCACGAACCAGTATGCTATCCACGCTGCCACGCCCCCGGCGCCCGTGTACGAGAAAATGATCTTCTCGCGGGCCTCGGACGCCAGGCTAGTCAACGCATCCTTTAGCCTAGCCCCCTTCTCGACCTCCCTTCTCAAAGCCTCGCGATCCAGGAGCCTCGTGTTCTCCGTCAAGACCGTACTCCCTAGAGCAGCGCGGTCTCCAGGGACTTACAGCAGCTGCAGAGCTTCTCGTCGGGCTCCTCGGGGAGCTTGGGTATGAGCTCGTAGAGTATCTTCTTAGCCTTCTCCACGTTCTCGGCCATGATCCTGATAACCTCCTCTGCGGTGACCGGCGACTCCGCCCACACATCGTAATCGGTTATCATCGCTAGGGTGGCGTAGCACATCTGCGCCTCGCAGGCCAGGTTGACCTCCGGCACCAGGGTCATGCCTATAATGTCGGCCTTGAACACCTCCTTCCATATCCTCGACTCTGCTCTCGTCGAGAACCTCGGCCCCTCGATGCAAACGTAGGTGCCCCTCTCGTGTATCCTGTACCCGAGAGACCTCCCAGTCTCGACCAGGAGCCTCCGAAGATGCTCGCAGAACGGGTCAGCCATACTAACGTGAGCCACCACGGGACCATCGAAGAACGTGTAGTCCCTCTTCTTAGTCATGTCTATGAACTGGTCCGGCACCACGAGGTCGCCAGGCTTGTAGTCCTCGCGTAGACTACCCACAGCCGAGACCGAGACAACCCACTTTACTCCAAGAGCCTTAAGCGCCCAGATGTTGGCACGGTAGTTTATACGGTGTGGCGGTATCCTATGCCCCCTGCCATGCCTAGGTAGGAAGGCGACCCTCCTCCCCTTAACCTCCCCGACGATGATATAGTCGCTCGGCTCCCCGAAGGGCGTGTAGACCTTAACCTCCCTAGCGTTCTCGACGATGCCCGGGTCGTAGAGGCCACTACCACCAATAATCCCTATCTCGGCTTGCACGGGGGGCTTTACGCCTAGAACCCAGCTCAAAAACACGCACCCAGGTCGAGCATGCAACCGGGTCTAAAAAACTAGGGGCGTGTGAGGGGCTCAGCCTCTACCCGCGCCGCTCACGGCAGCCTTAAGAGCCTCTATGTACTGGCGGTAGAGCTCAACATACAACCTGATCAGCTCAGGGTATATCGCTAGAGCTGCCAGGTACTCCAGGTAGCCTGGCGGCAGGTACGGCGGCGGCGGTAGTGGTGGCAGCGGCGGCAGGTAGTACGGGTAGTAGTAGGGTGGTAGCGGGTAGCTCAAGCTCACCACCACGGGTAGTACGGGTAGTAGGCTGGCGCTGGGCTCCACCAGGCGAACCAGTAGGGCCACCAGTAGCGGCACCAGCCTCTACCGAACACCCATCCCGGCCTCTGCCATGGCGGCAGGAAGCTCCAGGGCCCGTTGCCTGGCCAAGGCTGTCCTCTGGCCCACCAGGGTCCTCCTCTACCCCTACCCCACCAGCCGAAGGGCCACCAGGCCATGGTCCCAACCCCGTCTATTTGTGAGCGTACGCTCACAAGCTTATAAGGTTTCTGTGCTATTGCACGATATATGGTCGCGAGGATAACACCATCGTTTAAAACGCGGGGTTTGAAACGCTGAGCCGGGATAACCCGACATGGGGGAAGTGCAGGACCTCTACGAGAAGATAGTGGAGCTCGCTAAGAGGAGGGGCTTCTTCTGGCCGAGCTACGAGATATACGGTGGCGTCGCGGGCTTCTACGACCTCGGCCCCCTCGGGGCAAGGCTACACCAGAAGATAATCGAGTTATGGAGGGAGTACTTCATCCACCGGCACCAGGACCTGGTTGTCGAGATAGAGACGCCAATCATAGGCCCCGAGATAGTCTACAAGGCTAGCGGGCACCTAGAGCACTTCACCGACCCCATAGTAGAGTGTCTTAAGTGCGGACGCAAGTACCGCGCAGACCACCTCATCGAGGAGAAGCTTGGCATCAAGACCGAGGGCCTGAGCCCCCAGGAGCTCACACGGATAATAAGAGAGCATGATCTACGCTGCCCGGTTTGCGGCGGGCCCCTCAGCGAGGTCAAGCTCTTCAACCTGCTCTTCCGTACCACCATAGGGCCCTACTCCAGCAACATAGGCTACCTGCGGCCGGAGACAGCGCAGGGGATGTTCGTATCCTTCAAGAGGGTCTACGAGGCTATGAGGCACCGTCTACCCATCGGTATAGCGCAGATTGGGCGGGTGGCCCGCAACGAGATATCCCCCAGGCAGGGCATGATGAGGCTCAGGGAGTTCACGATAATGGAGTTCGAGTTCTTCTTCGACCCGGAGAACCCGCGGGAGGGTCTCGACGAGTACCTTCCGAGGGTTGCGGATACTAAGCTACGCATACTGACGGCGGAGGCTAGGGAGAGGGGCGAGGAGAAGCCCGAGGAGTATAGCGTGGAGGAGGCTATCAATGAGGGTGTGGTGAGGGTGCCCTGGATGGCCTACTGGATGGCTATCGCAAGAGACTTTGTAATGGCTCTTGGAGTGCCCTACGAGAACATGTTCTTCGAGGAGAAGTTGCCGCACGAGCGGGCCCACTACGCGCAACAGGTCTTCGACCAGCTCGTCAAGGTCTCGAGGTGGGGCTGGGTCGAGGTTAGCGGCCACGCCTACCGCACGGACTACGACCTCTCAAGGCACATGAAGTACAGCGGCCACGACCTCACGGTCTTCAGGCCCTACCCGCAGCCGAGGGTAGTGAAGGTGAAGAAGGTTATTGTCGACAAGGCGTGGGTTGGGAGGACTTACCGCAGCGATGCGCCGAGGGTCTTCGAGCTCCTCTCGAGGCTTAGCCCCGAGGAGGTTGAGAGGATGCTGAGGGAGAGGGGGAAGGTTGTCGTGGAGGGGTACGAGATACCCGGGGATAGGGTTAGGGTTGTCGAGGTGGAGGAGAAGGTATCCGGCAGGCGCTTCGTGCCACACGTGGTCGAGCCATCCTTCGGCTCGGAGAGGCTCCTCTACGTCACCCTCGAGTATGCTTACAGGGAGAGGGAGGGTAGGGTCGTGCTAAGCATCCCGAGACGCCTCGCACCCATCGAGGTCGCGGTCTTCCCCCTGGTTCGCGACGAGAGGCTGGTGGAGAAGGCTAGGAACGTGAAGAGGATGCTGCAGGATGCAGGCTTCTACGTCTACTATGACGATGACGGGAGTATTGGGAGGCGTTACGCGAGGGCAGACGAGATAGGCGTGCCCGTCGCCGTCACGATAGACTACCAGAGCCTCGAGGACGACACGGTCACGCTGAGGGATCGTGACACGTGGAGGCAGGTGCGAGTCGAGACGGCGAGGCTCGTCGAGGCTGTTAGGAGGTTCCTCGAGGGCGCTAGCCTCGAGGAGCTGGGTAAACCGGTGGGTAGTTAACCCCCGATCTTCTCGAGGAACCCCCTCCTATCTACAACGACGCGCTCGTGTAGACCATAGCCTATCAGCTCGCCGCCGCTCCAAGCCTCGAGCCAGAAGACGAGCCTCCTCCCCTCAACAGCCTCGAGCCTGGCGACTATCCTCACCTCGCCCCCCGGCGCAACAGGCTTGACGTGCTTGACCTCTATGAAGGAGCCTACGCTCGTCTTGTCGCTCGGCAGGCGAGACTCTACCATCTCGAACGCGACGTTCTCCATGAAGGCTATGAGTGCTGGTGTTGCGAGAACCGGGACGCTCCCCGAGCCAACCCTGTCAGCGAGATGCTCCTCCGCTACGCGGAAAACCTTGGAGGCGGTTAACCCGGGTTTGAGCTCCTGCACCTCCCAGCCCCTCAGGCCACGTAGGTCTTGCTGAACTTGGCTATAGCGGCTGCCAATGCCGCTAGGGTTACAGCCCCGAGGCCGAGCACATCGATTATGAGCGAGGGTGAGCTGTAGACCCCGTACATCAGGCCCCTCGTGAGGTCGACAGCGTAGTAGAGCGGGTTGATGTAGGCGAATACCTTGAGCCATGCTGGCAGAGGGTCTATGGGGTAGAAGGCTCCGCTTACGAACAGCATGGGTAGCATAAGCAAGTTTATCACTATGTGGAAGCCCTCGGGGCTCCTCATAGACAAGGCTATTATGGTGCCTATCGCCGAGGAGGCTAGCGCGGCCACGAACGCGGCTAGGAGACCCCCTAGCAGCCCGGTTACGCTAGGCCAGCCTGCCGCCGCGGAGACCAGTAGAGCCATGACAACACCCTGAACCATCGCGGCTAGCGTGTCGCCGAATATCCTGCCGGTTATGAGCGCCGAGCGTGGCGCAGGAGAGACGAGTATCTCCTTGAAGTAGCCGAACTCGCGATCCCATAGCAGCCCGAGGCCGCTCCCAAACCCGGCCATGAAGACGGTCATCACTATTATGCCGGGTGCGAGGAACTGGAGGTACGTAAGGCCCCCGAAGAGCCTGCTGAAAGCCTGTACCCCCATAGGCCCGAGGCTCTTAGCGCTAAACACCGCACTCCACCCGAGTCCGAAGAACACGAGCCAGATTAGTGGGAAGAGGAAGCTGTTAACAACCCTGCTCTTGGCCGTCTTGAAGCGTAGGAGCTGCCTCAGCGCCATCGCCGCGAATGCAGCCAGCCAGCTAGGCTCCACCCTCCCGGCAGCCCCCTCTACCCGGATAACCTCGGTTCTCGACATCCCGGTGCTCACCCCCTCCTGGCGTGTATGTGGAGCCTCATCCAATCCCTCCAGCCGCCCTCCTCGTCACGCAGACTCCTCCCGGTGAGCAGCAGGAAGACGTCGTTGAGGCTTGGCCGCGTGTAGCGAACCTCCAGTATCCTCACGCCGGCCTTGGAGGCCTTCTCGAGTATGCCGGGTATCTTGCTAGGCGCATCCCTCGTCACGAGGATGACAGTCCTCCCGTCCTCCGATAACCTGACCCTACCCTCACCGCTGAGGAGGCCCGCCAGCCTCCTAGCCTCGCTCTCGCAGCAAGTCACAAGCTGTACGGTATCGCCGCCAACCTTGGACTTGAGCTCCTCTGGGGAACCCTCCGCTATGATACGACCATAGTCTATTATGGCGACGCGGTCGCATAGGGCCTCAGCCTCCTCCATGTAGTGCGTCGTCAGGAAGACTGTGACTCCGAGCTTCTTCAGCCTCCTTATAACGTCCCAGACGCGGCTCCTCGCCTGAGGATCGAGGCCCACAGTAGGCTCGTCCATGAAGAGAACCTCGGGGTCTGTGAGCAGGGCTCTCGCTATCTCAAACCTCCTTATCATCCCCCCGCTGTAGCTGCGGAGAGGCTTATCCATCACCTTCTCGAGGCCCACAAGCTCCATCAGCTCTCTAGCCCTCCTCCTTATCTCCTCGCGGCTCAGCCCATAGATCCTCCCGTGTATGTAGAGGTTCTCCCAGGCGGTTAGATCGCGGTCTATGGTCGGCTCCTGGAAGACGACCCCGATCCTCTTCCTAACCTCCCACGGCTCCCTCACGATGTCGAAGCCCGCGACAGTGGCCGAACCGCCACTAGGCTTTATGAGTGTCACGAGCATGCCCATGGTGGTCGTCTTGCCGGCTCCGTTGGGCCCCAGGAGCCCGTAGACCTCGCCGCGTTCGACGCGGAAGGAGACGCCCCTAACGGCTTCAAAGTCTCCATACCGCTTCCTGAGACCCTCCGCTATTATCGCGTACTCGGGCAACCATCGCGCCCGGAGGGTGTAGAGGCAAACGCTGCCATCCTAAAACCTATCGGCGCCCGACATATCTATCTATTTTACTCGTCCGCGTGCTGCTCCCGGCTGGGCTGCAGCGCCTCGTATAATCGTTTAGAGTCGAGTAGCCCGACGTTAGGCTAGTTACTCGCCGGTATGTCACAGATACCACATGCTACTCGGGGTGGTTTGGATGGCTGCCGAGGCTGGTGGGGAGAAGGGTGGGGAGAAGCAGCGGAAGAAGAGGGATATACGCAGCCTCCTCCAGATGATACCCCCCGCTAGCCAGCTCTTTGGCGAGGAGAAGCGGGTGCGTGAGAGGAGGATAAGGCTCCGGTTCCACAACGAGCTCAAGGAGGGTGTCGCGAAGATAAACCCGCAGCTGGCCAGAGAGCTCGGCATAAGCGATAAGGTTGAGGTTGTTGTCGCACACCGTCATCGCTACGTGTTTAGCGTTGTGCTGGACGAGGATGTGCCGGTTACCGAGATATGGGTTAATGGGGAGAAGCTTGTCCACGAGGGGGTAGCAGACAATAGCATTGTGACCGTTAGGGCCTACCGCGGGGAGGGTATTGGAGCAACGCCGAGTAGTTAGAGTAGACGCCCGAGACTATCTAGACACGCTCGAGACGGTCACTGAGAGTCATGCCCGTCTCATACAGTCTTTGCGCGCCGCGCTCGTCCGAGTGAGACGCGACTATGCTGACGTCGAGATGCAGCGTAGCATACTGGCTGGTCTCCGGAGGCTCCGCATCCTCCGCAAGAGGGTTGCAGAGCATCTCGGGGGCCTCGAGATGAGCCCGGAGGGGATTGATATCGTCCTAGAGGGCCCCGAGCAGGTAATAGAGCATGCTGCAACCCTCTCCGAGTACATGCTCATAGTGGCTATTCCGGCCGAGGAGGAGGTGTTGAAGAGGGTTCTGCTCCTCGCCAGGAGGGGTGCGGAGGAGTTGAAGAGGGTCGAGGAGTTGATACGAGAGGATCTCGAGCAGCTTAGGAGGCTCTCCAAGCTCCTCGAGGTGGTGGTCGACAAGTACTACGAGTAGGGGGTGTGTGCAGGATGCCGATAGACAAGGAGAAGTTGGAGATGGCCGCGAGGCTCATCATAGAGGCTGTTGGCGAGGACCCGTCGCGCGAGGGGCTGCGCGAGACCCCCAGGCGCTTCGCGGAGGCTATCGCGGAGATACTCTCGGGGTACGGGGGCGGCGACGAGTACGCCTGGTTCACCGAGGAGAGCGACCTGGTGGTTGTGGCGGGAATACGCTTCTACAGCCTCTGCGAGCACCACCTCCTCCCCTTCTTCGGGGTCGCTCACGTAGCCTACCTGCCCCGCGGCCGCGTCATAGGCCTCTCGAAGCTCGTGAGGATTGTGAGGAGGTTTGCGAGCAGGCTGCAGATACAGGAGAGGATGACGCAGCAGATAGCGGAGGAGGTTGAGAGGGCCACTGGCAGCGAGGATGTGATGGTTGTCACGGAGGCCGTCCACCTCTGCATGGCGATGAGGGGCGTGAGGACGCCAGCGCCGACCGTCGTCGCGGCGCTTAGGGGCGAGTTCCGGAGAGACCCGTGGCTGAAGAAAGAGGTGTACGACCTGATAGCACCGTACCGCTTGGCTAGGCTCGTGTCGTTGTAAGGGTGGCGTGTTTTGAGGATAGTTGCGGGTGAGCTTGCTAGAGCGGAGGATGCCCAGCTGTACAGCATCTGCCCCGATTGTCTAGTGTTGCGTCTCGTTGTGAAGGGTGGTGGTTTTGAGTGTAAGCGCTGCTGGTGGGACGAGTACCGCTCGCAAGCCGTGCTAGAGAAGAGCGTGGAGCCCGAGGTGGTGATAGACAAGGTTAGGCTCACCCGAGCCGAGGTAGTCTACATCGACGGCCCCGATCCGCTAGAGGTTGTGGCGGGTGACGAGGAGTGGGGTGTGTTGCTCCGCGAGCTCGGAGAGCTTGGCGTTATACGAGTCGTAAAGACGCTGGGGCTCGTCGAAGCCCCAAGCGGGCTCCGCGGCCTCGTGGACGCGGTTGTTGTTGAGCTCGCTGTCTTCGCCCCCGAGGCTCCTCCGCGGGGCTATACGAGGGTCTACGACTTCCTAGACTCTCTCCCAGAGCTGGGGGTGCACTATGAAATCCTCTTCCCGTATGCGAAGCGTGGCGCGAAGACAATACTCTCCGATATAGCTAGGAGGCGCTCCCCGTTGACAGTCGTGGTTCTCGACGACGCGCTCTGGGATGAGGCATACCGGGCGGTTAAGAAGCTGCGCGACGAGGAGAAGCTACCGGTCTTCCTACACAACGACACGAGCTACACTGTCATGGACTTCATGTGCCCCTATTGTGGCGAGGTTCTCGTAGAGAGGAGGCCCTGGAGGGTTGTGAGGCGTTACGAGCCCCCCGAGAAGCCCGGCCCGGTGGAGTGCCCCAAGTGTGGCCGGAGGGTCCCCCTTCTCGACAGGAGGCCTGCTCGGAGGCCCTCCCTGCGGAGGCGTGTAGTAGTGCTCTAGAGGTAGACGGGGACTCTACCGTCGCCCTCGACGCCCAGGTGTAGGGGTGTGCTACGCTCATAGTCGTATACTCCAGTGTACCCCGTGTAAGCCCGGCTCCTCGTAAACCCCCACACGTTCACGAATAGCACGGGCGCGTTGCACAACCACGAGAGACTCATGAGCCTGGCTGCGAGCCTCCTAGCCTCTTGCAGCGCGCGCCCCGGCCTAGCCCAGTGCCTAACCGTCACAACAACCGCGTCGACATCGATGCACTTCTCGTCCAGGAGCGGCTCCCTGCAGAGGAGTAGTAGACGCCTACCAGAATACTCTATGACCGAGCCGCAGGGCTCTGTAACCCTACCCCCATCCTCGTCGACGAGCTCGAAGTACGAGCCCCTCGCCGCTAGGAGGGGCCGGTAGCTATACGGGCATATCGAGGGCGGTGTCACGAGGAGCCCTCTAGCGCTCACCGTGGAGGGGCACGCGTCGTGGGGGTGCTGGTATAGCGTTAGACGCGGCAAACCGGTCAAGCCCTCCCGGCGTGCCGGGCTCAGCTCACGGCCGTTAACCTCATCGCATCGGATTGACGTGCAGTCATCACAGCCCTCTATACCCTGCCCCCGTGCAGGAGATATGAGAGGCTGTAGGGTTATGGTGCTAGTCCCACGGCTCCGCTCCAGGGTATCACCTCTTATCAGCCGCGTAGCCTCAAGACTGCCTCCCCATCCAAACCTCTACACCCTCCTAGGCCTCCTCGCCACCCTCCTAGGCGCGGCGGCGGTGCTCTACGGTAGGCTCGCCGAGGGTATCGTGCTGGTTGCGCTCGGCGGCCTCCTCGACGCGTTGGATGGTGCCGTGGCGCGAGCCTATAACATGGTGAGCAAGGCTGGCGGGTTTCTAGACTCGCTGTGCGACCGCATCTCCGACGCCGCGGTGACATACTCCTTTAGCGTCTTCGCGCCATCCACCCTCATCGCCTACCTGATAGCAGTGACCCTCGTGTATAGCTATGCCAGGGCTAGGGCGGAGGCGGCCGCGTGTAGTAGGATGGAGGGGGTGGGTTTCCTCGAGAGGGGTGAGAGGCTCCCGTTGCAGCTAGCGATACTGGTGTTGTACGCGGTGGGCGGCTCTCTCCCAGCACTCTACCTCCTCTACGCCTATGCCGCAGCCGCGACGGTGGCTCTTGTGCACCGCTCTCTAGCATTGTATAGGGTGTTGGCGAGGATGGGTTGATTGGCCCTCAACCAGCTCTCTCATAGTAGTGGAGGTTGTGTCATGCGGATGCTGCTATACATGCCACCAAGCCCCCGCTACGATCAGGTACGCGACGTGCTACTGGCTGGTCTGCTGTTGGCGGGCAGCGTCGAGAGCTACAACCAGGATGAGGACGCGCTGGTAGTGATGTACGAGGGTGGGGGGAGGAGGCGCCTACCCATACCCTTCCCCCGCAGGAGAAGGGATACGCTAGCCCCGGTTATCGAGGGGAGGGTTGTACGCTACGGCCGCGGGGATAGGAGGATATACTCGAGGCTCTACATCGACTCGGGGCTCGCCTATAACGAGCCGCTTGCGAGGGAGGGGCTGCTTGTGGCTATCGACTGGAGGCACCTCCTCTACCACCCGCTTGAGGACATATCCTCGACGCTACACTCGCTACTCGAGGCGCTGCGGGACACACCGTCGCCGGAGGGCCTCGACGCTAGGCTAGCTGGCCACGCTTACGCGCTCATAGCGGCGGCTAGGCTAAGGGGCATAGACAAGGACATCCGCATCATACTCGATGACGGCGAGGGGGTGCTGGATAGCGGGGTGATACCCTCCTCCACGTACAAACTACTCCGCTTCGTCGACGAGGAGTGCCTGGAGGAGCTCGAGGGGATAGGGCTAGATGCCCTCAACGGCGACTACGAGAGCCTAGAGTACTTGACGCAGGCGACGGAGAACAGGGACTCATACGCGTTGAGACACATGTTGAAGCGGATGGGGTGCAGGGTGAAGGCCGATGAGCTGATAGCACCAGCAGACATTCTAGGCTAGGGGCCGTGACGACTTCCAGGCCCCCGGAGCGCGGTGCGATGAGGATGGGATTAGCCTACTGAGCCCCCTCACCCCTCCTCCCGACAAAGGATAGCAGGGATGGTTGCTTCGAAGCCCTCCTCTCCCTAGAGGCTATGCTCCTCACCTGCTTCAAGTCTATCCGTTTAAACTCGAGGCCATACTCGCGTAGGAGCCTTGCAGCAGGCTCCGTGATGCTAGGCGCCGCTAGTATGCCTCGAACTGGCGCACCGGGGTTCTCCCGGCGCCAGGTGTCCACGTATCTCTTCAACTGTTCTACAGCCTCCCTGCCCGCTGTAACCCTCTTAACCTCTATGATCACGTGCCTACCCTCACTATCGACAGCGTATATGTCGGCGTAGCCGCTCCTACCCATCCTCTTCTCGACCCGGACAACACGGAGACCAGGCTCTATGAGATCAGGGTGGGATGCTAGAACATCCCTAATCTCGGCCTCGTCCATAAGCTCTTGGAACTCGGCGTGATCCTCCATACCCTCCGCGATCGTTATGAGGTATACCCTGGAGATGCGAGCCTCTAGAACCTCGCGGGGCTTAGCCCTAACACTCCTAACCACGAGCACGTCCTGCTCGTCAAGCCTAGCCTCTAGAACCTGACTATCCGGCTGCCAGTTGACCGGCGAGTAGCCCCGCGGCCTGTGAACCAGCACGGCCCCATCAGGTTTGACTATTACGAGCCTATCCCCCTCGCCGAGGATGGTGGCGCTCCTACCCTCGTAGACCACGCTACACCTGCAGAGCATTGTCACGAAGCGCTTCTTTGAGAAAGCCTCTCGGAGAACCTGCTCCGCCACACTCAGCGGGGGCTCGGTGTAGACCTGCAGCTTCAAAACGAGGCCCCGGTGGTTAGCTACCCGCAGGCACGTATATCGGCGCTCTCCTGTTATACGAGTATACTCTGAGGACGCCCTCTCTAACGAGCCTCCTCAGCACCCTCTTAGCGAGGGTTATGGTCATGTTGTACCTCTCGGCCAGCATGTAGGGCGTCACAAACTTCTCTCTCACAATCTCCCTCTTGATCCTCTGGTAGAGGCTCTCCGGGACCTCTACCTCGAGCCTAGCCCTGGCAGCGGTCTCAGCCGGCTGAGGGGCTGGTCTCCTCGCCCTCCTCGCCGACATTAGCCTCCCCACCCTCCCCGCCAGAGCCCCCGCTTATAGACTCTAGTCGCAGCCTCCCCTCCTTCACTAGCTGTTTGAGGTTGCGGTAGTAGGCTTGTATCGGGTTCCTTGTGCCGCAGTCGCCCTTGCATATGCCGAGTGACCTCATCTTCTCGCAGCTATAGGTGCGGTACTTCTTCCCAGAGCCCCTCAGCCCCGCCAGGTGCTCAACCTGGTATCGTGCAATCTTCTCGTTAAAGTCTGGCATGTTGCGGAACACGTCAACAACCCTGTCTATATCGACTCCCAGGTTGAGGAGGAACGTTGCAATCGCGAACCTCTCGTGGTGGCTGAGGTGCTCGCCTCTCCTAGCCCTCTCGAGTATATCCCTCATGCAGGGCGGGAAAGCCTCCTCGACCACATAGCCCTTGGGGAGCTTGATGCGTATGCGTGCACCAGTCCTCTCTATCTTCGGCTTAGGCCTAGCCTCCTCGAGTATCCTCCTAGCCTCCTCGAGGAGCTTGGAGAGCTCATCCGGTATCTTATCTACACGGGTCTCCTCGAATGCGCGTGCGAGCCTCTCCACGTACTCCATTATCGCCTCTTTGAGGAGGCGTACGACACTCCTCCTCTCCAGGTACACGCGGCCCTGTGTAACGAGCTGGTTTGTTAGCTTCCACCTCGGGTCGCCGCTAAGCCTGCGCGCAAGCCTAGCGTACTCGAATACGCTCATAGAGTAGTTGTACTCGTGGTAGAGCACTAGACCAGTGCTCGTAACCGCGTAGGGTAGCTTCAACCCATCCCCGCTATACTCCAGCCCCACACCAATCTTCCTAGCTACTGCGAGTATCACGTCATCACTCTCCTCGAGTAGCGTCTTGTAAGCCCTCTCCGCCTCCGCCAGAGCATACCTCGATACGAGCCACTTGTCGCGGAGGAGCGCCGCCACGAGAAGCCCCAGGTAGAAGGCTAGGACCTCAACCTCCGAGCTACCCGGCTCCGACTCTATGACGCCCCTCTCTACAGCCTCCCTAAGCCTCTCAAGAGCCCTCTCGACAACCTCCTGTCTAAGCATGACGGTGTCGTAGGAGACGGGGCCGTACCTCCTCCTCACAAACTGCTCCAGGTCCACGGTGAAGGGGTACAGGGAGGCGTTTATCACGGTGGCCGGGCTCCGGGTGTCAAGCCTCATGCCCTCTAGCCGCGCCTCCCACACTCTACACTCTAGCCGCCGGATTACGGTATAAGGGCTGGGGCCTGGAGGCTAGCTGGGTGGTAGACAAGGTGGCTAAGAGAAAGACCAGCATGACAGCCTTCGACGTCGCCAGCGTGGCTAGGGAGCTGGAGGCGCTCCGGGGAGCGAGGCTCGTCAACATATACGAGGTGTTCGAGAATACCTTCCTCCTCCGCCTACGCGGGGGCCGAGACGCTAGAGTGATAGTCGAGCCGTCGCGCCGGGTGCACGAGACAAGCTACGATGTCAGCGGTAAGGGGCAGCCCCCGCCACTCGTGATGGCTCTTCGTAAACACCTTAGAGGCTCTAGGCTGGAGGCTGTGAGGCAGCTGGGCTTCGAGCGGATAATAGTCTTCGAGTTTAGCAGCGGCAAGAAGCTTGTAGCCGAGGTCCTGCCGAGGGGGGTGCTAGCGCTTCTCGACGAGAAGGGCTTGATACTACAGGTTAGTGAGGCTAGGGAGATGAGGGATCGAGTCGTAAAGAGGGGTGTTGAGTATAGGCCGCCGCCACCGGTAGCCATACACCCCGAGGAGCTAACAGTAGAGGCTGTTGTGGAGAGGCTGCGGGGCGCCAGCGGCGAGGCTGTTAGGGTTCTGGTGAGGAGGCTTGGCTACCCAGGCGAGGTCATAGAGGAGGCTCTACACAGGGCGGGCATAGACAAGACCGCGCCCGTCGAGAGCCTGGGGAGGGGCGACATAGAGTCTATAGTCGAGACTCTGAAGAGCATCTACCGGGAGTCTCTCGAGGGGAGAGGCTACCTGGTCTACGACGAGGAGGGTTTAGTGCTAACGGCTACGCCTTTCAAGCCCACGCTCCACGAGGGCCGCTACAAGAGCTTTGAGAGCTTCTCAAGAGCCCTTGACGAGTATTTCGTGGAGCTCGAGAAGGCTAGGGCTGTCGAGGAGGCAGTCTCACGCCTCCGCGAGGAGCGCGGGAAGCTAGAAGCGGCTATTAGGAAGACGGAGGAGCTTATCAGAGAGTACGAGGAGAAGAGGAGGAGGCTCGAGAGGATAGCTCTCATCGTGGCGGAGAACGCCGGGCTCGTCGACGAGGCTTTGGAGTGTGCTCGTAGAATGAGGGAGGAGAGCGGCTGGGAGTATATACCGGGCAACTGCCCGGGCGTTGTCGATGTCGAACCCAGCAGGGGTGTTGTGAGGATAAGCGTTGGCGGTGAGCTCATAGAGGCTGGTATCAAGGCGACATCCTCTAGCATCATTTCGGAGCTCTACCGTAGGGTAGGCGAGCTGGAGAAGAAGAAGAGTAGGGCTGAGAAGAGCCTAGAGGAGCTTAGGCGTAAGCTCGAGGAGCTTAGAGTCGAGATAGACCTTGCCGTTAGAAGGGCTAGGGCTCGTGTGAGGAGGAGAGAGTGGTATGAGAAGTACCACTGGATGTTCACCAGCCACTGGATACTCGCCATAGGAGGCAGGGATGCGAGTCAAAACGAGTCGATAGTGAAGCGGTACCTAGGCGAGGACAATATCTTCATGCACGCTGATATACGCGGGGCTCCCGCTGTAGTGCTCTTCGCGAAGGGGCGTACACCCCCCGAGGAGGATCTCAGAGAGGCGGCCGTGATAGCCGCGTGCTACTCGAGAGCATGGAAGGAGGGCTTGGGCGTGGTTGACGTGTACTGGGTGTGGGGCCGTCAGGTCTCGAAGGCCGCGCCAGCCGGCGAGTATCTAACCAAGGGCGCGTTCATGGTCTACGGGCACCGTAATTACATCAGGAATGTTGAGCTGCGCCTAGCAATCGGCATAGCTGAGGAGGACGAAGCACCTCTGGTGATTGTGGGCCCCAGGGAGCTTGTTAGGAGGAGGAGCCTGGTCTACGCGGTGCTGGTGCCCGGCGACGAGGAGCCTTCGAGGCTCGCTAAGAGGCTTCAGAGGCTGTTCGCCTCGAGACTTGGGGGAGAGAAGGAGTATCTAGCCAAGAGCCTGGACGTCAACGAGATTATCAGGAGGCTTCCGGGCCCATCTAGGGTCGTGGAGGTTGGTAGAGGAGAGGCGAGCGAGCCTCCTCGCCCGCATGGAGGGGAGGCTGAGGGCGAGGAGGAAGAGTGACCTCCTGAACCTAGTGATGGGCGTTGTGATGGGATCTCTGGCTGGTGTTGCTAACGCCCTCCTCTCCCACATCCTCATAGTGGCCTACTCTATCGTAGCGGCGGCGTATGCCACAGGCTTCTATGCTGCACGCCTCCTCTCTCTCCACAAGAGGCTCGAATACTCACTAGGACGCGCGTTCATAACGTACTCCGCCGCTTTCACACTATGGTGGTTTAGCCTATACGCGTCCCTTATCCAGTGATACGGGGTCCTCTACTAGAACCGGCTGGCCGCCTCGTATAGGCCTGGGGGGAGGTCTTGCCGCGGCAGGCGACGCTGCTCGAGTACCTCTACGGGGGGAGGAGGGGTAAGCGGGCTCAGCAGCCGCCCTCCAAGCCCCCTCGTAAGCCCTCAAGGCCGCCAGGGGGCCTGGTTGGTGGCGAGAGGCGCGAGGAGGATGAGAACCGCGGGTCTAGCCTCGAGGAGCTGATAAGGCGAATGTTGTCGTCGAAGAAGCCGAGCGGCGGCGTGGCAGCAGCCACGGCGTTGGAGGAGGGTGGGGCTCCCGCCGCGCGCACCCAATCCGAGGCTCCTGGTGCCTCTGGGCCCGTTGAACGAGAGGAGGGTTTGGGAGCTGGTGAGGCTGCTTCGGGAGCTGAGAGTGGTGCGGGTGTTGCCGAGGTTGTGGAGGCTGGTGGGGAGGGGCACGGCTCCCTTGGCAACATAGTGGAGGTTATTGGGAAGCATGTGTTTAGGCCTACGCGTGTATCCGATAAGCCGTTGACGCGTAAGCCGAGGCGTGTCGAGAACGTTAGGGGCTATCTGCTTGGCGTCTACTATGATGGTGAGGAGGGTAAAGCGTATAGCAAGATGCTCGCGGATAACGGCGAGATAGTAGTGGTGTACGATGCTTACGGGCATAAGCCGTACTTCCTAACCGACTTGCCCCCCGACAAGGTTAGGGAGATTAGGGAGGTTATCCGGCACCCCAGCTTCGATCACCTCGAGGTTGTGGAGAGGTTTGATAGGCTGCTTTGGCGTAAGTTACAGATGACGAAGATTGTTGTGAGAGATCCGAACGCTGTGAGGGTTTTGAGGGAGAAGGTTCCCAAAGCCTGGGAGGCTAACATCAAGTACCACCACAACTACATCTACGATCTCCAGCTGATACCCGGCATGCCTTATGCCGTCGAGGCGGGCAAGTATAGGCTAGACTATACTCCTAGCCGTGAGGAGCTCGAGAAGGTGGAGAAGCTGTTCGGCGACGAGGACGAGGAGACGAGGAAGCTGGCTATGGAGTGGATTCCGCTCTTCGAGGCTCCGCCGCCCAAGCCTAGGATGCTGGCCGTCGATATCGAGGTGTATACGCCGTTTAAGGGCAGGATACCTGATGCGAACAAGGCAGCCTACCCGGTGATTAGCGTAGCTTTTGCATCCAACGACGGCCTCCGCAAGGTGATGATACTTGCTAGGCCCTTGCTAAAATTTGGCGAGCTTGTGCGAGAGTATCCCGCCGACGCGGAGATAGAGATCTTTGACGACGAGACGGCGCTCATACTAGAGACCATACGCTTGATAAGCAATTACGAGGTTGTTGTGACGTTCAACGGCGATAACTTCGACTTCCCCTACCTCCATAACCGCGCTCTAAAGCTCGGCATTCCCCGAGACCTGCTCCCCTTTAAGCACACGAGAGACTACATAGCGTTAGTCTACGGGCTGCACGTTGACCTCTACAAGCTATTCTCGATTCGAGCCCTTCAGAGCTACGCCTTCGGCTCGGCTTACAAGGAGTTCACTCTAGACGCTATATCCGAGGCCCTATTGGGCGAGAAGAAGATACAGGTGGAGACGAGTATCAGCGACCTTACGCTAGCGGAGCTCGCGGCGTATAACTTCCGTGATGCCATGCTAACTCTCAAGTTGATAACCTTCAACAACTACCTGGTCTGGAAGCTGGTTACGCTGCTAATGCGTATCAGTAAGCTACCCCTAGAGGATGTCACGCGGAGCCAAGTCTCGGCTTGGATACGTAACCTCTTCTACTGGGAGCATAGGCGTAGAGGCTACCTAATACCCCGCAAGGAGGACCTGAGGCTGCTGAAAGGCCAGCAGGTCTCTACAGCGGTAATCAAGGGTAGGAAGTATGCAGGTGCTATAGTCCTCACCGCGCCTGCGGGAGTCTTCTTCAACGTGGTTGTCCTAGACTTCGCTAGCCTGTACCCGAGCATCATTAAGAAGTGGAATCTGAGCTATGAGACTGTTAACAGCGAGTACTGTCCTGGAGACAAGTACGTCAAGGTTCCCGACGTGGGCCACCGCGTGTGCATGAGTATACGTGGGATAACCTCGCAGATAGTTGGGTTGCTTAGAGACTTCCGTGTGAAGATATACAAGAAGAAGGCTAAGGATAAGAGTTTGAGCGAGGAGGAGAGGCACTGGTATGACGTGGTACAGGCGGCTATGAAGGTATACATTAACGCCTCCTACGGTGTCTTCGGCGCCGAGAACTTCCCGCTGTATGCGCCTTCGGTCGCCGAGAGTGTTACGGCGATAGGCAGGTATACTATCAAGCAGACGGTGCGGAAGGCCGCGGATCTGGGCCTCAAAGTCCTTTACGGCGACACCGACTCCCTCTTCCTATGGTCCCCGCCTGAGGATAAGCTGCAAGAGCTTCAAAGATTCGTCGAGGAGAGCTTCGGGCTAGACCTCGAGGTGGACAAGGTGTACAAGTTCGTGGCTTTCTCGGGCCGCAAGAAGAACTATGTCGGCGTCTACCCCGACGGCAAGGTTGATGTTAAGGGCGTTGTGGCTAAGAAGAGGAACGCGCCAATGTTCCTCAAGAAGGCGTTCAAGGACATACTCGAGCTACTAGGGCAGGCGAGTACTCCAGAGGAGTTCATAGTCGTGAAGAAGAAGATTAGGGATAAGCTCCACGAGGTCTATAGGAAGCTCCGCGAGAAGGACTACATGCTGGACGAGCTGGCGATACACGTTGCTCTAACGAAGCCGATAGACCAGTACGCGAACATACCGCCCCATGTGCGTGCGGCAATGCAGCTAATGCAGGCGGGGGTGCACGTGATGCCGGGCGATGTTATAGTGTATGTCAAGGTTAGGGGCAAGGATAAGGTGAAGGCTGTGCAGCTGGCGAAGCTCCACGAGGTTGATACGGATGAGTACCTTCGTATAGTGAGGACTGCGTTCGAGCAGGTGCTTGGAGCTATAGGCATGAGTTGGGATGATGTAATAAGCTCTGTTAAGCTCGAGGCGTTCTTCGCGAGGAGGCTTTAACTGGACTTTCTCCTACTCCTCTTCCTCCTCTTCTTGCTACTGCTCTGCCCCGTCTGCTCAACCGCCTCCGCCTCTGCGAGACCCTCCTCTAGCCTCTGAAGCTGCTCTGGTGTTATCTCTAGACTCGTCTCCATCCCTAGCTTCTTCTCCCTAGACGTCGTCTCCCTCGCGTACTCGACTATCTGGTCTTTGAGCTTCTCGTCTATGAGGTAGGTTACCACGTAGACGCGTAGATCGCGGTACGTGTCCCCATCCCATCGGTTGTCGAAGCTTATCGTGTATACCGGCAGCTTGAGGATAACCTCGTTGCCCTCCTTCTCTAGGTCCAGGTTGAGCATGACCGCTAGGTCGTAGAGGTCGGGGTCTATGGGGAGCTTGTACCTCAGCTCATAGAACGTCTTCATTACCGTGAAGTCGCTGAGCTGCGGGTTCCACTCGTCGGCAGCCCTCTTGACGTACTCTCTAAGCACCTCCTCCATCGTCTTATCCTCGACTATCTTAGTGTCCTCTATCCTACCTTCGCTCGACTTGACCACGAGTATTGGTACTCGTACCTCCTCGCTCATACACCTTCACCCCCGCCACCTGTGCCTACCCACGACATAAAGGTATATGTTGTGTGACGTCATGTCATCGTAGATTGTCGCCATTACGGTTGGCTTCCACGAGGTTATCTGAAACTCGTGGCTCACAACCCTCGTCCCCGGCTTCAGCTCCCTCTCCAGCTTTGGCGCGAGCTCATCGTTAACGCTTGTAAGGAGGAATAGCGTTACGAGGGTAGCCTCTCCGATATCGACCTCGAACATGTCACCATGTATTATCTCTATCCTGTCCTCGAGGCCCTCGCTTGCAACCCTCCTCCTAGCCTCCTTTACAAGATCCTCTCGAATCTCGACACCCACTGCGCGTTTAACGCCGAATTCTTTCACGGCCGTTATGAGTATACGCCCATCACCGCAGCCAAGGTCGTAGACTACATCCTCGGGGCCCGCGCCGGCAATCTCTAGCATCTTCCTCACAACTCCCGGCGGTGATGGGACGTAGGGTACGCGTGGCTCCATGCTCTACAACCAGGTGTCCCGTAGGCTGAAAAACGGGTTATATTCGGAGACGGTTAGCTTGAAAGCTTGGAGAGCGTCTCTAGCGCCGTCTTCTTAGCCTCTTCGAGGTCGGGTTGTAGAGCCTTGTTTAGGGGTAGCTTCGACAAGACTAGTTTACAGGAGCCGTCGTCGAGGAAGACCAGTAGCTGCGGCAGCCACGCCATCCCGAACTCGTCCTGCTCGCCGCACTCGTTGAGCAGTATATAGTCCTCCTTGCGTATCTCGAGCTCGAGACCAGTCTCCTTTGCAATCTCCTCAGCCAGCTTAACCCACTGCTTGTGGAGCGGGTGGTGCTCTGCTGTGACGAGGACTAGTTTAACAGGCTTTGGCATTATTCCTCAACCGACTCCTCCTCGGCCGTCATCTTCACCCTATATGCTCTCCGGCTCCACCTTTCAACAATCCCGGCGTCTTCTAGACGCTTTAAGAGCTTCCCAGCAGTCTTTGTGCTTATGCCAAGCATCCTCGCAACCTCCTGCACTGTAATGAACTTCTTTTTGCGTAGCGTGTACCGCGCCCACTCTTCTATACTAAGGCTCATCCTCATCTTCAACTCGTAGCACCCGTGGTAACCGTCGTATAGCATTGTGTCGTAGGGTGACACTCTGGTGAAACTGATTGGCATGCTTCGAGAGGGCTACGAGAGAGACTAGGGTGAGAGTGTGCGTCGAGAGGGGCGGCGGTAGCCTGAGAGGCGACACGGGTATACCCTTCTTCAACCACATGCTCGAGACTCTAGTGCGCTACGCGAAGCTCGACGTCGAGCTGGAGGTTGAGGAGGTGAAGCACGTGGACGACCACCACGTAGTAGAGGATGTCGGTATAGCGTTGGGGCGCGCGATGGACGAGATGCTGGGCTCTAGGGAGGGGTTGAAGAGGTTCGGGTACGCTCTCATACCCATGGACGAGGCGTTGGCGTATGCGGTTGTAGACCTGGCTCGGCGCCCGTATTTCGTAGCGAGGGGGTTCCGGTGGTCGAGGAGCGAGATAGGGGGCCTCGCGCTCGAGAATATAGAGCATTTCCTCCGCACGCTCGCTCTCGAGGCAAGGTTCACGCTACACGCGGGCATATTGTACGGTAGCAACGACCACCACAAGGCGGAGGCGGTGTTCAAGGCAGTCGGTTTCGCGCTCAGAGAGGCCATGTCGAGCGGCGAGAGCCCATCGACCAAGGGTACGCTCCTCTAGCGCGCGCCTGGTCAGTGTAGCCTGCCTCAGCACCGCTGGTGCTAAGCTTCTAGCCTGCTCATCACCCCGTCGCATATTCTAGACTCCGGCCTACTCACTAACTATTATACTCCTCGCTATGCGTGTGTCTTTACGGAGAAGTGGGGATGCCATTTATCTCCCGAGGCGTAACGGTGGGCTTCGTACGCGCCGATGAGAAGAGTAGTGTGGAGCTGTTGAAAGAGCTTATGGAGAAGCGTTTCACTGGCAGAGTCGAGTTCGACATTGTATGTGGTGATGAGAGGCTCTCGGGCTCGATCGAGATGCTGAACGGCGACATAGTCGGGGTGGAGGTTGAGGTCCCGCGCAGACTATACTCCTCTGACGCCCTCATCCTGGTTACGAGCAAGTGGCTTAAGAATTGTAGGGGGTTCGCCGAGATCATACAACTCGACGAGGAGAAGGTCAAGATAGACCTCGAGTATAATTCGCGAGCCCGGATAGAGGCTGGAGAGGCTAGGAAAATCGTAGAGTCTGCAGAGAGCCTATACCGCGAGATAACAGCCCCTAAGGTGGCAGCGGAGAGGGCGCCAGAGAGGGCTGAGGAGGCGCCTACAGCTCCACTACCGACAGTACCCCTACCCTCTAGGGAGGAGACAGCCGGGGCCAAGCCTAGCGAGGAGGTCGAAGTAGTTGCAACAGAGCGTGCTGCGCCAGCAGCGGGTGTGGTCGCTGGAGTCGAGATGGTGGCTTCGAGCGAGAATATACTAGAGAGGCTGGATAGCGCGGTTTTCGACGCTGTTATAGTGCTTAAAGGGACTCTGGCCGAGAGCGGTGCTATAGAGCCTCGTGAGGTGCCGAAGCTTATCGAGAAGCTCGTAGAGATCAGCAAGGAGCATAGCGATAAGACTATCGTAGCGTTCGTCAATGACAGGCTCAACGAGATTAGGGGAAAGCTCGTCGCCCACGATGGTATGCTCGTAGCCGTCCTCGTAAAGAAGGACTCAGAGAGGATGGTCGACGAGGAGGGATTGAAGGCACTAGCCTCTTTCGAGAGGGGGCTCCTCTACAGCATATACCTCGTAGACCCCTCTGTAGACGAGACGCTGCATAGGCTGGCTCAGGAGGCTGTTAGGAAGGCTAGAGAGGAGGCTGCTAGAGAAGAACGCGCCGAGGAGCAGCGTGCCGAGCAGCCAGCGGAAACGGGTGCAGAGGCTCACCGGGAGACCGGGGAGGCGCGGGAGCGTGAAGAGGGTAGGAGGAGACACAGATTCCTATTCTTCCTTAGACGGAGATAGAGTTTCGATAATAGGGGTGGCGCGTGCATAATGTAGTACGGTGGGGGAGAGGGTAGCAGACCGTGTACTACTACACACCGGCGCAGGAGGTGTATGTGCCCGACACTAGCGTGCTGATAGAAGGCCTCGTATCGCAGCTTGTAAGGCAGGGGAAGATAAGGGGCAAGATAGTGATACACCGCGCGGTCATAGCCGAGCTGGAGCACCAGGCTAACTCCGGTAAGGCGATAGGCTTCGCGGGCTTACGCGAGGTCTCCGAGCTGCGTCGTCTCGCGGAGCAGGGGCTGATAGAGTTCGAGGTTGGCGGCAGGAGGCCCACGCCCAACGAGATAGAGGCCGCGAAGAAGGGGGCTATAGACGCTCTTATCCGCGAGTACGCTGCAGAGATAGGAGCTACCCTCATAACATCTGATAGGATTCAGGCTCTCGTAGCCGAGGCCATAGGCGTGCCGGTCATCTACATACCGCCCAGGGAGAAGGAGGAGGTTAGCATAGAGAAGTTCTTCGACAAGAACACGATGAGCGTCCATCTCAAGGAGGGGGTGGTGCCCAGGGCTAAGCGGGGTAGGCCAGGCGACTGGAAGCTAGTCGACCTGGACGAGAAGCCTCTGACGAGAGAGGAGCTTGAGGAGATTGCACGCGAGATTGTAGAGGCGGCTAAGAGGAGGGAGGACGGCTTCATAGAGATTGATAGGGCTGGCTCAACCATAGTACAGCTTGGAGACTATCGCGTTGTGATAACGAGGCCCCCGCTCAGCGAGGCGTGGGAGATAACGATAGTCAGGCCGGTGGCGAGGCTATCCCTCGAGGACTACAACCTGCCTCCCAAGCTCCTCAAGAGGCTTGAGGAGCGCGCCGAGGGTATACTGATAGCGGGTGCGCCCGGCGCCGGCAAGACCACCTTCGCTCAAGCCCTCGCCGAGTACTATGCGAGGAGGGGCAAGATAGTGAAGACGATAGAGTCGCCTAGGGATATGAGGCTACCCCCCGAGGTAACCCAATACTCTAAACACTATGCGTCCCTCGGGGAGCTGCACGATATACTCCTGCTAAGCCGCCCCGACTACACGGTCTTCGACGAGCTGAGGACAGATGAGGACTTCAAGCTATACATCGACCTTAGGCTGGCAGGCATAGGCATGATCGGTGTCGTGCACGCGACAACGCCTATCGATGCTATACAAAGGTTCCTGCATAGAGTGGACATTGGCCTCCTCCCAAGCATAATCGACACCGTGATATTCATAAACAAGGGTCAGGTGGAGACAGTCTACACGCTCAGGATGACGGTTAAGCTGCCAACGGGGTTGCGTGAAGCCGAGCTAGCGCGGCCGGTCGTAGAGGTCATAGACTTCATGACTGGCGAGCTCGTCTACGAGATATACACGTTCGGCGAGCAGAGGGTGGTCGTGCCCGTCAAGAGGGTGAAGATGGACACCCTTGAGGATCGTGTGAAGAGGCTTATCGAGAGACTAATACCGGGTGCCGAGGTAGAGGTTAACGAGGAGGGTGTTGTAGTAGTCAACGTGCCGCGCATGGCAGCGAAGACCATGATGAAGAAGATTAGGAAGCTGCGCAAGCTCGAGGAGAAATATGGTATTGCCATCCGCGTGAATATAATGGGCTGAGTTTTGCCGACGAGAGTGCAGAGGAAGGGTTTTGACAAGGAACGTGACCTTGTGCTCAAGTTCTGGGAGGCCGGGCTAGCCGCTATAAGAGGCCCTGCTAGCGGCGCCCGGGCAAAGAGGATAGTCTACCCCGATGTAGTTGCCATGTATAGGGGCTCTATCCTAGTCCTAGAGGTCAAGTACCGGGCCAAGCGCGAGACTATCTACGTTGAGGGTGAGAAGATTGAGAGGCTTAGAGAGTTTGCCAGGCGTGCCGGAGGCCGGGTGATGATAGCGGTTAAGTATGCGGGGGAGGAGTGGCGCTTCATAGACCCCAGCTCCTGCCCCGTGACTGATGGGGGGCGTCTACGCATAGACCCTGAGCTCGTGGATAAGGGTCTAACGCTACGCGAGGTTATAGGCTTGATGAAGGGTCAGAAGAGCATAACGGAATATCTAGGCAGCTGAGTGGGTTATCATCGTGGAGGGTGTGTAGCTATTTGCTCGAGATAATACTCTTGCTACTACTCGTCCTCGTGGGGTTGGCGCTCCTAGCCGCGAGTATACGAGTCATACCCGAGTATGAGCGCGCCGTCGTGTTTAGGCTTGGTAGGCTTGTCGGCGTCAAGGGCCCTGGCATCATCTTCGTGATACCATTCGTGGATAGTGTGAGGATTGTAGATCTTCGTGTCCGCACGGTCGATGTTCCCGCGCAGGAAATTATAACAAAGGATAACGTGACCGTTGAGGTGGACGCCGTGGTGTATTACCGCGTCTTCGACCCCGTGAAGGCCGTCCTGAACGTAGCTAACTATCACTACGCGGTTATGTTGTATGCTCAGACCACGCTACGCGATATAATAGGGCAGGTTGAGCTGGACGATCTTCTAACGAAGCGAGAGGAGATAAACAAGAGGCTCCAGAAGATACTCGACGAGGTTACAGATCCTTGGGGCATTAAGGTTACAGCAGTCACCCTCAAGCAGGTTAAGCTCCCCGAGTCACTCCTACGGGCTATGGCTCTACAAGCTGAGGCTGAGAGGCTTAGGCGGGCTCGAGTTATAGAGGCTGAGGGTGAGAGGCAAGCAGCGAAGATAATGGCCGAGGCGGCGCGGGTCTATGAGGAGCACCCCATAGCCCTTAGGCTTAGGGAGCTGCAGACGGTGATACAGGTGGCTAGGGAGAGGAACATGGTTCTCATAATGCCCTTGGAGGCTCTGGGTATAGCACCAAGTATAGCCGCGGCGATGGGCGTTGCTGGGGCTAGGAGGGTGGAGGGTGGAGAGCAACGCTGAGGAGAGCCGCGGCGCTCGTACTGCTCGTCACGCTGCTGTGTATCTTGCGCGCCGCCCACGCTGCTAGCGTGTGGGGGCCTGGTGTTGTGCTCGTAAGAGTGGAGGGTGCTATCGATAACAGCGTCGCGGGCTATGTTAGAGAGGCGCTGGACTATGCTAGAGCGCTCCACTACCCGCTAGTAATCTACCTCGACACGCCCGGCGGCTACCTGGATGCGAGCCTCCGGATAGTACGCTATATCGATGAGAGCGGGGTGCCGGTGATAGCGTATGCGGGGGGCCAGTGGGCCGTCTCCGCTGGCACTCTTATACTGCTCTCGAGCCCCCTCGCCTATGCAGCGCCCTATACGGTAATAGGGTCGATGCAACCGGTTATAGTGACGCCGGAGGGAATCCGCCCGGTCAACTATAGTAAGATTGTGAACACGTTGCTCAAGATAGTGGAGGTTCACTGCAAGGCCTTCAACCGCAACTATACGGCTGCAAGGCTCTTCATCCTAAAGAACCTGAACCTTGATGGAGAGGAGGCCGCCAGATACCACGTTATAAACGGGGTTGCTAGGAGTCTCTCCGAGCTCCTAGCAGAGGTTAACGGGTCTCGCGCACGCCTCCTAAACGGCGAGGAGGTGGTGATACGTGTCGACGGCCGCGTAGTGGAGTATAGGATGCCCCTCCGGTATAGGATTGTGCGTGTGCTCTCAGACCCTACGATAGCAAGCCTCCTCTTCTCGATAGGCTCGCTCATAGTCATATTCTCCGTGCTCTTAGGGCACTGGCATAGCCTACCCCTGGGCCTCCTACTCCTCCTGCTAGCACTACTAGGCCTAGGCTACAACATCAACGCGTTGGCGGCACTCCTGGTGATACTGGGGGCTATACTACTCGCGCTCGAGCTCACAGTAATACCGGGCTTCGGCATCGTAGGGGTGACCGGCATAGTGATGCTGGTTCTCGGCGCAGCCCTCCTACCACTCTCGCCGAACCTACTAGTGGCCCGCGAGTATGTGAAGACACTGGCCTATACGCTGGGCGGCATAGGCGCGTTCTTCGCGATGCTAACCGTCGTGATAGCCTACAAGGTGGTTAAGACCATACGCAAGCCTGTCGCCACCACACCCACACCCATAGGCAAGACGGGCTATGCTATAGACGAGATAACGCCGGATAAGACGGGCTTCGTTAAGATCGAGGGCGAGTACTGGGAGGCTCGCAGCGCCAGGGGTGTGATAAAACCGGGTCAGAGGGTGAGAGTTGTGGGCAAAGAAGGACCCGTGCTGGTAGTGGAGCCCGTCGAGGAGGGGTCAGGCGGGTAAGTTGTCCTCACCCATCGGTCCGGGAGTAAATCGTCACCCCTGCTAACAGGCTAGGCCCTAACCTCACGCTGATAAGGCTTACCATGCTTCACCCAGACTACTCTCAGCGTCACCCTCTTACCCTTAGGCGCCTTGACCTCAACCTCTCGCTCCTCTCCAGGCTCCAGCGGCTCCACCTCAACCCTCTCGATATGCTCGCCGGGCACTATGACGAGCAGCATTACACGCTCGGGCTTACTGGCCCCGCTGTTCGCGAGCCTAACCCTCACCCTATCCTCGAGCCTCTCTACACTCCGGAACACGATATCCGGGAGTATCCTCTGGGCGACGGCCACAATCATCGTGGATATCTTGAGGGGTTTAGAGCCGTGAGTGTGGGCCACTTGTATCGTGTAAGCATCAGCCACCGGTATATCGTCCATAAGCACCTCCTCAACCCCCATCCTACCCTCGATAACCCTCTTGGATACCGAGTTCACCTGTATCTCGACGCTCGAGTCTTTACCCGGTAGCGAGATGATAGTCCTAAAGGTGGCTTGCGTAGCCTCCTCCAGCTTCGAGACACGCACGCCAATCCTGTAAGTCTCGCCGGGTCTCAGCGCGAGGGCTCCGCTGAGGAAAGCGTAGCTAATCCGGCTATCCGGCACCCTGTACACCGAGAGCATGCCAACATGCTCTACTGTGATGGGGTTGCTTCCCTCATAGGCCACGGTGATCTCGTGCACATCCCTACTCTTGTCGAATATCGGCGTTATGTCGAACACTGCTTTGGAGTAGTAGCCCTCATCGTGACCCAACTCTGCTATACTCTTGGGCCTATACTCGCGCGACACGGCTATACCGTCAAACCAGAGCCTCCACCTCATCCTCTCCGGATACTCCCTACTCACAATACCCATCTCGAGCAGCACCCGGTTAATGACGGCCTCTCTCGGGGCCGGCAGCGTGAGCGAAATAGAGCCCATATTGGGGTTGGACAGCCCGCCTAGGCGTAGAGGGGCTAGCGTAGTCGCGTACACTATATCCCCTTCAACATTCTCGAGCAGGTACAGCTTCAGGTCGCCAGTAGCCATCCGGTCCACCGCTCCGCACAAGTGTAGCGCGAAAACACGAGCTTATAACAATACTCGTCGGGTTCGAGAACATCACATAACGGTGAAGAAGTGCTTTCTCGCCTTAGCCTCCTCGAGGGTGCCCTTCACAACAATCTCGTAGAGGATCGCCTCCTTCTTGCCGGGGGCGGGTCTGAGGAGGCGTCCCAGCCTCTGTATAAACTGGCGTCTAGACGCGGGGCTCGATAACATAATACCCACGTTAGCATCCGGGATGTCTAGGCCCTCGTCGCCGACAGTAGTGACTACCAGTATCTTGGCACGCCCGGTCTTGAACAACTGGAGTGCTAGATCGCGTTTAAACTTCTCAGTCTTCCCTGTAATCACCGGGGCCCCCAGCATCACCCCAAGCTTCTTAGCCTGCTCCACGTACTGCGTGAAAATTATGACCTTGGAGCCTTTAGCAACCTCCTCCTCCGCTATCTTCTTCGCGAGCTTCAGCTTATTCTCTGCATTAGCCACAATCTTCCTCATCTCGTTGAGGACCTTCAGCGCCTTTGATGCCCTCTCATCCCCAGCCGCGGCTAGCTTGATCAACTCGTTCACATCCCTGCCCCCCGCGAGCTCAGAGTATAGCTTGCGCAGCTCGCGATACCTCTGAGCCTCTTTCGGTGTGAGCGTGACATACTTCACAACAATCCTGTAGCTCGCTAGGAACCCCTGCTCCGCGAGCTCGGAGGCACTCTTCCTGTAGACGAGGCCCCCCATCAACCTAAACAGTTCGGTGTGGAGCCCATCCTCCCTCTCCGGTGTAGCTGATAAACCCATGCGGTAGGGTGCGAGAATATTCTCGGCTATCAGCCTAAACTTCTCGGCGGGCAGGTGGTGAGCCTCATCCACTATGAGGAGCGAGAACCTATCCCTAAGCTCCTCCACCCTCCTCCAGGCCGTCTGGTAGGTCGTGACAGTCACCGGTGCGAGCCTCTTCTCCTCGCCGTAGTAGGCTCCAACATCCCAAGCCGGTATGCTTAACACGCTCTTAATCTTCTCAATCCACTGTTTGAGCTGCTCCCGGGTATACACGACTATCAGCGTCGGGGCCTTCAGCTCGGCGATAGCCGCCAACGCTACAATCGTCTTACCGGCGCCCGTGGGCAGCGCTATAACACCCCTATACTTGTTCCTCCTCCACGCCTCGAGAGCCTCAACCTGATAGGGCCTAAGCTCCACAAGCAGCCTGACATCATCGCCTATGGGCTTGGGTTTGAGTAGACCAGTCTCATCCTCCACACGGAACCCGCTCTTCTCAAGCTTCTCGACGACGTCTAGGAGCACGTAGGGCTTGATAACAAAGCCCCTGCGCGCCCTAGAGTATCTCACATCCGGGCTGAACTCTGCGAGATACTCGAGAAGCCTCTCCCTAGAGCGTAGCACATACTCGCCATCCTCAACCGTTAGCCTAGCAACCCTCTCCAACGCGTCCAGAGCCAGACCCTCCTCAACCTCGCCACCCAGGCTATCCACCAGCGCTAGAGCCTCGCGTAGCGTCAGGCCAGCCTTCTTCAACTTAACCGGGTTTATCTCGAAGACGCGGTACCCGTTCTCAAAGCCTCTATAATCCGCTATCTCCAGCATCTCCTGGAACTCGTCGTCGGTGAGGCGCCGCGGGAAGCGTACACGCAGCCCCACACTCAACACACCTCATTCAACTCCAGACCGGTCTCGATGCGAGAGGGGCTCCCACGCCCCCTGCAGAACCTCGAGACGAGCTGCAAAGCCCTATCCGGGTCTGGCTCATCTACCACAACAACCCATATGTGGTTGCCAGAACGGTAATACAATATATCCTCGGCGGGCAGGCTCTTAACCTCATCGGGCACCTCTCCAAGCCCCTCGACGCACACCCCGATAAGCCTCAACGCGTCATCCCCGCCGAGGACGGGTGGTGTGTAGCGGTAGAGGAGGGAGACCCTCCTCTCGCCACCCTCACACACCACTATCTTGATGTGCGGCTCGTCGCGGACGAGGGAGAGGGAGAGGGCGTACAACGCGTTCTCATAGCCGATTATCTTGCCGAGCTCGTGCACAACCCGTGGCGATGGGGCAGGGGGTCCTCGCGTGGGTTCTCGCATCACTCCTCAGCCCTTAAAACCCCAGTCATCCCCCTCTATTAGCCCGGTAGCATCGCCTGATTAAAAGAGGAGGCTGTACTTGATGCACGGCTTGTCTAAATACGATGCAATGAAGCTCCGTCTCCACGCTATAGAGCTTTTACGGTTATTGAAACGCAACCTCTCCTACCGCGAGTTGTCCCAGATAACTGGCATCTCTGAGAGCGTACTATGCAGATACGTTAAGGGCCAGACTGTCCCGAGCCTCGAGCACGCTGTGAGGATAGTGCGGAGTATACGAGAGAGGTTTAGTATAAGCGGGTTGCTCGCGAGCAGGATTAAGAGCCTTAACGACGGCTACATAGACATCTCCGGTATAACCAGCGATCCCGTGCTCCTCAAGCTGGCCGCCCACTATGCTGTCGCGAAGCTGGCCGGCAGGAGGATAACCAAGATACTGACGCCCGAGGCTAACGGCATACCATTTGCGACACTAATAGCCTCGCTCCTAGAGGTGCCCCTCGTGGTCGCGAGGAGGAGTAAGGAGAGCCCATACGAGGACTACATAGAGGCTATCGTAGCCGAGCCCTCGCTGCGCGCCACGATAACGTACTATGTGCCGCGCAGGCTCATAGGCAGGAGGGACTCTGTGCTCATAGTCGACGATCTAGTACAATCCGGTCGCACGATAAAAGCGCTGGCGACGAGCATAGCCAGAGTGGG
This sequence comes from uncultured Desulfurococcales archaeon, assembly GCA_964613695.1. Lineage (GTDB taxonomy): Archaea > Thermoproteota > Thermoprotei_A > Sulfolobales > Pyrodictiaceae > Pyrolobus. The sequence goes on along the minus strand of CAZTIR010000001.1, from coordinate 15,355 downwards.
AGCACAGGTGGCTGGCGTGGTGGCGCTGGTCGCGGTGGGGGAGCAGAGGAGTAGTGTACCCCAACCGTTCATACCGCTGCTCCGCCTAACCAAGCACCATATGATACCCTAGCGCCTGGGCTACCCGGGTTTGAGCCTCCCACGCTTCTCGTAATAACCGGCTCCAGCCTCCCCACTGGGATTAGGGTGTGGGGCTCTGTCCCAGGCGCAACAACATACGCCAAACCCGCGCGCGGAGGCAGTCAAGAGGGCTATAGAGCAGCAGAAGCTGATAGCAGAGAAGATGAAGAACATTAAGTACAAGCTGGTCATCTTGAGCGGGAAGGGTGGTGTCGGCAAGTCTTTCGTCACTGCTAGCCTGGCTATGGCACTCGCCCTTAAGGGTAGAAAGGTGGCCGTGTTCGATGCCGACATACACGGCCCCTCTATACCGAAGATGCTCGGCGTCCACGGTAAGCGGATGTACGCGCTGCCCGATGGTAGCCTACTACCGGTGGACGGGCCTCTAGGCGTGAAGGTCGTCTCCGTCGACTTCCTCCTCGAGAGCGAGGAGCAGGCCGTCATATGGAGGGGGCCTCTGAAGACGGCTGCTATTCGAGAGCTGCTAGCCTACACGTTCTGGGGCGATCTCGACTACCTGCTAGTAGACCTGCCGCCGGGCACCGGAGACGAGCAGCTCACAATAGCCCAGCTCATCCCGAACCTCACGGGCTCGATAATAGTCACGATACCCTCCGACGTCTCCCGCATAGTCGTGAAGAAGGCTGTCACCTTCGCCAGGCGCCTAAACATACCCATCATAGGCATAATCGAGAACATGAGCTACTTCGAGTGCCCGGATGGCAGCCGCCACTATATCTTCGGCAGGGGGGCCGGGAGGAGGATTGCAGAGGAGATGGGTGTACCCTTCCTAGGCGAGATACCGATAGACCCGAGGATATCAAAGGCGAATGACGAGGGTAAGCCCTTCTTCGTCGAGTACCCAGACTCTCCTGCCTCAAAGGCGTTCCTCGCCATCGCGGAGAAGATTATAGAGAGGGTTGAGGGTGGAGGTGGAGAGAAGACCGAGAAAGAACAATCCTGAGGCCAACCCCGCCCTCCACGTACCTGGAGCCTAGTAGTGGTTTCAGGAGCCAGGAGCCCCAGTGGCTACAGTGGAGCCCGACCACCAGCGACGCCCTATCCCATAAGGCTTCGTAAACCTCCTCTATCCTACGCCTCCCACCGTTCTTGAGGTGAAAACCCCCCATAACCACGTCGAACGCGTTCCTCCTCGACCAGTAGATTATGTGGCGTAACGGGGCGTGGCCGCAGGCCACGAGCAGTGCTCTCCGGCCGCCTGCCTCGACGAGCACCGAGACCTCGCCGCTCGAAGCCACGGGGCCGAAGACCTCTACTCCAGGCGCTACCACCACGCGGCCTCGTACAACGCTAGTCTCCTCTACCCTACCCTTCTCCAGCACCTCGTATACGCGGTTAGAGACGCCTATCGGCTCCGGCAGGTAGACTAGCTTGGGGTGGAGGAGGCCCCAGAGGCTCCTCAACGCGTAGTAGTGGTCGCGGTGCATGTGGGAGATTATCACGTACTCCACGCTGGTTAGGTCGATGCCCAGGAGCTTGGCGTTGTGGAGTAGTGCCCACGGCGAGCCGCTCGTGTCGAAGAGTATGCTATGCCTGCGGCCCCTACCCTCCACCTCTATGTGTATGGAGAGACCGTACTCGGTGTGAGCATCATCCACTAGTGAGAAGTTGTCGACAAGGACTGTTATCGTCGCCTCGTCCGCCTGCTCCACAAGCTCCTCCCCCTGCTACCACGCACCTACTATGATTAACCCTTGCTCTTGGGCCTACAGTAACCCGGGGCACCGGGCTTTGAAGATAACAGAGATTGTGCGGGTCGACAGCAAGGGCCGCATAACAATACCCATGGTTGTCCGCGACGCCCTCAACATAGTTGAGGGTATGCACCTCATCCTCGTCGCCGACCCGGATAAGAGGGAGATAGTCCTCTCCCCCGTCCTAGCCCCCGTCGCCCACGTCTACGAGATATACCTTGAGCTCAAGGACGAGCCCGGCGCGCTGGCCAAGGTGTCGGCGGAGCTCGCGAAGATGGGGGTAGACCAGTTGACCACCCAGTGCGCCGCCGTGAAGAGGGGCGAGTACGCCGAGTGCGTCATAGTGGCCGACTTTAGCAAGGCTAACGCCTCCCCCGAGGAGGTGAAACAGAGGCTCATAGACCTCGACGAGGTGAGGCTGGTCAACATAAGGAGGCTTCACAGGTGAGCACGTTTTGTGCCTGGTGAAGGTGGGGTGCTGCGGCTTCCCACGCTCGCGTAGAAAATACTACGAGGTCTTCAAGCTCGTCGAGGTGCAGCAGACCTTCTACAAGCTCCCCAGCCTAGAGACCCTCGAGAAGTGGAGGCGTGAAGCACCACAAGACTTCGAGTTCACCATGAAAGCCTGGCAGGTTGTCACACACCCGCCCACGAGCCCCACTTGGAGGAAGGCTGGTTTGAAGCCGGAGCCCGGCAAGGAGGATAGATACGGCAACCTGAGACCAACCCCAGAGAACCTAGAGGCGTGGAGGAGGACCGTCGAGGCCGCCGAGGCTCTAGGAGCCACCGTGATAGTGGTCCAGACTCCGCCAAGCTTCGGGTACAGCGAGGAGAACCTCGAGAACGCTATCCGCTTCTTCCGCGAGGCGGGCAAGGCGTGGAGTGGGCTGATAGCATGGGAGCCTAGGGGCACCTGGCACGAGCACCCAGAGGCCGTGGCTAGGGTCGTCGAGGAGACCGGCGTGATACACGCGGTAGACCTGCTGCGAAGGTGGCCGGCGGTGGTCGGGAAGGTCTCCTACATACGCCTCCACGGGCTAGGCGGCAGGGAGGTCAACTACAGGTACAGGTACACCGACGAGGATCTCGCCGAGCTCGCCAAGAGGGTGAGGAGCTTATGCGAGAAGGGCTCCGAGACCGTATACGTGCTCTTCAACAACATATACATGTTTGATGACGCGCAGCGCTTCAAGACGATAGCGGGTAAAGAGGGGCTAGAGGTGGTCTAGGAGCCTGGGGCGGTGGAGAAGCTCTACCAGCCCCGAGGCTCTCCGATGAGGACACCGACCACCGTCCGAGCCCCGCCCCTGGTATAAACGGGCCCGCGCGGGGCCCTGGCTCCGGGTTAGAGCTTTGGGGGTAGAGCTGCCACCTCTCGAGAAGGTTGTGGAGCACCTCCGGATGCTGGTCTCGGTCTATGCCCCCACGGGTCACGAGACTAGGCTCCACCCGGTTCTCGACGAGATAGTGGAGGAGCTGGGGGCCAGGAGGGTGATCGACGAGGCCGGCAACTACTTCGTTGTGAGCGGCGAGGGCGACCCCCAGGTGATGCTCGTCAGCCACCTCGACACGGTGCCGGGCGAGCTGCCCGTGCGCGTAGAGGGCACGGTCGTCTGGGGCAGGGGCGCTGTCGATGCACGCGCCCCGCTCCTAGCGATGATATACGCAGCCGCGCTCTACGAGGGGCCCTGCACCGTCTGGGGCGGGGGTGTGGTAGCCGAGGAGGGCGACTCTAGGGGAGCCTGGCACCTCGTCGAGAAGGGCCCCCATCCAGAGTATATCGTGATAGGCGAGCCCAGCGGCACAGACGGCGTCGTGATAGGCTACCGCGGCTCCATGCCGAGTAGGGTGGTTTGCAGGGGTGCGGGCGGCCACGGGGCCAGCCCCTGGGAGGCCGACTCTGCCCTCGAGAAGCTCATAGACTATTATGTGAAGCTGAGGGGGCGCAACGGGAGAGGCTTCAACGAGATAACAGCGGTAGCCACGATAATGAGGGCTGGCGACTACCCCAACAAGCTCCCAGAGGAGGCGGTAGCATACCTCGACGTGAGGCTACCGCCCGGGGTCGACAGGGAGAAGGCCCTAGCCTGGCTCACCGAGGGGCTCCCCAGCGACTGCAGCGTAGAGGCCCTAGGCTACACGCCCGGCGTGAGAGTCAAGCCGAACGACCCCGTGCCACGCGCCCTGATAAGAGGCCTTCTGAGACAGGGCCGGAAGCCAAGGCTTCTGCTCAAGCACGGCACCAGCGACATGAACATACTCGCGGGTGTGGCGAGGAGCATAGCGGCCTACGGCCCCGGCGACTCGAGGCTATCCCACACGCGCCTAGAGCACGTCGACGCCAGGGACGTGCTCATAGCGGTCAAGACACTACTATACGCTCTAGAAGAGTTGTGTAGGGAGATACAGTCGCGTAAGGGCTAGAAATAGCCTTTAGCACACGAGTCTTAACGCTTATTTTGTGGCGCTTGTGCTAGGATAGTACCGGATCAGGACTATGCAGACGAACTCGAATAGTAGTGAAGATACGTGTGCGAGCATAGAGGATTGCGCGGTCAAGATGATAGAGCGCCTCAATAACCTACTCGCAAACCTCCCACCCGGTCATAACGCGCGGAGTATAGTGCACGAGCTGGTACTGAAGGCTCATGGGCTCTTCCTCACCCACATCATCTTCAGGGAGGCGAAGGAGAAGAGGCTAGGCGATATACTTAGGTGCAGCCTAAATGTAAACTACGACACTCTAGTCGAAGACGTGAAGAGGGTTCTTGCAGGTTTAGACGCGTTCGACGAGAACGAGTTGAGGCGTAAAGCAAAGGAGCGTCTAACAGAGCTAGTGAAGCGGAAGGTGGATGAGAGTAGCGTCGAATGTCGTCTAAGTGATGCCGTTAGGAAGGTGCTTGAGGCCGCTGTTATCGAGAAGCTTGATGAGGATACTCTAAGAGGTCTTAAGATGCTGATGGACAAGGGGCTCGTAAAGCTCGTAGTGCTCCCCTCCGGCGTGCCCAGCATCTTCTACTATCTCGACTATTATCGTTCAAACGGGACGAGTAGAAAGGTAAAGTATGACATCGGCAAGCTCAAGGAGATTGTAAACGCTCTCGAGAAGCTCTCGCGTAGAGAGCACGGAGAGGTGATTGAGAGACGGGTTCGCGACATAGCCAGTGACGTGAAGAAGCTAGCCGATACTCTGGGCGAGTTGGAGAGCGTGGGGGGTGTAGGCCCGAACGCGTACATACGCGTGGTGATGAGGAGCAACAGGTACTTCTACGAGCTTGAGGATCGGGATAATAATGTGCACTTGGGTCCCATCAACAATGGTTATAGCTTTGAGGGTGTTGTCGCGGAGGTGAGCGCTTATCTCACGCGCCTCACGAGCCTAAGGGGCGAGGAGGCTCAGAAGATAGCGGAGTGTATAGTCAAGAGAGCTGCTGCGATGCACGGGAGGATTAAGCTCGTGAAGCTTTTGAAAGAGTGTGCAAGGCTTACCCGATATAACGTTGCGGCGGCTAATGCCGCCCGGTAGTTAGCACCTCCAGAATGCTGAGCAGGTCTGGTGTTGCGCATAGCCTCTCGTGTATACACACGGGTCTCTCGACGCGCTTGGACCATGCTAGCACGCCCCTAGCCCCTGCTAGCACCGCTCCGGCAACATCCTCGTCCACCCTATCCCCAACGTGGGTGAGCTCGTCTATGCTGCAGCCCAGCTCCTCCGCTATAGCCTCGAAGGCCTTGGGCGATGGCTTAGAGTATCCTATCTCGTCAGCGAAGAGCATGACGTCTATGCTGTTGGCCAGCCCTGTCTCGGCGAGAATGCGCCTAGTCAGGCTACCCGGCCAGAATAGCACGTTCCCAAGCACGCCAACCCTAAACCCGGCCTTCTTCAGGCTTGCTAGCGTCTCGCGGGCGCCTGGGAGAGGGAGCCCCCAGGGCTTGGAGAGCAGCGCCTCCTCGACCGCGGAGTATAGCTCCTCTACCCTAATCCCCAGCCTCGCGGCCACAATCGCCGCTCCTCTCCTCCAGTCGCTCCACCCGCCGCGCCTCCTCTCCTCCCTAGCCTCTCTAGCAGCCCTCCGGAGAGCCTCGAACGCCTCGACGGGTTTCACGCCCATCCTCTCGGCCAGCCTCTCTGCTATCATGTGGTAGGCTCGGCGTAGGTCTAGAAGAGTGCCCCACACGTCGAAGGAGATGCAACGGGTCATGGTCGCGCTTCCTGGGGCCCTGGGGGCCCGGGGCGGCCCTATACTCTCGCCGGGGTCCCGGAGAGTGTCTAGTTAGGACTCCTCTCGGCCCAGAGCCCCGGCGGGTATAGGGGGCTTGGTTGATGTCGAGAGGGAGTGCGCCATCGTAGCGGCTCGGGTTGAGAGGAGTTTCCGCTCGGTACGCTCTATACTAGAGTCTCGCGTGTGGAGCTCGCCCCGCCCACTCCTCCACGCCCTCTGCATGGGGGTCTTGCGCAACTATAAGCTCCTAGTGAGGCTCCTGAGGTTCTGCGGCTACCGTGGCCCCGTGAGGGGCGGGAGGCCCGAGTGGTGGCTCCCCATAGTCGCCGCCTACGAGGCCGTCTTCCGCCGCGGCTCCGTGCCCCTAGAGAGGCTCTACAGGTTTCTAGACGAGGGGGTCGCCTCCTGCCTCCGCCGCGTGGAGCCCCTCGACGCTGTTAGGGGGCTGGGTGATAGGGTCGAGAGGCTCTCCGTGGCCTACAGCGTGCCCAGGTGGGTCGTCGAGAAGCTCTTGGAGGCGCTTGGGGGCGACTACGGGAGGCTGGAGTCGGTGTTGAAGGCTTTCCAGGAGGAGCAGCCCATCTACATACGCTTCAATAGGAGCCTTCTGAGCGCAGAGGAGGCCCTGAAGCTACTCTCCAAGCACGGTATCGAAGCCGAGCCGGACCCCGTGCTCGACGACGTCCTGGTGGTTAAGAGGGTCTCGCCGGGTAGCGTGGCGAGGCTACCCGGGAACCTCTTCTACATCCAGGATCGTTCCGCAGCGCTAGTGGCCCACGTGCTGGGAGACGCTCATGGAGTAGTGCTAGACTCCTTCAGCGCCCCGGGTGGCAAGGCGGGTCACGTGGCGTGGAGGAGGCGGGGTTACGTAGCAGCTCTCGACCTCTCGCGCAGGAGGCTGTGGGACGAGAAGAGGCTCCTGTCGAGGCAAGGGGTGCTCCACCTGGTGGACCCGATTCAGGGTGATGCTAGAAAGCCCCCCGTGGGGCGCGCTGACGCCGCGATAGTGGATCCCGATTGTAGCAGCATTGGGCGTATTGGGCGTAGCCCCGAGACGAGGCTCTTCCTCGAGCAGAGCGGGCCCCGTATAGTCGAGAGGCTCTCGAGGCTACAGTACGAGGGTCTGCGCGCGGCCGCGGGTATAGTGAAGAGGGGCGGTGTGGTAGTATACTCTACGTGCACGCTCACCCTCGAGGAGAACGAGGGTGTCGTGGAGAAGCTCCTCGGGGAGGGTCTCGTCGAGCTCGAGGACGCGGGTCCCTGGATTGGGGAGAGGAGCCCACGGCTCCCCAAGACTCAGAGAATATACCCCGACACCGCGAGGTGCGGCGGCGGTTTCGTGGCGAGGCTCCGCAGGGTATAGGCGAGGGTCGGGGCGTATAGTGGCCGGGGGCTGTGGTGACGCTTAGAAGGGCTGAACGGGCTAGGCGCCGAGCCTAGCCCGCGGTGAGGATAGCGGGGATGCCGAGCCCCCGCCGCCCGGCAGCGAGCTTTGGGCCCTCGTGGGGCGTGTGGCGAGCCTCTTGCCTTGCGGGTTGTGGGCCGGGTCACTTCTTTAACTCCGTGGGCTGGTGCTGGGGTTGAGGGAGTTAGTCTTGGGGTTCCCACAGTCACCAATGGTAATGGGGTATGATCGTAGCACCGCGATGTTCTCGCCGGATGGTAGGCTCTTCCAGGTGGAGTACGCCTTCGAGGCTGTGAGGAGGGGCTGGACTGCTATAGGCGTGAGGGTTAGGGAGGGTGTCGTCCTCGTAGCCGAGAAGAGGAAGACGGCCCCCTTGGCCGACATGGAGCAGATGGAGAAGATAATGAGGGTTGACGAGCACATCGGGGCTAGTAGCGTCGGGCTGGGCGGCGACGGCAGGATACTGATCGACTACGCGAGACTGGTCGCCATACGCCACAAGCTCCTATACGGCGAGAAGATCACGGTAGAGTACCTGACTAGGCAAGTCTGCGACGTGATGCAGAGCTACACGCAGTTCGGCGGCGTTAGGCCCTTCGGGGTAGCGATTATAATAGGTGGTGTCGACGACAACGGCCCTGCTCTCTACGTCGCGGAGCCCAGCGGCCAGTACTTTGGCTACAAGGCGGTGGCCCTCGGCAGCGGCTCGGGGCCGGCCTACGAGGTGCTAGAGAAGGAGTACCGCGAGGATCTCAGCCTAGAGGATGCAATACTTCTAGCGTTGAGAGCACTCATGAAGAGCACGGAGCAGAAGCCTGGCCCCGAGCTGATAGAGATAGGGGTCGCTGACGTCAAGACCGGCGTCTTCAGGAAGCTTGGGCGCGAGGAGCGGGAGAAGCTTCTAGCCAAGGTGTGAGTCAGCGTCTAAACCCTACACCAGCCCATTATTGTAGCGGGAGCCTCGTCATGGGTAGGCGTAGGGAGCAGGAGCATGTCATAGCGAGGCTGGAGGTGGGGGGCAAGAGGTTCGAGGTCCTGGTCAACCCGGAGGCGGCTATGAAGCTGCGCGAGGGCAAGCAGGTCGACCCGGACGAGCTCCTTGTGGGCGACTACGTCTACCGTGATGTTAGGAGGGCTTTGAAGGCCAGCCCCGAGGAGTTGAGGAGGGTTTTTGGCACAGACGATCCGAAGAGGATAGCGGTGGAGATAGTCAAGCGCGGAGAGATTCAGATGACGGCGGAGCAGAGGAGGAGGCTTATAGAGCAGAAGAAGAAGCAGATAATCAACTTCATAGCGCGTAACGCGGTGGACGCGCGCACTAAGCTACCGGTGCCTCCCCAGAGGATAGAGGCTGCGATGGAGGAGGCTGGGGTAGGCGTAGACCCCTTCAAGCCTGTTGAGGAGCAGGCGATGCAGATAATCAAGGCTCTTCAGCGTATACTCCCCCTGAAGGTCGCCCGCGCCCTCCTCCGGATCCGGGTGCCCCCGGCCTACGCTCCACGAGTCTATGGTGAGCTCCAGAGGCTCGGCGAGGTTAAGAGCATGGACTGGAAGACGGATGGGAGTCTTGTAGCGGAGCTGGAGATACCTGCTGGGATGCAGCAGGAGGTTATAGACAGGTTGAATAAGCTTACACGCGGCGAGGTTGATGTGAAGATAGTGTCGGTGGTCTAGCCGGGGTGCGTGGACCGTGGCGCGCATATTCGTACAGCATCGTGACGTCGTGGTGCCCGGCCAGCTTCTAGCAGAGGGACCGGACGTCGAGCCAGCGTCTCCATTCGTCGAGAAGAGGGGGAACCAGCTCTACTCCACGATACTCGGCCTCGCGGACATTCAGGATAATAAGGTTGGCGTGATACCCCTCGAGGGCCCCTATATACCCAAGCCCGGCGACATTGTGATAGGCTTGATTGTCGACGCGGGGGTTACCCACTGGGAGGTTGACATACGCTCACCCTACACGGCCATACTCACGGTGCAGGAGGCTCTGGACAAGCCCTTCAACCCCGCCACGGACGACCTCCTACGCTACTACCAGATAGGCGACTATATCGTAGCCAAGGTGGTGTCCTTCGATAGGACCCACGACCCCTACCTCACCGTGAAGGGCAAGGGGCTGGGTAAGATAGTCACCGGCTCCATAGTCGAGGTTAAGCCCTCCAGAGTCCCCAGGATAATAGGCAAGAGGGGCTCCATGCTAAGCATGATGACGAGCCTCACCGGCTGCAACATAGTCGTGGGGCAGAATGGGCGCGTGCTGATACAATGCCCGGAGAAGGACGTGGAGGAGGTGCTCGTCCTCGCGGTGAAGAAGATTGAGAGGGAGGCGCACACCACCGGTTTAACAGACCGGGTCCGCGCTTTTATCGAGGAGGAGTTGAGGAGACGGGGGGTTAGACGTGGCTAAGCGAGAGCCGCCCGTGCCGCTGATAACGAAGACTAGCGACGGCCGCATAGTACGCCACGATGGCAGGGCCCCGGAGGAGCTGAGGCCCATCAGGATGGAGGTTGGTGTGCTCAGCAACGCGGATGGCTCCGCTTACGTCGAGTACGGCAGGACTAGGGTGATGGCGGCCGTCTACGGCCCCCGCGAGGTCCACCCAAAGCACATGGCTCTACCGGACCGCGCCCTTATACGCTGCAGGTATCACATGGCGCCCTTCTCGACCGACGAGAGGAAGAGCCCTGCGCCGACGAGGCGCGAGATAGAGCTCTCGAAGGTTATACGTGAGGCTCTCGAGTCAGTGGTCTTCACCAACCTCTACCCGAGGACCACGATAGACGTGTTCATCGAGATTATAGAGGCCGACGGGGGTACGAGGACGGCTGCGGTCACAGCGGCTAGCCTGGCGTTGGCCGACGCGGGGATACAGATGAGGGACTTGGTTGCCGGCGTCGCGGTGGGTAAGGTGCAGGGGGTCCTGGTCCTCGACATAGACCAGCTCGAGGACGAGTACGGCGAGGCCGATATGCCTGTAGCCATGGCGCCGGGGTTGGGCTGGGTGACGCTACTGCAGCTCAACGGGGTGTTGACGGGCGAGGAGTTTAGGAGGGCTATGGAGCTCGCAAGGAAGGGTATAGAGGTGATATACAAGATGCAGCGCGAGGCTCTTAGGAGGAAGTACGCGGAGCTTCCACCAGCGTAGGGGGTGCCGCAGCCGTGAGTGTAACGCCGTGGATGCTGCCCGTGGTCCCGGTGCTCGAGAAGAAGACTATCGAGGCTCTCCTGGAGAGGGGCGCTAGGCTCGACGGCAGGAGGCTAGACCAGTACCGGAGTATCGAGGTGCAGCCCGGCTACGTGGGCAAGGCCGAGGGCTCGGCCCTAGTGAAGCTCGGGGACACCATGGTGCTCGCGGGCGTCAAGATGGATATCGCGAAGCCCTTCCCAGACACGCCCGACGAGGGCATACTAGTGGTTCACGCGGAGTTCGTGCCCCTGGCTTCCCCCGTCTTCGAGCCCGGGCCCCCCGACGAGAACGCCATCGAGCTAGCGAGGGTCGTTGACCGCTCCCTGAGAGAGATTGGGGTTGTGGCGCTCGACAGGCTTGTGATAGAGCCTGGGGAGGCTGTGTGGAGGATATACGTCGACATCTACGTGCTTAACCACGCCGGCAACCTCCTGGACGCCTCGATGCTGGCCACGATGGCGGCCCTCATGACCACGAGGGTGCCGGTGGTCAGGAGGGAGGGTGACGCATTCCGCATAGAGAGGGGGCGCTACGCTAGCCTACTCCCGCTCAACCACCAGGTGGTCACGGTCACCGTGGCCAAGATAGGTGATAGGCTCATCGTAGACCCCTCCTTCGAGGAGGAGCTGGTGGCTGACGTGAGGCTCGGGGTGGCTGTCTCGGAGGACTCGCGGATAGCCGGCATGCAGATGATGGGAATGGGGTACATGAGCGAGGACGAGGTTAACAAGGCCGTAGGCATGGCTCTAAACCTCTCGAGGCAGTTGCACCGCGTGCTAGAGGAGAGGGTCAAGCCCTATAGGGAGAAGCTGCTCAAAGAGATCATAGAGAAGGGCGAGCTACTAGAGCCGACCATAGAGGCCAGGATAGTCTCGCCGACGAGGGGGTTAGAGGAGGCGGCCGAGGAGCCAACCTACGAGATGGAGGGCGGCGGCGAGAGCGAGAGAGGGTAAACCCTCCACCCGCGTTTCTCCAGGAAACCCGGGCCGGGGTTGAAGAATGCTAACGCGCCTGACCTGGTGAAGAAGCCCTCGATCACCGACCCGGCCCGCCTCCTATAAAAACCGTCACCTTCTAGGCGTGGACCAGGGGTCTGTAATGGGCAAGAGGACGAGGGTCGTCGGCATAGCTGGTAGGTTCGGAGCCCGCTACGGCTCGACTCTGAGGAAGCGCTGGAAGGAGGTCATGGAGAGGAGGTACGACGCGCAGAAGAACATGCCGTGCCCCTTCTGCGGCGCACGCGGCCACATCAAGAGGATTAGCGTCGGCATCTGGAAGTGCGAGAAGTGCGGGGCCGTATGGGCTGGCGGCGCCTACGTGCCTAGAACCGGGCTCAACAAGCACTTCCCAAAGGTTGTCGTGAGGGAGGAGTGAGGAGCCGGTAAAACAGGGTTATCGCGGCGCCTCCTCTAGAATAGCGTCTTTTGCCTCCCTGTGCCGCCCGTGCCCCTCCTCCTACTCCTCCTGGTCCCCGTCCTCCTGGTGGTCCTAGTCGTCCTCGTTCTCGTGGTGGAGTGGGTTGTTGCGGTGCGCGCGGCCATGGTGGTCGGGGTTGTGGTTGCCGTTGTTCTCGCCGCTGTTATCTTCTCTTCCCTAGCGGCTACGGTGGGCTTCTCGGGCTTCTCCAGCCTCATTAGGAGTAGTCTCATGTGCTCGAGTACCTCGCTCGCCGCGGGGCCTGCCAGGTACTTCACCATCCTCTCGGTCAGGTTGTAGCCTATTGCTAGTCTCGCGGCGTACCTCGGGTTGTACCTGAATATTATCTGGAGGTATGGTAGTATCTCGCTCCTGAACCTCGTCTTCGAGACCAGGAGCTTGGGGGCCAGGTGGGCTGCTATAGCCTCCCTGAGCTCCCTCTGCTCCTTCGTCTGCGCCATTAGCTTGATCTTCTCCGGGTACTGGAACTTGTAGCGGAAGCGCCACTTGCTACGCTTCCTCGCCAGCGCCACGCCGGGGCCCGCTAGGTCGAAGACGTAGCTCAGGAGGCTCCAGTCTAGGCTCCTCCTAATCCTCCCTAGGTACTGGTCGGCCCTCGCTAGGGCCTCGTGAGCCCTCCAGACGTCCTCGGGGTCGTCGTACGCCACCGCGATGTTCTCGTTAATCCACTCGAGGAGCGTCTCGTAGTCTAGGTTCGCGTGGCTGACGGCCCTCTTAGCCTGCCACGCGTACTTCGACTTGAAGAGGTGGTCTAGCATCTCGTAGGGTGTGTACTCCCTATCCCTGCTAGCCACCAGGTGCTGCACGAGATCCTTCGTCACCCTCCCGTAGCCCTCCGCGATAGCCTGCAGATCGTTGATCGCGGAGCGTAGGTCGCCCTCAGCCTTCTTGGCCAACAGCTCCAAAGCCTCCATCTCGCACTCCACGTTCTCAAGCTTACATATCCTGGCGAGCACCTCAACCATGTGCCTCTCGCTAAGCCTGTAGAACGGCACCATTAGGCTAGCCTCTCTAAGAGGCCGCAGCTTCTGATCCCACGGATCATTGGCTGTCATCACAACCGGGTGCCTCGTAACCTCGATGAGGTGGAGGACAGCGTCCAGCCCGCCTTTATCAGCCGTGCCGGAGATGCCGTCAACCTCGTCCAGGAGTATTATCTTCTTGCGGCCGAAGAGGCTCATCTGGGTGGCCGCCACCTTCGCAACCCTCTCGATATCCTCCTTCCTCCTGAAATCAGAGGCGTTCATCTCCACAAGCTCGAGGTTATACTCGTGGGCCGCCGCCTCCACGAGACTAGTCTTCCCGCAGCCAGCGGGCCCGTAGAAGAGGGCCGCCTTCTTCTCCGGGGGCTTCCCCGAGAGCCACTGGCGAAGCCAGGGTATGAACAGCTTCTTAGCCTGCTCCTGATCCACCACGTGCATCGGGCAGCCGGGCTTAGGCTCTATGCACTTAGGCCTATACTTGATCACCCAGGGGAGGTGCTCGCTTGAAACCACAGTCTACCAGACCCCACCCGGTGAGTACCCCGCGACGCCCTTTTAAGCCAGGAGGGGCGGCCCAGCCAGCCCACCCTGTAAAGAGCCTGCGGGGGCCCGGCGCTACCTGCCCCTCAGCTTCCTGCCCAGCATCGCGAGCCACGCGAGGAACGCGTTGAGCTGTATCTCGTCGTCGGCGCCCTCGACTAGCCTATACTGTATCTCGCCCGCGTAGTCCGCAATCATGACCTTCACCTCGTCGGGGAGCTTCAGCTCCGACCCGAATATCTCGCGGTGAATCTGCTTGATCACGTCGGTGCCGCTGAGCCCATAGTTTATCATGAGCTCGCGCAGCTTCTTCCTAGCATCCGTGAAGCGGCCGTCGAGGGCGAGCATTATAATCTCTCGGATCTCCCTCGGGTGCGCTAGCCCAACAACCTTGTAGACGTTCTCGACCGTCACCCTCCCTATGGCAGCAGCCGCCTGGAGTATGTTTATAGCCTTCCTCATGTCCCCCTCGCTGATCTCGTATATCGTCTCCAGAGCCTCCTCGTCGTACTCGCAGTGCTCCCTCTCGCATATCCACTTCAGCCTCGCAACCACATCCTCCTTCTTGAGCGGCGTGAAGCGGAAGACAGCGCACCTCGACTGTATGGGCTCGATTATCTTGCTCGGGTAGTTGGCTATGAGTATGAACCTGGTTGTAGCAGTGTACATCTCCATGAGGCGCCTTAGAGCCTGCTGAGCATCAGCAGTCATGTTGTCGGCCTCGTCCAGCAGGACTATCTTGAAGGGCACGCCGGGCGGGGTACGGCTACGAGCGAACTCCTTCACCTTAGTCCTTATCGTCTCGATACCCCTCTCGTCGCTCGCGTTAAGCTCGAGCATATACTGCCTATAGTTCTCGCCGTAGAGGTCGTGGGCTAGGGCGTGCGCCGCGGTAGTCTTCCCGGTGCCCGGGGGCCCGACGAACAGCAAATGGGGCATATTCTTCTCCTCAACGAACTTCTTCAGCCTCCTCACAATCTCCTCCTGGTTCACAATCTCGTCTAGGCTACGGGGCCGGTACTTCTCAGCCCAGAGTAGCTCGGCAAGCTCACTCGCCGCCACCAGGAGACCCCGGGTTAAAGCCTACACGAGAAGCCTGGTATTAAGGAGAGGCGTGGTAAGACACGAGGAGGCTAGAAAGCCTCCCCACTCAACCTACGAGCTATGAGACTAGCCGCTGTAACAGTATCACGCCACGCGGCAGTAGTAACGCTAAGAGCATGCCCTAGGTTAAACCCGCCCTCACAACACGCCTCCGCCGCAGCACGAACCTCGACGGAAGCCGCTGCAAGCTCCCTAGCAGCCCTCTCCACGTCACCAAACCTCATCGCAAAGAACCAGAGAGCCGGATCACCACCCCTAAGCCCCTCACCCTCCCTCTCAAGCCTCTTAGCAAGCCCACCCAGCAGGCTATACAGCTCCGCAAGACTCTCAAAACCGGGATAGACGCCGCTAGCACAGGAGATGAGAGCAGCACGACCCCTACGAAGCACAAACTCCCTCCACTTCAGCGTATGCAGATACTCGAGGATTATACGCTCAAACCTATTCATAGCCCCAGAGCCTCACACACTAGACTACCACCACCCCCCTATTTTCCCACCCACGCCCCCGTAGACCCAAAAACACACCACGACACAGAAAGAGATTTCCAGCCCCTGAAACAAACCACCCCTTCCACTTCCCGAGTTGTCGAGCCCCACCGCAACGCTTTTATCCACTCGCTCCTTGCCGATGGGACCAT